>CAMAVO010000042.1 GCA_945861685.1 Chitinophaga pinensis | reverse complement strand
AAGCAGAGAAAAAAGAACAACCAGCAAAAGACATTTTGCAAACGCAATACAAAACCATGGAAACCCGCCTGTGGTATATCATCACTTGGCCATCTATGATTTTTGTTTTGATTACAGGTGGCTGGTTGCTATTTTCTAAGTTCGGATTAATTACACAAGCATTCATGCAGTTAAAACTTGCTTTTGTTTTCTCATTGGTCTTATATCATTTGTATTGCCAAAAAATTTACAATCAATTGCAAAATGATGAGGTCAACTTTTCATCTTTTATCCTTCGTCTCTTCAACGAAATTGCAACAGTATTGCTGTTTGCAATCGTATTTATAATAATTCTTCGAGATGAATTTGGTTTCCTTTGGGGCTTGGGCGGACTGCTTATTTTCGGGCTGCTCCTTTTTGTTGCAGCTAAACTCTACAAAGGTTCGAGAGAGAAGAAAGAAAAGTAATCAGTCTTTCCTGTAAACCCAGGCATCCGGGTTTTCGTTCTGAATTTGACTTAGCTTTTCAAGAGCCTCATTTTTGGTAGGAAATCCTTCGTAACTTACTTTTTGTAACTCTTCGTTTGGTTCGTCAAGTATGTATGCGCCAAAACCTTTTTTGCGCAAATCGGCAACTAATAATTCTGCCAGATCACTATACTTAAAAGCACCACCTATGATGTGGTATCTGTTTCTTACAATAGCTACTGCTGCTATTTCAGGAACGGAAGTGTCTTCAACCATCTCTTCACCCAAACTCACAATCACCCCTGCTGCTAGGCTATCTGTAACCGTATTATTTTCAACAAAAGAATATTTCACGGATTTCCCTTCAGCTTCATAATCAAACAGAGAAGCATATTGTGCTGGTGCAGCATAGGGTTCAAAAAAATCTGCGGGACTATAAACCGATGCAGGTGCATTGTAAAAAGGGTTTATACGCGAAAAATTGATTTTATCTTCTTTTATAACACCCGTTGCAAAAGGCAACCACAGTAATAAAACAAGCAATGGAACTGCAACATAGGGAGCTATTCTTCTGAAAAGACTTTTGCGCTCAACCGGTTTTGCTCCGCGATTTTGAAAAACAGTTTCTTTAACTCGCTTCTCTTCGCGGGTAATTGGCAAAGCCTGAATGCTGTCGAAACCGAAAGAAGAGAGCAGCAGATTGCTGTTGGTATTGGCTTCAAACAAAATATTGTTTTCACCGCCCATTACAAGCGTGCCAATACTTTCAATCAATATTGTTTCTCCTTTGTTAAGTCGCTGGATTACATTTTCTGCAAACAGATTCAATGAACTTGTAGCTTCACTGAACGACTTATTTTCAACTGTCGAAATATATTCAGCCAGTAAACCATCGTTATTTTTCAGTTTGCGGTTGAAAACAATCTTTTTGTACGGTGGAAAAATAGTATGTCGTGAACCATTAATTTGTGCAGGAGCATAGTTGGCCACAAAGCCACCGAGACCCGGAACAACCACGCAATCGTGTTCAAGCAAAAGTTCAGAAATATATTTTCCAGTTTGGTTCATTTAACTGCAAAAGTAAAAATTTAGCGCGAAAAATAAAGTGCCTCTGCACGTTTGAGGTCTAATGGAGTATCAATTGCTATGCTTTCCAGTTCAGTTTCAGCTACTTTGATTTTATATCCGTTTTCAAGCCAGCGCAATTGTTCCAGTGATTCAGCAAGTTCAAGCGAAGACGGTTGGAGCGAGGTAATCTCTTTCAGTGTTTCAGCGCGATAAGCATACAAACCAAGATGTTTGAAATATGTCGGTGAATTTTCTTTCTCGCGGTTATAAGGAATTGCTCTTCGGCTGAAGTACAAGGCATAATTATTTATGTCTTTAACAAGCTTCACCACATTTGGGTTTTCAATGTCTTCTTCGTTTTTAATCTTTTTTATAAGAGTTGCAATCTTACAATTTGAATCAGAAAAACATTCAGCCAGTTTATGCAATTGTTCAGGCTGAACAAAAGGTTCATCGCCCTGCAAATTAATTATCACATCATATTCTTCTCCTGTTTTCTCCAATGCCTCAAAACATCTGTCTGTTCCACTTTTATGCGTTGCGGAAGTCATGACTACTTCTCCAAGAAAATCTTTTACGTGCGCAAAAATCCGTTCATCATCCGTGGCTACAACAACTTTTTTTGCGACACCTGATTTTACAGCCTGTTCATACACGCGCTGAATCATGGTCATTCCGCCAATATCGGCAAGTGGCTTTCCCGGAAAGCGGGTAGATGCATAACGCGCAGGAATGATGATAATGGTTTTCATTTTCAGACGACAATAATAAAAGATTTTTTCGCGCTTTTATGGAATTATGTTTTCACTTGCATCTATCAGACAAATTCACCCTTTTGTCAAACCTTAAAAAATATCTAAACATGAAAACGCTGCTCTTCTTAATTATTCCGGTAATTGCCGCACTCGGCATGGGATTAGGTTTTATTGAAACCACAACACTTTCAGGAACCGTGAAAAATAAAACAACAGGCAATGCCATTGCATTCGCAAACTTAACTTTAGAACAAAAAGGCATTTTAATAACCGGAACAACTACTGACACCGAAGGAAATTATTCCATCAAAGAAATAGCTTCCGGGACGTATAATATAAAAGTAAACTATGTCGGATATAAAACCATCATACGTTCAGGCGTTAAAATAAAAAATGGCGAAACAGTTGCTGAAGATTTTTTGCTTGAAGCCACAACTGAGAAATTATCTGAAGTAACTATTACCAGAGAAGAAACAGAAGCTGTAGTTGAAGTTGAAAGCGATAAATCGTTTGCTGATGAAATAGTTGGATTTTTCTCTTCTGACAGTAAATCAGCAGCCGGGAAAGCCTCAGCCGATGGCGCATACGACATGGCTCCGGCAACTTTAAGCGATGGAGAATCTTCACCTGCAAAAGCTTATTCAGAAAGAATAAGCAGAGAAATGAAATCAATTGCAATAGAATCATCAAAAGCCGAACGTGAATCAAAAACAAAAAAAATGATGGCGGAGCCTGAAAAATATTCTTCTGCCGGAAAGCTGACAGCCGGCAACTGGTGCGACAACCAAAACTGGGATTTTTTCACCGATGTATTGAAAAAAAGCGACTGGAGTAAGATGAAAGAAACCTGGAAATTTAATCCTGAAGAACGTTTTGTAGTAAAAGTAAAAAACGGAAAAGACATTGTGCAAGATGTTCCTGTTCGCCTGAAAGACCGCAGCGGAAAAGTTATCTGGGAAACCCGCACCGACAATAAAGGTGAAGCATTTTTATTTGCCAATCTATTTGAAAAAGGTGAAACTGTTTTTGAAGTAGAAGTTGGCGACAAAACAAATTTTGTTTCGCAAACAATTGCCAGAACTTCTGCTAAAACAATTGAACTGGATTTTGCTGGTGCAACAAAACCTTCAAAGGTTCTCGACATTATGTTTATGATTGATGCTACCGGCTCAATGGGTGACGAAATGGAATATATCAGCGAAGAACTGAATGATGTTATTTCAAGGGTAAAACGAACACAACAGCAAATGCTAACGGTGCGTGTGAGTAACAATGTATACCGTGATAAAGGTGACGATTATGTTGTTCGTTCATTCCCGTTTACAGAAAATATGAGCGTTGCATTGTCACAATTAAATGAGCAAAGTGCTGGCGGTGGCGGTGATTATGAAGAAGCAGTGGAAGAAGGTTTTGAAGATGCTATAAAAAATCATGAATGGAGTTCAAGTGCTGCTGCACGTCTTATGTTTTTTGTTCTGGATGCGCCACCGCACCTGACTGATGAGAACATCAAAAAGATTCAGGAAGTGACAAAAATTGCTGCAGCAAAAGGAATTCGTGTAATACCTGTTGCATCAAGCGGTGTGGACAAAAACACAGAATTCCTGATGCGCTTTCTTTCAGTTTCTACAGGCGGAACATATGTTTTTCTGACTGACCATAGTGGAATTGGAAACTCACATATTGAACCCACCATTGGAAAATACGATGTTGAATACCTGAACGATTTATTAGTGAAAGTGATTAACAGTTATCTTGAAGAAGATGATTTACTGACTAAAAAATAAATCATCAATTCGTCAAAGCAAGAGTCATCGTCAATTTGAATGCAAAATTGTCGATGACTTCTGCTCTTTGATAACCGCCATAACGATAGTGAACACTAGCTCCCAAACCCAAAAGATTAACCCGCAGAATATTATTTATTGCAAGACCTGTTTCAAAATAACCATTCTCAAATGAACGTGCTGCGCGGTTAAAATGATTTTTCGGATTACTTAAAAAACCGAAGCCAATGTTGTTGAGCAAAACAATATTTGGACGAAATTTTTTATAGCGCAACAACAAACTTCCGAAATCGTGTTTATGAAATAAAACAACATAACGGCTGGCAAGAAATTCATTCATACCCATTGTTTCAAAACTGTTTTCAGTCGCTATCGGATATTTCTGATAACTACCTCTGCCATTGAAAAGTTTTGCATAAGGAACATCTGATGTTACTATACCTCCTATTACCTGAATACTTTCATTACCAAGCGATTTGATGTAAAATGATTTCTCAATTTTCGCTACTATTTTCCAATAATCGTAAGCACCATCAAACAAGTTATTAAAACCTTTGGTAACTGTAAGCCATACTACCGGGAATTTTGTTCCGGTAGAAAACTCCATTCTGCCGGCACGTAAAAATTTTTCACGGAAAGCAAATTTAAAACCGATTTCTGCTTCGGTATATTCGAAGCGGTTTACACCTGCTGTAATTCCTTCTGTTGATTTACCAAACAAATAATTGTCAGTTGGTGAGTTAAATTGTTTTCGACCTGATAATTGCACTTTCAGATATTGAAATAGGCGAAATGAAAGTGCAGCTTCATATTGGTCAACAATATCTCTCTGCCCCAGAAAATAATTACGATATGCCTCAGTAAATGTAGGTCTGCGGTCTAGAGCAAAATTTGTTTTACCCGATTCGGGAATATCATGAAACCAAGAGAGTTTTAAAGTTGTTTCTGATTCTTTATGAAAGAAAATGCTTGCATCAGCCCCATACTTAAAACCCTTATCACGAAAGCCATAGCCGAAATAACCACCCACATTAAAAAAGCGTGAAATTCTATCATTCGTATAAATACCTAAACCTAATCGCACAGATTCATAAGTGTTGGCTGCAATAATCCGGTTTAAATCCAAATCGATAAAACGAATTGGAATTTTTCCTGTAACCAACGCAGATAAAGCTTTCAACCTCAAATCAAATTTGTACGCTTTTCCAAGGCTATCAATTACGTGATAGGTTTTTGTTTCTTTAGCAATCAAAGTGTCTTTCCTGTACAAGTTCCAAAACGCCTCTTCTCTTTTTGCTGCTAGAGGAAGAATGTCAAGTTCCACACGCCTGAAATCTTTTTTATTTACAGGTTGTTCAATCTTAATACTGTCAAGGTAACTGCGCCCAACTCCTTTGATTTTAAATCCACTTAGGTTGAGACTGTTTGCTATAATATCTGTATTTAATTTTACAGGAAACCAATGTTCTTCTCTCTTTTCATATTGCTGCTGTATTTTTATTCCAACCCCTGCCTGACCAGTGGCTTCAGCAATAACGTTTTGTATTGCCCAGCCATCGGTAGTTATGTAAAGCAACCCTACAAGTCCATCAAAATTTCTTCCGGAATAGGGCTTGTAAGAGATAACAAAAATGCTGTCTTTATCAGTATATAGAGTGTCTTCAAGCAGAAAAAAATATTTAGAAGTACTGCCTTCACTTAAAGGATTTAAAAACTTTTGCTGACCCAGATTGAAATAATCATCATAAAAAGAAAAACTTTGCATCTGTGTCCCAAGCATTGCAAAATCAGGGTTTTTAAAGCCTGAAACCCGGGAAGCAATAACCTTCTCATTATTTCTTCCTTTGTATTTGTATTCACGTTTAGATACAAACTCCATCAACATAATATATTGTTCATCCAGGAATTTTTGAATTTCTTTTCCCTCGTCTGAAGTTGGATTTTGTTTAATTATACTGCCTTTGTTTTCCCTTACTTTACCGGTATCTAACGTGAAATACATTTTATTATAAGACACATAAGAAAATGATTTCAGTTGTTCAGGATTGTTATTATTTCTGTTTGCAGTTGCATTCCTGATTATGCGATGAGCCGGATTTTCACCGGGAAAAATCACAACTTCCTGTAATCCGAAATTTTTCCGAATCATTTTAACCCTTATAACTATATTCTCCTCTTCAGATAAAGTAACAATAGCATTTTCGTAGCCTACATAACTGAATGAAAGTTTATGCAAACGGGATTTTGATGTAATACTGAAATGTCCGTCAATATCAGTAGTCGTAGCATTAATTTCAGCATCAGGCAGTATGTTAACGAAAGCGAGTGATTCGCCTGTTTTATCATCAACTACAGTTCCGCTGACACTAAATGTTTGTGCAACTGAAATAATTGGTAAAAAAATGCTGAAGAATAAAAAAATTAGTTGCCTCATAAGTTTATGCGGCAAACCTAAAGAAATCAGACAGACGAAATTTACAGCTGTTGAAATTTTGCAGTGAAGTGACGGAGAAACTCAGGCTCTTCAATTATTTTATATCCTTTAACATTATTGCGGTCAGCAATAATTTCATCAAATATTTCAGCTACATAATCAATATGACTTTGTGTATAAACCCTACGGGGAATAGCCATACGAACCAATTCCATTTTTGATGGAATCAGTTTTCCTTGCTCATCATATTTACCAAACATTACCGAACCAATTTCCACACTTCTGATTCCTCCTTTTTTATAAAGCTCGCAAACCAAAGCCTGTCCGGGATATTCGTGAACAGGAATGTGAGGATACAATGCTTTGGCATCAATATACACAGCATGTCCACCAACCGGCAATAAAATCGGAACACCTTTTTTAGAAATTTTTTCACCAAGATAGGTTGTGCTTTTTATTCTATACGTTAAGTAACCCGGAGCAAAAACTTCTTTCAAACCAACTGCAAGTGCTTCCATATCACGGCCTGAAAGTCCGCCATAAGTTGAAAACCCTTCTGTAATAATCAAGAGGTTCGTGCAGGCATCAGCAAGTTTTTTATCACGCAAGGCAAGGAAGCCGCCAATGTTTACTAATCCATCTTTCTTCGCACTCATGATGCAGCCATCAGCGAACGAAAACATTTCTTTTGCTATGTCAAAATAGCTGTGATGTTCAAACTCTTTTTCACGATGCTTTATGAAATAAGCATTCTCAGCAATGCGGCAACAATCCAGAATGTACAGGATGCTATATTTTGAACAAATACGTTTTACGTCACGTGCATTTTTCATACTTACTGGTTGACCGCCACCTGAATTATTGGTTACAGTCAAAATCACTGCACCAATATTTTCTGCCTTATGCTGAAGAATAATTTCTTCCAGCTTTTCAATATCCATATTTCCTTTAAAAGGATAAATGAGTGATGGCTGAGAACCTTCTGGGATTAAGCAATCAATAGCAGTTGCTCCGCTGAATTCAATGTTTGCTCGTGTAGTATCAAAATGTGTATTGCTGATAAAAACCTTTCCGGGCTTTCCGATATAACCATATAAAATCCGCTCTGCAGCTCGCCCCTGATGAGTTGGCAAAATGTATGGATAACCAGTAAGGTCGTGTATACTTTGCCATAAATGTTCCCAACTGCTTGCACCTGCATACGATTCATCTGCATCAATAAGTGCAGCCCATTGAGCAGAACTCATAGCAGATGTTCCGCTATCAGTAAGAAAGTCAAATGTTACCTGACTGGATTTTAAAAGAAAAGGATTGTAAAAAGCATTCTTCAGGTATTGCTCGCGCTCCTGCTCTGTAGCTATGTGCAAGGGTTCAACCGTTTTAATTTTAAACGGTTCAATGATTATTTTCTTTGACATGGCAAATTTATTGGCAAGGTGGGGGCTTTAGCCAACACAAATAATGACATTAATCAGTTTTGAAAAATTATATTCTAAGTTTGCTGAAAATATCTTATAAAGCTATGAAAACCTATACCATTATAAAATACGGAGAACCCGAAAAAGCATTTGAGTTACAGGAAAAGCCAACACCTGTTCCGGCTGCAAATGAAATACTTGTTGCTGTAGATGCATTCGGAATCAACTTTGCGGATATTATGGCTCGCAACGGTCTTTATCAGGATGCACCTCCCCTACCTGCTGTTATAGGTTATGAATCGGTTGGAAGGGTTGAAGCCTGCGGAAGTGATGTGAAAAACAAATTGGAAAAAGGAACGCGCGTTGTTGCTTTCAGCCGTTTCGGGGGATATGCTACACACGTTGTTACAGATGAAAGAGCTATTGTTCCGATTGGAGAAGATATGGATGCCGGTGTTGCCTGTGCCCTGGCAGTTCAATATTCCACAGCCTGGTTTTGTGCTGAAGAAATGATTCGCCTGCGCAAAGGAAATCATGTTTTGATACAAGCTGCTGCCGGTGGAGTTGGTACAGCGCTGGTTCAACTTTGCAAACGTCACGGATGCATTATTTATGGAACAGCAGGGTCGGATAAAAAATTAGAGTACCTGCGCGAACTGGGTGTTGATTACCCGATAAATTATAATACTTCTGATTTTGCCGCTGAAATAAAAAAGCTGAGACCCGAAGGAGTTGATGTTGCTTTTGATTCGGTTGGCGGAAAAACATTCCGCAAAAGTTTTAACAGCCTTAACAAAGGCGGAAGAATTGTGGGCTATGGTGCAGCAGAAAACCTGGGCGGTGGTTTACAAATTTGGGATACTTTGAAAATGGTTTTCAATTTCGGAATTTATCATCCTGTTCAGTTCCTGATGAACTCGCGCGGAATGATTGGAGTGAATATGCTGCGCATAGCAGACAATCATCCTGACTGGTTAAAAACTTGTCTTGAAAGTGTTGTAGACCTTGTTCAGAAAGGTGAAATAAAACCAACTGTTGGCGGTGTTTTCAGTGCAGATAAACTAGCCGATGCACATCGTTTTGTTGAGTCAAGAAAATCAATGGGCAAAGTGATTGTGAAGTGGTAATCAGGCTTTCTTTTTAATATAAGAACGCTTAATCCAGCCGGGAAGAATAACTGCACCGATAAATAAATACGGGTAATAACTGATAAGCCGCCATATGATGGCAATGCTACCTATCAATCCTGCAGAGAGTATAAACTCCCCGATAAATCCTGTGAAAATAATTTCGGCAACACCGCTGCCACCTGGCGTTGGTGTGATATGCATAATTACCCACATCACTAACTGGCGTGCATAAATAAGCATGTGTTCGTTTACCGGAAAAAATGCCATGATGATAAAGTTTGTGACCCAAAAGCGAGCTGTCCATGAAGCAAACGTAGCAGCAGTTGCCTTGAACCAATAACCAAACGGTTTACCTCTTATCTCTTTTGAAGCGATAATAATTTCATTTCCTGTTTCAGCAGCACCTTCTCTCCATTTGCGTAAAAACGGAAGCTGAAATATTTTTATAAGCAGCCATTTAAAGCCGCGGGGCTTAACAAAAATAGCCCACGAAATTATAATAGCATACAACAGCATCAATCCAAAGCCGATGAAAAATAATTTAATTCCTGCTGAGGCAAAACCTTGCATACCTGCACTACTTAAATCAGGAAGCAGGCGCTGGGTTCCTACTATTAACAAAACAAGAGGAACCATAACAATATAAAAAAGCTGATCCAACAAAGAAGTGATTAAAACAATAGCCGTGCTCTTACCCAGTTTTATCCCTTCACGGTTTACAATAAACATGGCTACGGTGCTTCCACCTACAGCGCTGGGAGCAACAGCTGAAGCAAACTCCCACAACATAATCACATCAAAACTTCTGCGCCACGAAATATGATTATCGGTAAGCACACGAATGCGATACATATAACTCAGGTCGCGAATGAACATAGAGATAATGGCAATAACAATCCAGAGAGTTGAATACCATGTCCAGTTAATGCTGCGCAATTCATCACGGTAAGTAATCTTTACATAATCACCTTTTCCTTCTTCCTTGAAAACAAATTCTTCTTTATCTTCTTCTCCATTATCATTTCCATCAACCCATATATAGTTTGCGTTGTGTGCTATCTTCTTTTCAAAACGCTCTTCCTGCAGGGCTGAAAAAACCATGTACGATGCAACCGCCAGACCAATAAGAATGGGCAGAATAATTCGGCTGGGTGTAAGAAGTTTTAATCGTTCGGTTGCGCGGTTTGACATTATCAGGTAGTAATAGTCAGCCCGAAAATACGCATTCCGCCCGAACAGGTTGTTGATATTCCTACTTTTGAAGCCGTGAAAGCAAAAGAAAATATAAGCGCGCATCTTGCCTTGCTTGGCGCCAACATCATTTACGGAGCCAATTATTCTATTGCCAAAGCAGTAATGCCCGAGTATGTAAAGCCCTTCGGATTTATTGTTTTACGCGGAATTGGAGCGGTGCTTCTTTTCTGGTTTTTTCATGCGCTTTTGAAACGTGAAAAAGTGGAGAAAAAAGATTTTCCAATACTTATTGCAGGAGCTTTTTTGGGAATTGCCGCAAATCAGATGCTGTTTTTCAAAGGACTGAGTTTAACCACTCCAATTAATGCTGCCATCATTATGACTTCAACGCCTGTATTGGTTTTGCTGGCCGCTTCCTTACTATTAAAAGAAAGAATTACACCCGCAAAAATAACCGGAATTATTTCGGGAATCATCGGTGCTCTTTTGATAATAGTTATGGGGAAAGATTTTTCATTCGGAAGTGAAACTATGCCAGGCGATTTGATGGTTTTTATCAATGCGTCACTCTTTGGAGTGTACCTTGTTATGATAAAACCATTGATGAAAAAATATCATCCGCTTACGGTAAACAAATGGGTTTTCTTTTTTGGCCTGCTGATGTCGCTGCCGTTTGGCTGGAGTGAGGCTCTTGAGATAGACTGGGCAACTATGCCTGTTCCTATTTTAGGCGGTGTTATTTTTGTAGTTGTAGGGCTCAGTTTTTTTGCATACTTGTTTAACAGCTATGCGCTAAGCAGAGTTAGTCCTGCAACAGTTAGTATTTATATTTATTCGCAACCGGTATTTGCAACGGCTATTGCGATAGGGCTTGGCAACGACTCGCTAACGGTGCTGAAAATTATTGCCGCACTTCTGATCTTTGGCGGGGTGTATCTGGTAAGCTGGGGAAAATAAATCTTCAGTTACAGTTACCTGATAAGCGTAACAATTCCTTTAAAATCCTGCGGACGATTGTGCTCATCCTCTACTGAAATTCTGTAAACATATACTCCAGAGGGAAGTTCCTTTCCTGAGTTGCGGGACTTTCCGTTCCAGCCATCAGTTGGTTTGAAACTTTCAAAAAGCTGTTCGCCCCAACGATTAAAAATTCGCAATTCATACTTCCGCAATGTTTCACCTTGCGGAAGAAAAACATCATTCAATCCATTACCATCAGGAGTAAAAGCACTGGGTACATACAGTGTAAAGAACGGAGCTATAACAATGGTTATTTCAGTTCTGTCGGTGCAACCGAACTGATTGGTAACAGTTAGCATAACGTTATAAGTTCCGGTATCTGAAAAACTGTAAACTGGATTTTGAACCGAAGAACCATCACCATTACCGAACTGCCAGTTCCATTGCACAGGATTGCCTGACGACAAATCTGTAAATGTTACTTCGGGTGAAATAATCTGTGTCCATTCCGGACTGGCTGCTATATCTGCAACAGGATTTGGACTGGCTGTTACTAAATCAGAATACGTAAGAGTTGAGATGCAATTCTGGTCGGAAGTAACGGTAAGTGTAATATCATAAGAACCTGGTGCTGTAAAGGTGTATGAGTTGTTTTGCTGATCTGAAAATGATGCATTATCAGCAGCCCAAAGCCAGTTAACAATTGTTCCTGATGAAACAGAACTAAGGTCGTTAAACTGAACCGTAATCGGAACACAACCGGAAACGGGCAGTACTTCAAAATCAACAACCGGATTAAGATTCACCGTAACGATAATGGTTTCATCATCAGTGCATCCATTATCCGTTCCTGTAACCGTATACGTTGTGGTAACAATAGGGTTGGCTGTAACACTGTTCCCGGAAGATGAACTTAAACCCGTTGCAGGCGACCATGCATAGGTTGTTGCTCCCGAAGCACTGAGCGCAACCGACTCGCCTTCACAAATAGCTGCCGCTGTCGGAAAAAGCGCAACCGTTGTTTGATTAACCGTAACTGTTGAAGTTACAGTTGTTGAACAACCTAAATCAGTACCTGTTATGGTGTACGTTGTTGAAGAAACAGGAGATACAGAAATCTGGTCTGTTGTTTCGCCTGTTGACCAAAGATAAGTGGATCCTCCTGTTGCTGTTAATGTTGCTGCATCATCTACACAAATTGTTGGTGAGTTTACCGATACTGTTGGTGACGGGTTTACAGTAACAGTTGATGTTGCTGTTGCAGAACAGCCCAAATCAGTTCCGGTTACTGTATAGGTAGCCGTTACCGAAGGACTTACAGATAATGGGTTTGCTGTTGAACCATTATTCCATGAGTACGTTGTTGCACCTGTAGCAGTAATTGTGACTGATGTTCCTGCACAAATGGAAGGCGAGTTTACATTTACCACCGGAACAGGGTTTACAGTTATATCTGCGGTTGCAGTTCCTGTGCAAGTTAAGCTTGTTCCGGTAACAGTATAGCTGATGTTGGAGGCAGGTGTAACCACCAGTGGATTATCAGTTGAGCCATCAGACCATAGATAAGTGGTTCCTCCCAATGCTGTAAGGGTTGCATTTTGTCCTGCACAAACTGTTGGTGAATTTACGGTAACATTCAGCGATGCGCTAACCGTAACAGTTGCCGTGGCTGATGCTGAACAGTTTGCTGTTGTTCCTGTAACAGTATAAGTGGTAGTAACTGCCGGAGAAACAGACAAAGGATTAACAGTTGAACCGGTATCCCAGAGATAGCTTGTAGCTCCCGTTGCAGATAGCGTTGCCGAGCCCCCTGAACAAATAGTGGGTGAATTTACCGAAACAGAAGGTTGCGGATTAACTGTAACGGTTGAAGTTACTGTTCCCGAGCATCCTCCGGAACTTCCTGTTACATCATAGGTGGTAGTTGATAAAGGAGAAACAATCAAGGGATTATCTGTTGAGCCATCAGACCAGAGGTAGGTATTTGCACCTGCAGCAGTTAACGTTGCTGATGCTCCTGCACAAATAGTGGGTGAGTTTACTGAAACGCTGATTGAACTGGCTACCGTTACTGTTGCCGTTGCTGTGCCGGTGCAGCCTGCTGTAGTTCCGGTAACAGTGTAGGTAGTTGTTGTTGCCGGACTTGCATCGGCAGCACCAACTCCTGTTGCTGTAGCTCCTGCCGACCACGTGTAGGTGGTAGCTCCTGTAGCAATAAGATTTGCTGTTGCTCCCGCACAAATAGTTGGTGAGTTTACCGAAACAGAAGGTCCCGGATTAATAGTAATATCATAGGTAGAAGGTGCTCCGCTGCAACCGTTTAATGTTGGTGTTACAGTAATGGTTGCAGTAACAGGGCTGCCTGTAGAATTGGTTGCCGTGAATGAAGGAATGTTTCCGTTTCCGCTGGCTCCAAGACCGATTGCGGTATTGCTGTTGGTCCATGCAAAGGTTGCTCCTGCAGGCGTGCTGGCAAATGTTGTAGCTGCAACAGTGCTACCTGCACACTGAGTTATATCAGCAGGTACAGTTACTGTTGGTCCGTTATTGACCACCACACTTTGTGAACTTACATCGGTGCAGCCGGTTGAAGAAGTTGTAGTTAATGAAATCAAATAAGTTCCCGGAGTGGAATAGGTTTGTGCAGGTGGCGCATTAGATGTTGAGGTGTTACCGTTTCCGAAATTCCAGGAAGAAGAAACGCCTGCAATACTGGTATTGTTAAAAGTAACATTAAGCGGAGCGCACCCTGAAGTTGGGCTTGCAGTAAACTGCGAGGTAGGAGCCATCTGAAAAGTGCTTCCCGCAAAGCTCATGGTAAAACCAACGGTGTTATTCGAATAATTGTCAATGATGATAAGATATGTGTTGCCTGCATTCACCGTAGTTGGCGGACAAAATTCAGTTATCGCGCAATTGCCACCCGCCTGCATTCCTATATTGTTGCTGTTTCCCAATGTATAATTGTAATTGCAGGCAATGTTGGTTCCAAAACAACCACCCGTAATGTTATAGAGCGCCCAATCGTATTCGGCTGCACCAAGCACATCCGCATTCCATACGAGTGTGCCGGTTTGCCCTACTGTAAACTGCATATAAACAGGTTGCTGCAAGGCCGTGCTAAAGCAGGGAGGCGTTAAACCACTGCTATTATTAGGGAAAGGATTTACAGTAAAGGTGCTTTGGTCGCACAGTACTGATGCTGTTCCGCAGGAATTACCCGGGGCAGGAGGCTGGTCAACAGAAGTTATACAAAGTTGGAATCCTCCTTCAACGGCATTATCGGATTCAACCGTTATCCACACCTGTGTGCCGGGTGTGAACGTCCAGTTGGTGGTTGCAACACCTCCATTGGTAGCGCTTGCGTTACAGGCATTATAGGTTCCGCTCACGCAGTTAGTGCCGCTGATAGTCACAACAGCGCGTTGCATAGCCGGAGAACCTGTTGGCGTAACTGTTACTGTATTATCAGCACCGGTGGCAGTATACGTAAACCATACTTCATTGCCGGGAAGGCCTACATCACATGTGTTAGTGGTATTGTCACTCGTAGCGCCAACTGTTGTTGATGTAATACAAATATTTCCTGAATTGGGAATAACTATAACCTGTGGCGTAATGCAGTTATCATTTGCTGGCTGTGCATTTGCAAACTCCGAACTCAGTATAAATAAAACCGTAAGCGTTATGCTAAAAGTGAGGCTCAGGATTTTGATAACGTTCTTCACCTGATTATTTTATTCGATAATGAATTTGATTTTCTCGAGAGGAATAAACTGTGGTCTGTTTATCTCAGAAAGTGATAGAATTTTCAAACGCACTTCTGTTCCAAGCTGCACATAAACTACTTCTGAAGCATGACGGTTTTCAGCAACCAGTTCATTAATATTTCCGGGAATAAAAGGCTGGTTACGCGAATTAAGAACCTGTATTTGCCAGGTGCCTTCCACTGAAGAATTTTGCTGCAAAATTGTTCCTGTATTTTGTGCAGATACCCTGCACAATCCCGAAACAATAAAAAGAAAAAGAATAAATAAAGCTCTCATTAACAGGTATTAGTAAATTCATCAGAGCGAGACAAATATAGGATTTTACCATTTCTTAATACCCGAAATGGTAAATATCATAAATACGACTGCAAACCCCGATGGAGTTAAGAAAAGAGAGAATTATATTTAAGATCAGTAATTAACGATGCCCCCACTGATACTTATCCAAATCCTCCAAGCAATGTTTCAGTAAACTGATACTGCCTTCAATGTCTTTTTTGTTGGCAGTTTCAATTACCTGGTGAATGTGGCGTGTTGGAATAGAAACAGCACCTGCAATAGAACCACCTGCTGACATGCGTTGAATGCCTGCAGTGTCGGTTCCGCCAGCGGGAAGAACTTCTGGCTGCCATTTTATCTTGTATTTGTCGGCTGTTTTTTTCATGTAATCAACCATGCGGTAATCGCAGATGGTAGATGAATCCATGATTTTGATTCCTGTGCCCTCGCCTAATTTAGTAACCATTTCATGAGCCAATGCGCCCGGAACATCATATGCAATTGTAGTGTCGAGACCAAAACCAAAATCGGGTTGTATTTGCAACGCAGAAACATTTGCACCGCGAATACCAACTTCTTCCTGCACGGTAAACACACCGTAAATATCATACGGCACCGTTTTCAATTGGCGCAAAGTTTCAATCAGAATAAAAACCGAAACACGGTTGTCAATGGATTTGCAATTTACGCAATCACCCATTTCAATCAGTTTGCGTTCGCGTGTAACAACGTTTCCTACGCTCACATACTTTTTCACTTCACTGCCGGGCATTCCAAGGTCAATAAAGTAATCGGTAAGTTTTGGAACTTTGCTGCGCTCTTCTGCAGTCATCACGTGAATAGGTTTAGAACCCATTACACCTACCAAGTCTTTTTTTCCGTGAACAATAACGCGCTGTGCGGTTAATGTTTTAGGGTCGAATCCACCAAGCGGATGAAAAAATAAAAAGCCTTTGTCATCAATATGGCTCACAATAAAACTAATCTCGTCCATGTGCGCACCAATCATTACTTTCTTGTTGTTCTTCCCTTTTTTAAAGGCGGTAACATTGCCCATATTATCAATGCTCACTTTCACTCCCAGTGATTTCAGCTCACGAAGAACCACTTCACGAATGGGTTGTTCATAACCGGGTGCTCCGGGAGTTTCACAGATTTCTGCAAGAAGTTTGATGTTTAATGCCATAATTGTTTGTGTTTGTTTAGAATGGCAAAAGTAGGATTAAACCGCTGAGGCGCAAAGGCGCAAAGAAAAACTTCGCGTCCTTGCGCCTTTGCGGTGAAAATTTAATTCACTGTTATTGAAATCGGGCTCAAATCATGCACCACATCATTCACATCTTTAGCTTTTATGTTTTCGAAAATTAATCTGTCACCTCGTTTAGCTTTCTTCACAAACCGCTCTGTCTCCTCAGTAAACTTTCCACTGCCATCCTGATGGTGAGTGAAAACATCTCTTCCTTGTATCAGCACAATATCAAATGCTTTGGTGGTTGCGACAATGTTGAAGAGAAAACTCGGATCATACGAAACAACCAGTCCCATCTGTGCATCTACAACTCCTTTCTGCATTCTGCCCGATGTAGTTATTTCACCAAAACGCGCATACGGTTTAGGCAATCGCTTTACACGGAAATTCATTTTACCCATACTTTTAGTTTCACCATTATTCATTTTAGCTGAAACATTTACATCTACTTCCATCGGTGAGTTCTTCTGAATTTTCATGGTGTATGTTCCGTTGCCGTTCTTGACCAATTGATTTCCTCCGGTAACAGTAGCCACCACATTTTCAGCAGCAACGCCCGGCACCGATATAGAAACAGGATTATCCACACCCATATAAAACACATTCATTGCCGTTGGCGATACCACCATAGATGGACGAGCAACAATGTATTCACTTTTGAATGGATATAATTTTTGCTGACCGGAAGGTGAAGTCATTTTCACCATACCTTCGTAATTGAAAATACCTTCTTTATTTGCTCTTACAATATACTCTCCCACTCCATTGTTGGCAGGTACAGTGCCCGATTCCGAAACCAATGCAGTTCCATCGTTATTCAATTTTCCTAAAACAATCTCCGGATTTTTAGTATTGCTGAAAGCGGCCACAAAAACACTGGCTTTGTATTCATCACCCAGCAATACGTAATTGCTTTCGGTCAACACTTTTGCAGCAATAGTATCAAACGGAAAATCTTCTTTGGTGAATGATTTATACAACGTGTTCACCACATCAAACTCTGCATTCTTAACATCACTCTGAAACTTGGAAAGTATAGCCACCGAAGCCACTAACGGGCTGTTATAAAACTGGTTTGTCTCCCATGTTTTGGTACCGTCTTTCTTGGTGCGGTCGGGCGTTTCAAAACCAAGGTTCAGGTTTTTTCTGTCCTTCTCAGGAATAAGTGCCAGCATTGCTTCGCTGTATTCATTCAGTTTTAGTTTCAGCTCCCGTGCTTTGCCGTTACTGCCGTCCTCTTTATTACCAACTAAAATATCGGTAGGTCTGTCAAAATCATCCTGCTTCTTAACATAGTCCAGATGAATGGTATCGGCTTCTTCAATACTTATTCCTTCAGTTGCCGCTATCAGTTCCACTTTCAGTTTACGGATATACTCATTCAGGTCTGATGATAATTCTTTTGCGCGGTTGGCTTTCTCCCAGTACGCTGTTACTTTTTTAGGGTCAACACTTTTTGCCTGGTCAAAGTCGGCATACAACATTCCGTTCTTTTCATCAAAGTTACCTGCCGTAGCTTCCAGTGATGTGTTAACGGTTACAAATGCTTCAATCACTTCTTTTGAAACATTGAGTGCTAAAATTGCAGTGAGTACTAAGTACATCATTGCAATCATTTTTTGTCTGGGTGTTTCTTTTCCGCCTGCCATGATTTCTGTTTTTTAGAGGTTTTGACTTCTGATTTCAAAACGTAGAATGCAGGGATGGGGAAAAAGTAACGGTGGCAGGAAAGGTTTTACCGCAAAGGCGCTTAAGCGCGATAAAATAAATTATGGTTTTTGTTCAACAGGAACTGGTTTCTCGTGCTCTTCTTCCTCAGCAAGATGAGCAATCAGCAGCGCTAAAAGAACAATCATCACCAGAAAAATAAAAACCTTGGGCTGTTTGTAAAGCGGCTTATGATACAGCGGCTTGGTTGCACGCTGATAATTATGAATCAGCTTACCAAAATCCTTGTACTTGCTGATTTCAGCATCATCCGGCAGCGGCTTTTTATTTTTATCGAACTTATACTTGCTCATTGCTTTCTTTGGCGTTTCAAAGTAATGCTATTTTTCAGTTTCTCCAGCACGCGATATAGTTTCATCTTCGTTCCTGCTTCACTAAGACCCAAAATATGTGCCATATCAAGGAATGAATTTTTGTCAAAAAAACGAAGTTCAATCAACTGCGTTTGTTCTTCAGGCAAGTCATTCAGGGCATCTGCCAGCAGGTTATAATTTTCGTCTGTTTCGTTCTCTCCTACTTCTTCAGTTAGTTGACGCAAATCATTTTCGTCCAGCGGAACAGTTGCATGCTTATTGTTTTTGCGGAAATACATATTCACCT
>CAMAVO010000041.1 GCA_945861685.1 Chitinophaga pinensis | reverse complement strand
GTTCCTATCAGCAGCCTGTCTCCATTCTTCAACTCCAGTTGCAAACCCATATTCCCCGAAACATTACGCGCCTTATCCTTTCCCCAGCCACGTATTCCCCAACCACCATATTCATAAATTGGTTTGTATTGGCGCACATAAGCCTTTTCAATTTCATCCCATTTTTTCAGTTTGTAGTTTATCTGAAAAGAAAAAAAACGGTAATGCACACCTTCCGCATCAACCTTAGTATCTAACCGCAAGAACAAAAACAAAACAATTAAAAGCACAGGAACTAAACCTAACATAACCAGATCTTCATTACTTGTAGGATTATCACCAAACGGCTCACCTAAATAAAATTGTTTGTATAAACCATAAAGGTGTAATCCTGCAACTCCAATAATAATTAGCCATAGCCACCATTGGGTAAAGCGTTGAGTTTCGGTGAAGGGTTTCATTGTTTCTTCTTATTTAACTCCTCCATCCTTATTTTAAGCATCTCCGCCTCAAATATTTTCACCTTTGCAATCGGTTGCGATTTCAAAAAAGTCACCACATCCGTACTCTCATTTACCCGCAACAATTCATATAAATGATGCTCGGGTGGATAAACCTTCCCCGCATCAGCCTTCATTACAAAAAGGTCATTCGGTGTACATTGAAAAATATCACATACCTTTTCAATATCCTTCACATCCCATTTCTTCATCCTCCCCGTTCCCATCCGCCAGGCTTTTTGTTTCTCAATTCCACCCTTTACCAGTGCTTCAGTAACGTTGGTCCAGCCCTTCTTCTGGGCTACTCGTCTCAAGTCAAATTTCATCATAATTATTTGATATTAAAATGTTTAAATTAAATTATTCCGTAAAATATAGTAAGCAATTAAGTCTAGTTATTTATCCTTTAAGTCTGTCTATTTAGTAATTAAGTCTGGTTATTTAGCAATTAAGTCTAAACATTTAGCATTTAAGTCTGTCTATTTAGCAATTAAGCCATAATATTATTAAATTAAGTCCAAATATAAAACAATTAAGTCTTCCAACACAAAAACCCCTCTTAAAATTCAAAATAAGAGAACAACATTTGCATAAACTTTTGGCTTAGGTCTGCGAATTAAATCTGTGCTAATCTGTGAAATCTGTGGCAGAAATAAGATTGCTGAAAAATTGCCCTCGCCCCTCCGCACCTTTGCCAGCAATCTTATTTATATTTGCCCAAAACCTATCATCATGAAATACGCTCAGATATCAAACAAACTCTTTATTGAAAACCGCAACCGTTTAACGCAAAAACTAAAACCAAACTCGGTTGCCATTTTCAACAGCAACGATATTATGCCCACCAATGCCGATGGCACCATGGCCTTCCGCCAAAACAGCGATTTGTTTTACCTCAGCGGCATTGATCAGGAAGAAAGCATCCTCATCCTCTTCCCCGATTCATTGAATAAGGACTACAAAGAAGTTCTCTTCGTGCGCGAAACCAACGAATACATAGCAGTGTGGGAAGGCGCGAAGCTCACCAAAAAAGAAGCCACCGAAGTTTCGGGAATAAAAACTGTTTTCTGGCTCTCGGAATTCGAACGCGTCTTCAATACCCTGGTGGCCGAAGCACAAAACGTTTACCTCAATACCAACGAACACCTGCGCGCCACCATTGAAGTTGAAACCCGCGATGCCCGCTTCATTAAAAAGTGCAAAGACCGCTTTCCCCTGCATAATTACGAGCGCAGCTTTCCCCTGCTCATGGAACTCCGCTCCATAAAATCCGAAACCGAAGTAGAGTTAATCCGTCAAGCCTGCGCCATTACCAAAAAAGGATTTATGCGCACCCTCGCCTTTGTAAAACCGGGCGTTATGGAATATGAAATTGAAGCCGAACTAATCCACGAGTTTGTCCGCAACCGCTCCCGTGGCTTTGCCTACGGACCAATCATTGCTTCGGGCCTCAACTCCTGTGTACTGCACTATGTTGAGAATAATAAAGAGTGCAAAGACGGTGATATCTTATTAATGGATGTAGCTGCCGAATACGCCAACTATGCTTCAGACCTTACCCGCTGCATTCCCGTAAATGGTAAATTCACCGAAAGACAAAAGCAGGTTTACAATGCCGTATTGCGTGTAATGAAAGAAGCTACCTCCATGCTTCGCCCAGGAATTATCATCAGCGAGTTTAATAAGGAAGTAGGTAAAATAACCGAAAAGGAATTAATAGGTCTTGGCCTCTTCACCGAAAAAGAGGTGCGCGACCAAAACCCCGACCAGCCTTTGTACAAAAAGTACTTTATGCACGGCACTTCGCACTTTCTTGGATTGGATGTTCACGATGTAGGCGACTTCAACAAACCCGTTCAACCCGGAATGGTGTTTACTTGCGAACCCGGCATCTATATACCTGCAGAAAAAATAGGTATCCGCTTAGAAAACGACATTTTGGTTACCAACGGCAACCCCATCGACCTGATGGCCGATATTCCTTTAGAAGCAAATGATATTGAAGCCCTGATGGCTGAATCAGTGAAGGTTCTTGTATAGATCTTCGCAGTTTTGGTAGCGGTCGCCTTTGGCATTCTTACCATCGCACCGCCCGAAATAGTAAATCAGTGAAAGGCTGAGGTCTATATAGCTGTCCTTTTTATCAGCACTTCCCCTGTTTGAACGCTGTGTTCGTGCCCCCGTTGGGTCTGAATAATAAACCGAAGCCTCTCTTCCGGGCGATGCCAGTAACAAAACAGGGTCAGGATAAAAAGTACTTACATCATCTATGTAATCAGTAAACGTGATATGGTAAACCCCTTCTAGCTTCACACCCCAGTTGCAGTTAAAACGGTAGCGCACACCCAACCCCACCGGAACAACAAACTGCCAGAGCTTATAAGGTGCAGGATAATCGCCCACTGCAATATATTGACCCTCGGTTCCCAAGGGTTGTAATGCCACACCATCAGCAGTCGGGTTAAAATGGAACATACCTCCACCAACTGTAATATAAGGAACAACTCTTCCAACCTTTTCTCTCAATATGTTAAAAGTAATGCGCAACGAAAGTTCATCAATCTTTGTGTTAAACTTTAACCTGCGCAGTTGCTTTGAAGAACTGGAAGCATAACCATCATCAGCTGCCAACATGCCATGTAAATAATGCAACTGCACCCCCCAACGGGTATTAATATCGTAATGAACTCCTGCATTAATAGCCAACTTCACCGTCTTAAAATCAGGCAATGCGGTTTCTTTCAAATCGCCCAAATAATACATACCTCCTACCCCTACATAAACCGAAAACCTTCCCTGAGGCCTTGCCGTTGCTGCCAAAACAAAGAGAAAGATAACCGTAAATAGAATTCGTGAACCGCTGATTTTCATTATGCTTTTACTTATAGAACGTAAGTTGGGGCAAAGTTAGTATGTGGGTGTCAAAGTTTTTATTTGCTATTAAAATATAAATAAGATATGTTTGCACATCAAACTGTTGAAAATTAAACACATTTATTCATGTTCAACTCAGAAAACAAATCTCAGAAGTCAAATAACGGCACTGATGTTAACCCAAATTCAAGCAACCGTATTCTTGCCGGAACTATTATAGAAGGAAGCATCCAGACCGAAGGACATATCCGTATTGACGGAACGTTAATAGGTTCTATTACCTGCAAAGGCAAAATAGTAATCGGCTCAACCGGAAAAGTGGAAGGCGATATTAAATGTCAGAATGCAGATATTGAAGGAACTATTAAAGCCAACATTTCTGTTTCAGAACTGTTAAGTCTTAAATCTACGGCAAAACTTACCGGTGATATTTATGCTAATAAATTAGCCATTGAGCCGGGCGCAATGTTTACCGGAAGCTGCAGCATGGGTGCTATTATAAAAGACATGCAGCATGGAAAATCCGGAGAAGCCCAAAGAACCCAAAAAACAGCTTAACGATTACGCCCGCTACTCGGGAATGGCTGTGCAGATGATTGCCATTATCCTTATTGGTGTGTTGGGCGGAATAAAGTTGGACGAGGTTCTTTCACTTAAATTTCCTGTTTTCACGTTAGTGCTTACACTGTTGTCGGTTTTTCTTGCCATGTTTTTTGCAATCAGGGATTTTTTGAAGAAATAACAATATGCTAATCTTTTCCAGAAATCTTATTCTGTTTACACTCGCAATTGGCGCAGGCATATTTGCCTGGAATAGCTTTATGCCTGCTGAGTATGTTTTTGCAAAAACCTGGTTTGTTCTTGCGCTGTATTTTTTAATAACTGCAGCACTTCACTGGGGCGCAATACAATCAGGAAGTAAGGGCGGACAGCAGTTTATCCGTTATTTTCTGGCGGCAACCATGCTCAAACTCTTTCTCTTGCTCATCATTATAACACTCTATGTTATGACAAAGCCTGCCGATGCTATGCATTTCGCAGTTTGCTTTCTTGTTCTCTACTTATTTTATACAGTTTTTGAAACCATCCACCTGCTGGAACATTTTAAAAATAAGTAAATCACTTTTACACAATCTTTCAACATCTTGTGAACATAAAGAAGTAGAATTTCTACACAGAAATTTCTCTTTAACGTCAGTTAATTCAGATTTAACAAACCGCTGAAACCCTTGCCACGAAAAGGGTTATCGATGTATGTACTATGCAGTATTACCGCAATGTTAAAAACTTTGCACGATTGTTTAAAACTATGAATCGAATCCTAAAAAAAATTATCCAAAATTTGCTGCAACGAAAATCGAAGCAATTACAACTCGTAATTTCTTCATTTCCAAAAAATCGGTAGATTGTCTGTGAAAGGCAGACTTTAAGCGGCAAATTGCGCTATAAAGTTTGAGTAAGAACCTTTTCGCGCTTTTTTCAGGCAAAATACCGCAGAAAACGAAGATTTATATAATAGAACCACATATATATGGAACCACAAACACAAAACCAGGAAAAAGTAAACATCGCGGAAGTTTTACCTGCAAAAACATCACTTCCCGTTGAACCTATTCTGGTTGAGAACACTGATCGTTTTGTGTTGTTTCCTATTAAGCATAATGACATCTGGAGTTTTTATAAAAAAGCCGAAGCCAGCTTTTGGACCGCAGAAGAAATTGATCTTTCGCAAGACACCGTTGACTGGGAAAACAAACTGAATGATGACGAACGTCACTTCATTAAACACGTGCTCGCTTTCTTCGCTGCCAGCGATGGAATTGTAAATGAAAACCTTGCCATCAATTTTTTAAATGAAGTGCAATACCCTGAAGCCCGCTGTTTCTATGGCTTTCAGGTAATGATGGAAAATATTCACTCTGAAACGTATTCATTACTGATTGATACTTATATAAAAGACACTGCAGAAAAGAATCATCTTTTCAAAGCAATTGATACGCTACCCTGCGTTAAGAAAAAAGCAGAGTGGGCAGTGCGCTGGATTAACAAGGGTTCTTTTGCAGAAAGACTGATTGCATTTGCAGCCGTAGAAGGAATTTTCTTTTCAGGTAGCTTCTGCTCTATCTTCTGGTTGAAGAAACGCGGGCTAATGCCCGGCTTAAGTTTTTCAAACGAATTGATTTCACGTGACGAAGGTCTGCATTGCGATTTTGCATGTCTGCTTTACACGCAATTAGTAAACAAACTTCCTGAAAACAGCGTGAAAGAAATTATTGCCAACGCAGTCGAATACGAAAAAGAATTTGTGAGCGATGCACTGCCTGTAAAACTGATTGGTATGAATGCAGAGTTGATGTGTCAGTACATTGAGTTCTGTGCCGACAGATTATTGCTTTCACTGGGCGTTGAAAAAATTTACAACGCAAAAAATCCTTTCGACTTTATGGAAATGATTTCGTTGCAAGGCAAAACAAATTTTTTTGAGAAACGTGTTAGCGAATATCAGAAATCAGGAGTAATGAGCAGCACATCAGAACAACAGTTTAGCCTCGATGAGGATTTTTAAGTTCTACACATTTGGATTTATAGATACTAATACACAACACTAACGACAAAACCTTTACCCGATGTATGTAATTAAAAGAGACGGCAGACGCGAGTCAATTAAGTTTGACAAAATAACCGCGCGCATTCAAAAGCTTTGCTACGGCTTAAATCCCATCGTTGACCCTGTGCCGGTAGCAATGAAAGTTATCAAAGGAATTTATGAAGGTGTTACAACCATCGAATTGGATAACCTTGCTGCCGAAGTGGCTGCATCGTTCACCATCAAACATCCTGACTATGCGCTATTAGCTTCACGCATTGCTGTTAGTAATCTGCATAAGATTACTAACAAATCGTTCTCAGGAACAATGAAAGCATTGTATGAGTATGTTGACCCTGTTACCGGTGAAAACGCATCATTGCTTGCCAATGATGTTTATGAAATTATTGAGAAAAATGCAGAGCTTTTAGACTCAACAATTATTTACGATCGCGATTTCGGTTACGATTATTTTGGATTTAAAACTTTAGAGCGTTCTTATCTTTTAAAATTAGATGGCAGAATTGCAGAGCGTCCGCAACACATGCTGATGCGTGTATCTGTTGGTATTCACAAAGATGACATCAACTCCGCAATTGAAACCTACAACCTGATGAGCGAGCGTTGGTTTACACACGCAACGCCAACACTTTTCAATGCAGGAACTCCAAAGCCACAAATGTCAAGTTGCTTTTTGTTAACCATGAAAAGCGACAGCATCGATGGTATTTACGATACATTAAAACAATGTGCTAAAATTTCTCAATCTGCTGGTGGAATTGGATTAAGCATCAATAACATTCGCGCAACAGGTTCATACATCAAAGGCACCAACGGAACATCCAACGGAATTGTGCCGATGCTTCGTGTATTCAATGATACCGCACGTTATGTTGATCAGGGCGGAGGCAAACGCAAAGGTTCTTTTGCAATTTATTTAGAGCCTTGGCATGCAGATGTTTTTGATTTTCTTGACCTGAAAAAAAATCATGGAAAAGAAGAAAATCGCGCTCGTGATTTATTCTTTGCGTTGTGGGTTCCAGATTTGTTTATGAAACGTGTAGAAGAAAATGGCGATTGGTCATTATTTTGTCCGCACGAAGCACCGGGATTGGCAGATACATACGGAGATGAGTTTGAGGCTTTATACTTCAAATACGAGAAAGAAGGAAAAATGCGCAAGACCATTAAAGCGCAGGAATTGTGGTTCGCCATTTTAGAATCGCAAACTGAAACAGGCACACCTTACATGCTTTACAAAGATGCCTGCAACAAAAAATCAAATCAGAAAAATCTCGGAACAATCAAAAGCAGCAATCTCTGCACCGAGATTATTGAATACACATCACCTGAAGAAGTTGCAGTTTGTAATCTTGCTTCTATTGCATTGCCTCACTTTGTGATTGACGGTCAACTTGATCACCAGAAATTATTTGAGGTAACGTATGTAATCACTAAAAATCTGAACAAAATTATTGACAGGAATTTTTATCCTGTTGAAGAAGCACGCAGAAGCAACATGCGTCACCGTCCTATCGGAATTGGTGTTCAGGGATTGGCAGATGCTTTCATTTTATTGCGCATGCCTTTCGATTCAAACGAAGCAAAAAAACTGAACAAAGAAATTCACGAAACAATTTACTATGCTTCTATGACCGCATCCAAAGACCTTGCAAAGGTTGATGGCGCTTATGAAAGTTATGAAGGCTCACCTGTTTCGCAGGGAATTTTCCAATTCGATATGTGGGGTGTTACACCCTCAAGCCGCTGGGAATGGGATATTCTGAAAGATGAAGTGAAAAAGCACGGAGTAAGAAACTCATTGCTGCTTGCGCCAATGCCAACAGCTTCTACTTCACAGATACTTGGCAACAACGAGTGCTTTGAGCCATACACTTCGAATATTTATACAAGAAGAGTATTGTCAGGTGAATTTATTGTGGTGAACAAACACCTCTTGAAAGACCTTGTAAATCTTGGTTTATGGAATGATGGATTGAAAAACGATCTTATCGCTGCCAACGGCTCAGTCCAAAATCTTGATGTAATTCCTCAAAACATAAAAGACCTTTACAAAACAGTTTGGGAAATAAAACAGAAAGACCTTATTGACATGGCTGCAGATCGCGGAGCATATATCTGCCAAAGCCAATCGTTAAATCTTTTCGTTCAAAATCCGAATTTTGGGAAGCTAACTTCGATGCACTTTTATGCTTGGAAAAAAGGCCTGAAAACAGGAATGTATTACCTGCGTACCAAAGCTGCAACAGATGCAATTAAGTTCACAGTTGAGAAGCAAGCAGCTGTTCAACCAGAAGTTGTGCAGGTAGCTCCAAAAACTGTTGAAGAACAACAGGCAGCAATTTCATGCTCATTAGATGATCCAGAGAGTTGTGAGGCGTGTGGTAGCTAAGAAATGATAGATAAAATAAGAAAGCCACGCTAAAAGTGTGGCTTTCTTATTTACTGTAAACAATGTTTTCTAATATCAATGCCAACCTGTGTGCTTCACATTTATATTTTAAATGGACTAAAGAATTTCCAGCAAAGTTGTAAGTAATTGAATTTTCAAATGCAGTTAGTAATCCTGCATGAAAGAATGACCACCGATGATTAGTAAGCTGGTTTGGATTTGCAATCTCAACCGTATTAGTTTTTGCACCTAACCTTATTAGTGAAGTCGAAAGTATAATTCTGTTCATTTCATCACTTTCCTTTTCAATCAAGGCATTTAATCCATTTATAACTTTCGGTTTTATTTCTGACAATCCATGTACCTCGTATTTTTCCAGCAAACGTGCAACATGATACAAAATCACAGCCGCAGATGGATAGGAATGCGAAGCATAGAATGGCTTTTCCAAGTATTGTTTTTTCTCAATCACTGAACGAATAAAGGAAATAGAATCATGATCATGTTGATTTAATTCCAGTTTATTCTGAAAAACAAAATACAGGATATTGCACAATACACATACATCAAACTCAATGAACATATTCTTCCCGAAGAAAGTGGAATATGCTTTCAGATTTTTGTATTCGGGAAAAGTATTGGTGATTTGTTTTTTGCTGAGGTTAGCATGTTGTGATAATTTATTTTTCAGCCACAAAGCTGTTTCGTAGCTTGGATTTAAAGTCAGGTAAATCAGTGATGTATCATCTGCATCATCCGGTATTCTTACTTTTTTTATACGAGATAAAATTTTTCCATTCGGAAAATGTGCTGAACCATCTGTCCTCCAGAAATTATAAGTATCAAGTCCGTCTTTATTTTTGTAATCGGAATAATTTACAACAGCTTTTCTGCAAATTTCTGCCGAAATTTTTTTTTCTTCCTGCGATAATTTCTCTCGCAGATTTTGAAGAATAAAAATAATGCTTGCCGTAAAAAAAACGTTGTTGTCTTCGCGCTCAAAAGGAAAATACAGATGAAAACGCTGTGAAGGAAAAATTCCGGGAGCATAATATTTGTCTCCTTTTGACTGAAGTTCAGAAATTTTTAAAAGCAGTTCTGTCGAGGACATCAGGCAGCAAATTCTTTAATCAGTTTTTCAGCTAAATCAGGTAAGCCTTTCCCGGCATTTTCTTTAATCACACGTATATCAGCAAAGTTGTAAACCAGATCAGGATGCGGATCGACATAAAATTTAGGAATATCAGCAGAAGCATAATCAAGCAGATTGGCTGCAGGATAAACGTTGAGTGAAGTTCCTGCCACAATAAAAATATCTGCCTGTTGAACCAATTCTATTGCATTATCCATTTCGGGAACGGCTTCACCAAACCACACGATATACGGACGAAGCTGATAGCCTTTCTCGCAACGTTCACCCATTTTCAGCTCCCAACCTTTGATATCATAAATCAAATTTGGATAAGCAGAGCTGCGCGCTTTTTTTATTTCACCGTGCAGGTGCACTACTTTTTTTGAACCTGCACGCTCATGTAAATCATCAATGTTTTGGGTGATAACTTTAACTTTAAAATTCTTTTGCAACTCTGCAATAGCCAGATGTCCTGCATTTGGTTTGGCTTCTAATGCCTGCTTTCTACGCTGGTTATAAAACTCCTGAACTAATGCCGGGTTTTTTGCCCATGCATGTGGTGTAGCAACATCTTCAATCTTATATTCTTCCCACAAGCCACCGCTGTCACGGAATGTTTTAATGCCGCTTTCAGCACTTATTCCTGCTCCTGTAAAAACTACTAATCGTTTCATCCACAAAATTTATTCAAATTCAATTTTCATTTCCGATTCTTCTTTTTTATTCTGATCAGCTTTCACTTTTTTCAGAATTTTTTTCTTCTCCTTTTCAGATTTTCCTAGCGTATCAGGCATTTCATCCCATTCAATTTTCAGTTCAGTATTTTTATCCGGTTCTTTTTGTTTGAAAGAAGCAGTGTCCTTTTTAAACCAACCAAACTCTTCATTCAGCAAGGCTTTCATGTTCTGGTTTTCTTTTTTCATGTCGCTCCTAATTTTATCCCTCACAGATTTATTGTCATACGAAAACTTATAATCTCCCCCACTTCCTTTCATAGTCAAATAAAGCGAAGTTTTTCCGCGTCCATCATCTTCCAGATAACCAAACTCTTCATTTTCTTTTTTCGCTTTACGTGCCTTTCCGAACAAAATATCAGAGAGAAAAACCCGGAAATGATACTCCATATCGTTGTTAAACCCATGTGTTCCCGAAACATCAAGGTCAATTGCAGAGGATTGAATTTTCATCAACGGGATAATTACCTGCTTATCTTTTATCTCAATATTGTTGCTCATGCTGGCAAATTTCACATGGTTCAGATCTTCGACTTTAATAAACCTTGAAAGCTCCTGCAGCGGTTTGAAATCAACCAACTCGCCTTTACTGATTGCAAGATTGCTTTTCACAACCAGTTTGGATAAATCCATTTTCAATGACGATGACAATACTCCGGAAAGATTAATGTTTGCAGTTGCTCTTCCTCTCAGATTTTCATCTGTTATAAATTTTTGTCCGAAATTTTCGCACTCATAAAACAGTTGCTGCACATCAATATCTGAAATTACTGTATTGCATAAAATATCAAAATTATTCTCCGGATTTTTCATTAGTGAAAGGTCTGCTTTTGCCAATCCACCCATTCCTGTGAAGGAAAGGTTACTTGCAGTAAAATAAGCGTCTTTTAACTTAACAACACCTTGAATTTTCTTTGCTGAAAATTTTCTAAATCTTAATTCTTCAGCAGAAAACATCAGATCAAAAGCAAGGTTGGGCGAAAGATTGAGATGATATTCTTCATTATTGACAATTGTTGTTTCTGTTACATTTCCTTCTTCCAGCAATTGGTCAAGGTTAATGAGTTTTGATTTTGCAGTTGCATTAATATATAACTGTTGTTCAGGCAAAAGAAAGTATTGCAGAATATTGCGAAAATATCCGGTGAGTGCAAAATCAGTTCCTGAAATAACTCCTGAGAAGTTTTCTATTTTAAGTTCATTGTTATGGAATGCAAAATCACCGTTGAGTTCTTTAAAGCTGCGTTTATTCCCTTTCAATTTGAATAGGGCATTTCTAAGAGCAACGTTTCCTGAAGTAGTAGCCTGAGTAATTTCGGCAGCGGTAATCTTTTTAATATCAGCGAACGAAGCACGAAAAGACGCATTTAGTGATGCATTACCCGAAATTTCTTCCAACGTATCCAGACGTAAGAAACGTGCTAATTTCTCCAAATCAAATTCCGCATCCAACGTAGTCTGAACATCAGGATGCGAAAAATTACGAATGCTGAAAGCTCCGCTCAGCCTCCCGTCTGCAAGCGATGCATGAAAAGAAGAAACACTCAATATTGCTGTTTCTGGTTTACGGATATCCTTCATCGCATAATTTCCTTTAACACTTACTTCTTCCAACGCAATACCGGAAGGCTTGTGACTAATCTCGCCCTTTTCAATTCCAAAATCAACATTCAATGAGGGTGAATTTTCTTCACTCGTTTTTCCTTTATATGCTGCTTTAAAGTAAAGGCCTCCATCGCTGCTGTAATCAGCGAGCTTGGTAGCAGCATTTTCAGGAAGCAGTGAAATGATTTCACTGACATCAAAGTTTTTGCCTTCTACCAACAGATCTGTTTCGCCACCTGCACGTGCAGAACGAATATCACCTGTTAATGTAACCTGCATCTGCGCTACTGTTACATCTCCCTTCTCAAACGTATAAATTCCTTTCTCGGAATTAACATTCAGCACTAATTCTATTCCCAGTTTTTTATCGCGCAGAATTTCTTTTTTGGTCTGCTCAAAGACATACAACTGTCCCTTACTTTCAATGTCAAGGCTGAATCTCTTTTCCGAAAAATCTCCTTTTAGCTTTATCTTTTCCTGATAAGAAGAAATATCTTGTCCCAACGCATCATCACGGTAATACAATCTTGTATCGCTAAACTTCACTTCATTCAACGCCAATGAAAAGGAAGAAGGAACTGTATCTTTTCGTGATTTAAAAATTTCATAGTTGCCTTTGCCTTCTTTGTCCCTAACAATTTTTACAACACCATGTTCAGCCGATATTTTTTTGATATTGTAGTTTTTGTTGATGATGTCAAGTACGTTAAACCCAAGATACATTTCGCGGAAGTAAAACAAAGTGTCCTTTTTAGTTTGTGCTGATACTTCGCGTACAAACACATCCTTTAATTCCAGAGACACATAAGGGAATTGCTGAAACAAAGTAAGATCAACTTTATCGCTGATGCTGACTGGTGTCAACAATTCTTTGTTTACTTCATCCATTACATAGTCTTTAATTTTATCCCGATAAAGAGTAGCAAGAACCAAACTTGTCAATGGAATCAGAACTATAAGCGAAAGCAAAACAATAAGTATTGTTTTGAAAATATTAAATCGTTTTGGCTGTTCCTGTACTTCTTCCATAATTTAAATACGCTGCAAAGCTATTAACGTAAATGCAGAATAAAAATTGTTTTAGTTTTGAAGGCATTAAATCTTAATTCTATGGCCGAAACAGGAATTCTTAAAAAAGGGAAAACAGCCTTTATCATTATTGATGTTCAGGAACGGCTGATGCCCGTTATCTTTAATAATACAGAGGTTTTTGAGAATGTGAACCGGCTGATTGAAGGTTCGAAAATTCTGGATATTCCACTTCTTATTACCGAACAATATCCAAAAGGATTGGGTAAAACCTGCGCAGAAGTAAATATCCCGGAAGGACAAGAAGTGATTGAAAAGGTTTGTTTCTCGTGTCTGCTTTCCGATCCTGTGAATGACAAACTAAAAACGCTCGGTATTGAGCAGGTTGTTATTGCCGGAGTTGAAAGCCATATCTGTGTTTTAAAAACTGCATTGGATGCATTGAATAGCGGCTTGCAGGTTCATGTAGTTGCCGATGCTGTTTCATCACGTAAAGAATACAGCAAACAAATTGCTTTAGAAAGAATGCGACAAGCCGGAGCATTTATTGCTACTACAGAAATGGTTCTTTTTCAATTGATGGATGCAGCAGGAACAGAAGAATTCAAACAAATCAGTAAATTAATAAGATAAGATATGAAAGACTATACACGCCTGTTTGATTTGCTTCCCTTTCAGCAGGCAAATCATCCTCAAGAAATTTGTCTTGCTGAAAAAGTAACTGAAAACGGAGAAAAATTCTACAAAGGTTATAGTACACAGGAGTGTATCACCATCATCAATCAACTCAGCAAAGCCTTGCTGAAACTGGGTGTTAAACCAAACGATAAAATCGGGTTGATTGCTAACAATCGTCCGCAATGGAATTTTGTTGATTTAGCCGTACAACAAATAGGAGCTATCAATGTACCCATCTACCCTACTATTACTGAAAATGAATACAAGTTTATTTTCAACGATGCAGAGATTATTTACTGCTTTGTTTCAGATGCTGAGTTGTTTACAAAAATTCAAAGCATAAAATCCGATGTTTCTTCCTTGAAAGATGTTTTCACCTTTAATGAAGTTCAGGGAGCTACAAACTGGAAAACATTGCTGGAAGAAGTAACTGCGGATGACCTGAAACAGATTGAAACATTGAAAGCAGGAATAAAACCAAATGATTTAGCTACGATTATTTACACTTCGGGTACTACAGGAAATCCAAAAGGTGTAATGCTTTCTCACAACAATATTATCAGCAATATCAAGTCAACACTTTCTATTCAGCAGATGATGGTTGCAGGCAAACGAAGTATTAGTTTTTTACCACTTTGCCATAGTTTTGAACGCATGGTGGTTTATACGTACATGGCTGTTGGTATGTCGGTTTATTATGCAGAAACGCTCGAAACCATTGGAGAAAACCTGAAAGAAGTAAAGCCTCATTTCTTTACTACTGTTCCCCGTTTACTTGAAAAGGTTTATGAAAAAATCATGCAGAAAGGAAATACGCTGGAAGGTTTCCGCAAGAAATTATTTTTCTGGAGCTTAGATTTAGCATCGCAATATGAGCTTAACGGCAAACAAGGATTATGGTATAACACACAACTTGCAATCGCGCGAAAGTTAGTTTTCTCTAAATGGAAAGAAGCGCTGGGCGGAGAAGTGGAAGCTCTTGTAAGCGGAGCTGCAGCACTGAATGCAAAACTGGGAACATTGTTTACCGGAGCAGGAATTCCTATTATTGAAGGTTACGGATTAACGGAAACTTCGCCTGTACTTACCTCAAACCGTTTGGAAGAAACAGACCGCAAACTAGGCACTATTGGTATTCCTATTCCCGGTGTTGAAATAAAAATTGCTGAAGACGGTGAAATACTTGCCAAAGGGCCAAACATCATGTTGGGTTATTACAAACGCCCTGATTTAACAGCGGAGGTGATTGATAAAGAGGGCTGGTTTCACACCGGTGATATAGGAGTGTATGACGGGAAATTCCTGAAAATAACTGACCGCAAAAAAGAGCTTTTCAAAACTTCGGGAGGAAAATATGTAGCTCCGCAACCGATTGAAAACAAAATGAAAGAATCGCCACTGATTGAGCAGGTAATGGTAGTTGGCAGCGAACGCAAATTTGTTTCGGGGTTAATAGTGCCCTCATTTGTGAACTTAGAAGCATGGTGCAAAAACAACAATGTTATTTTTCCGGGAACTGCGGGAGTAATACGAATTCCTGAAGTGATAGAGGCTATTCAGAAAGAAGTAGAACGCATTAATCAGGACATTAATCATGTGGAGCAGATAAAGAAATTCACTTTGCTGCCTGCTGAATGGGGAGTTGCCACAGGTGAACTTACTCCTACGATGAAACTGAAACGCAAAATCATTCTGGAAAAATTCAGCGTAGAAATTGAGCAGATGTACAAAGAATAAGTAATCACCTTATTCTTAATTTCGCACAGAATTTCTACTCTGTGCTTATTACCCATCCTAAACTAACCAAACTTCTTCAACAGGCCTATTCTGCTGAAAAGGCTGCCGCTTTTGCTTATCAGGGTCATGCAGGTTCATTAAAAATCAAAGACGAAAAAATTCCGGTTCGCCAGATAGAACTGGATGAGTGGAAACACCGTGAAGAAGTACTTAAAATTATGAAACAGTATCAAATTCCTGTTTCAAAAAAATATGAAGTTCAGTTTCATGTTATCGGCAAAACCATTTCATTCAGTTGCTATGTTATCGGTTGGTTTATGCCTTACTATTTTGCAGGAAGGTTAGAAAGCGGAAACGTGTGCGAGTATCTTGTGATGATCCACTATTTCCATGAGTTGGGTATTTACGAGCATGACCAGATTTTATATGAAATGGCTATCAAAGAAAAAGAACACGAAGTCTTTTTTCTTGAAAAAGTAAAAGGAAGTAAGTTGTTGCCTTTCTTTGAAAAGTTATTCAACTGGGGAAAGAAAAGAAGTTTTAATGATGTTAATCTGGAAAACAAATTTCCGGTAGAACAATCGGAAAGTTATTGCAAGAAATAACACTTCGACAAGCTCAGTGTGACAATACGCTTGGGTCATCCTGAGCTTGTCGAAGGAGTGCGGGTGTATTACTATTTTTCAGTTTCTCTTATCTGCTCCCCACATCATTTTATTGCGCAGGGTACTGATAAAATTATCACCGGGGAAACGTACCAGACCTAAGGTGAATACCGCTCTTGAAATCTGAAGTTCAAATGAACTGGGTAAGGTAACCGAACGCGAGTCTAATGTTGCAAGAAAATTTTCGCTACGGCTTTCTACTTTCAATTTTATTTTGCTTTTGTTAGAAATAACAAAAGGACGTACAGTTAGTCCATGCGGTGCAATGGGTGTAATAACAAAGTTACCGCAACCCGGACTAAGAATAGGTCCTCCGCAACTCAATGAATAGCCTGTTGATCCTGTTGATGTAGCTATAATTAATCCATCAGCCCAATACGAATTTACAAATTCATCATCTACCCAGGTATGAATGGTTATCATACTGGAGGTGTCTTTTTTTATAACGGTTAATTCATTCAGGGCAAAATTATTTTCACCGAAATATTCTGTTCCGTTTATAAAACTTACCAATGAACGTTGCTCAATTGAATAGTTTTTTTCAAAAATACTTTGCAGTGCCTGTTTTATATTTTCCTGCGAAACACCGGAAAGAAATCCTAATCTTCCTGTATTGATACCCAAGACAGGAATTCCTGAACTGCCTACTAATAAAGCGCTTTGCAACAATGTTCCGTCACCGCCAATTGAAAAGAGAAAATCTACTTTGCCTTCAATCTCTTCTTTTGTTTCAAAGATTTTTGCAGCAGCAAGAGCAGTAATGTCATTTGGCAATTGCTGATGAAGCTCGCGGTGAATAAAAACCTGAACATTGTTTTCTGCCAGCGTTTTCAGTAATTCTGAAAAGCCTAAAAAAAAATCGGAGTTGTATTTTTTGCCGTAGAGCGCAATGTTCATGTGTCAAATATAGGAACTATGACTGAAACTTACCTTTCAGCCATTTGTTGTAATTGATAACATCGGTATCACTGTTAGTCTGATGCTCTTCTTTAAGGAATTGTGCAACCAGTTCGTTCAACTTTTTATTCTTTTTAGAACTACCGTTTAATGCCACATTGCGAATGATTTCAATCAGCTTGAGTTCGCGTTTATTTTCTTCGTTCTGCAACAGGTCCTTGTATTCTTTCTTTATCTGTGTGGTACGGTAATCCAGAAACTCCATATCGTCTAATTCAAGACGGATAATCAATTCGGCAATGGCAATGCGGAAACGCAAGGAACGATCTGCATTCTGGTAACTTTTGTGAATAAAAAGTTTGTTCAGGTTTTTTATCGAGTTACGGTAATCACTTTTTTCGAAACGGAAGATGGCAAGATTGAGGTACACAAACACTTCATAGAACGGTGTGTTTTTCAGTTGTTCGTTGTTCTCTAATTGTTCCAGTATTTCAATTGCTTTATCAATGTCAATTTTGGAGTAGTTAATCACCAATGAATTGTAGTAGAAGAACAGATACTTATCGTAATGCAGTCTGCCGAACTCTTCCATTGCAGATTTCAACTTCTCGGCATAGGAAAGACTTTCCTGAATTTTTCCGTTTTTAAACAACGTGTTCACGCTGTAGGTTAGCATCTGCAACTTGGTAAGGTGATTTCCTTTGTTGAATAGATGCTCTTCAGTAAACTGGTTGTACGTTGTTAAAAGGTAATCTTCCAGATTTTTATAATCATGACGTTGTAACAACACCTGACTAACGGCTTGATAAATTTTAAAACGCAGCGCAGGACTTTTCTTCAGTTCACTGTCGTGCGAAAAATCATCTACTGTTTTGCTCAGCATTTCAACAACGGGATTTTCGCCCGGTGAAAAATTCTGTGTTATTTTCAGTTTGTATTTAACTGCTGCCAACACATCATCAATCTGACGCAGGTCACGCAATCTGGCGCTGTTTTCTTTGCGCAGTTTAATATAGGTTTCGGGGTTGATGGAAACCATTTCGTGCGAAAGTTTGATATACTCACTATAGATAATATCCAGTAACTCGTAGTTCTCCTGTTCTGTTGCTTTTTTCTCTGCTTTGCGGATAAAGTGATACGCAACAGGATAATTATTGCGGTTGAAAAATAAATAAGCCAGTGAAATTAATTGCAGGGTATTAGATGCTTCGTCTTCACCAAAATGCTGAAGCATCAAACTCTTGTTTACTTCTTCGGTCATACGGTTTTTCAAACGGTAGAACGAATTTTTTTCACCATCGGGATAAAGCTTCAGCGCTGCTTTATCTTCATCGTATTCTTCGCCTTTTTTGCGGATGTAATCAAAGAGCACCACATCTTTACGATCGCCTTCGGCAGTGTTGCGCGAAATATAGATTTTGAAGAACCGCAGTTCTTCTTTTGTCATGCTTTCTATAATACGGTTGATTATGTCCACGGTGCTAAATTAAAAAAGAAAACTCCGCCATGCTTGTGCATAAAGGAGTTTTCCGACTCTAAAACCCACGTTGCCGTTTACTTCTGCGGAGGCAACTGAAATAGCGTTGTATCATCTACAGCCTTTCTGATGTGGATTATTACCCCGCTTTTGATTGCATTGCGTATTTTCAGGAAAAAGAACTTATAGTATTCTGCTTCATGCAGTTATAGCTCATAAAAGCGCTAACATATTCCATTTCCTGAATAAAATCATTGTTAAATCTATGGCTGGCATTTGGAAGGTAAACAACAATACCTTACTTTTGTAAAATATTTAATTTGATAGATGAATAAGGTCATTAGAGAGATGAATGCAGAACAAAGGTTGACAAACTCCTTTGGCGAGTTCTTTTCAGATAATATACTTCTGATTCTGATATTTGCGTTTGATGTCTACATTACGCTGAAGTCACTTCACGTATTTAACGCATAAAATAACCCAATATGTCTAATTTTAAAATGTAGCAATCTTGAGTATATTTTTTTGATGTGTATTTTATAAAACTCGCTACCCGTTTTATTCCTAAATGAGTTCCTTTGCCCACACGGCAGGCGTAGCTGTCGTAAATAAATTCT
>CAMAVO010000040.1 GCA_945861685.1 Chitinophaga pinensis | reverse complement strand
TAGGGCGGTCACTGTGAATAGACATAATCACATCTTGCTTAAGAGCTACTTCAAACTGGTGAGTATATAACCTTATAACGTTTCCACTTATAGGTGAATAGAAAACCTGGGGTAATATAGTTTCTCCGTCTCCTCCATTTCCGTTTCCTGAAGAAGTTGCACCCATCTGTTTTACAACAGGCTTTTCTGCAAGTTCATTCAGTTCAGCTATGTAGGCATTATTCTGTCTGTTCTCTGATTCAAGTTTTGCTATTTCTGTTTTAAGACGCAGTATCTCGCTTTTAGAATACTCATATCTGTCTGTTGGCAGCACATCAAGAATGATGGCATTTTCAAAATGCTGTAATTCGTTTTCAAAGCTTTTTTGTAATTCTTTCGCACGAACTTTATCAATGTTGTTCATTGCAATTTTCTTCTCCAACGTAAACTTCTCTCTGTCAATCCAGGTAAGCTGATTACTGAAACCTGTCTCTTCTGATTGCGCAACCACAACACTATTACCACCTCCGTTAAGGTTATCATCGTCCAGCGAATAGATAAACAATGAATCGCCTATGTTTACCGAATCATCCTCAGCAACCTGATATTCCATAATTCTGCAATCATCAGGAATACGGATGTCAATGTTTTCAAAGGATACCTGTCCCTGGGCTTTGATAAAGAATATTTTGTTGAAGGCATAATATGCTAAAAAGCCGAACAACAGAATAAGGAACACAATGTAAATGACACGATCCCAGTTGAAACTTTTTCGACCGTTCTCGTCACTCAGCACCCTGATAACTGAGGTTTTTTGTTTAAAATCTATACTATTCAAGACTTTTGGTTTTTAGTTTATAAATTATTTTCCTGAGTTTAATTCGTCAAGCTTTATAAATGTTTCAAGGTCGTGGAGGGCAAATGATTTGGTGTTCAATGCCACACTTAATTCATTTAAAAATTTCTCAAAATCGCTGCGTGTTCCAAAGTCTTTGGCGCGCAGGGCAATTACAGTTTTGTCAGGACTAAGAGCAAGTTCTTCTTTTACTTTTTTCATAATGAAGAAGGCATCTGTATGTTCGTAAGCCATGATGTAAACTTTGTCGCAGGCAGCATATATTTCAGACAATGTTGCTTCGGGATAGTAAACTGGAATAGATACATTCAGTTTTATATTTTTAGCCTGACACCAGGTTTGAGCCTGTTTAACCAATTTTACATAGAGTGCAAGATAATTGTCTTTGTTTGTGTCCCAATCTGCCAGTGCATGAGGCTCAACATCCAGATGGAGTGCAGCAATATCAGCTATGTTGATTGCAGCTGTAATTGAATCAAGGAAGGCTGCCGGATTTTTATGGAAGAGCAGTTTATTGCTGCCAATCATCAATTCGGTTTTAATACCGCTTGCTTTTAACACGCCAAACAGTTTATTAACTTTTGCTTTTTCAACCTGCCCGGCACTAACAACAGCTGTTTTAATGTTGTTAAGGTTCAGGTATTCTTCAATATAGGCATCGGTGCGTTTAAATGATTCGCTCCAGATGTACATTGCTTTGTCTTTGGTTTCATCCACAATGCTTGAAGGTTGTGTATTGTTATCGTTCTGTTGCGCTGTAGCTATTGGCTGAATAACATTGATGGCTTCGGTGCCCGGTGTTTTGGTAACAATACCCAACAGGCTCAGGTACATTTCCTGTTGCAGATCCAGCATTTCCACTTCTATTGAAAGCATATCGTCAAGCAGGTTTAAAGCCGAGATAGGGTTAAACTCAAAGTATTGCAGTTTTTCTTTTACACGTTCTATGCGCAGCAACTCTTCGTACTTCTTATGTTTTTCAGCAAAATTATTGTACTGCTTTAATTTGTAACGGTATTCATAAACGGTGTTGAGCAAATCAACATTCTGTTGTTCTGATGAGTTTCTTTGATCAAAACGCATTAAATCTGCCTGCGCTGCAACTGTTTTTTTATCAGCAACAGAGCCCAGCGGCAGCGGAACACCAAATGATAAGCCCGCAGAAAGGAAATAGCGGTCGGATTGATTTAAACCAGCATAGTTATAATAATTGTAGCGCACCTGTGTTTTAAGGCTGATGTCTCTCCAGGCTGAGTTTTGAAGTTCCAGGTTTTTGATTTTCAACTGCAGAATACTGTCGTTATTTGCCGGACTAGAATATCCTACAATTTTTTCGGGGTCAAGGTCAAACAGCGGAAGAATATTAGATGGAACACTGGCTGGGTTAATTTCCTGAGCCAGTTGCTCATTATATGCCTGATAAATCTGGAACATGCTGCTTACATCCACTTGCTGTTGTATAATCTGCATCAGCTCCAGTTTAGGAAGGTGTTTAAGCAAGTAAAGTTCATTAGCAGCATCAATTTTATCGTTGATGATTTGCTGACGCTGTTCCAGCAGTTTTATTTTGTGCTGGTTAAAGGCATAAATGATTTTGTGTGAGATAATGATAAAATCGCTTGAACTGATTTTGGTTTCGGGTTTAAGCGAATTGATAATCATGTCGTTTTTCAACATCTTCTGGTTGAGTTTGCTTGAAAGCAAACCATTGCCTAAAACATCCCAGTCAAGACCTGCCTGCGCTCTTCTGCGGTAAATAATCATATCATCTGCACCCACCCCTGCTGATGAATTTTCCTGATAGCTTCCTGCCAAACTCAGACCAAATTCGGTTTTAGCTTGTCTTATTTTTGCTTCGGTTACCCTATTCAGATAGTCAGAGCGGTAAATGGTGTCTTTTACGTTTACTTTATATAAAGCAGGAATTACGGCAGTGCTCTCAAATTGCTGTTTGCGGGTGCTCAGATAATTGTATTTTTTCCAGAAATCTTCCAGTATATTGATGTTGACTGATACAAGTGAATCTTTATTTTTTATTTGTGATATGCTGTGGAGTGCGGCAGCCTGAGCTGCCGGGTCGCCCAACGCAAATCCCGAGTTAAGAGCGGGAATTGATATATCTTTTCCTGCGCCTGCTGTAAGGGCGATGGATGTCCATGTTTCACCGGCATCAGATGATTTAAGATAGGTGCCAAACTGACCTGATATATAAGCATTTAGGCTGTCAAGAAAAAACACTTCGTGCAAAGTTACAATGCTTCCACTGCTGCAAGGTTTCCATGTTAAACCGCCATTTGTAGTTTTTAGGATGAGACCGTTTGCACCGCAAACAAGTCCTGTGTTTACATTGGTAAATGAAACTGAAAAAAGGCTATTGGTAGTTCCTGATTTAAGCGTTTTCCATGAAAGTCCGGCATCGGTGGTTTTAAGTATGGTTCCGTTATAGCCTACTGCATAACCGTTGTTGCTGTCTGTAAACCAAATACCTTTAAGTACTGCTGTTTGCAGCATTTCTGTGGTGTCTTTTTGTGCAAACGAACCGAAACTTATAAAGAGTAAGGAAAAGGCAAGGCAGGCATTTTTAAACCCCTTCATTCCGGAGATTAAAAAAAATATGATGTTTTGGGTGTACTTCTTTTCCATTTCGGGCAAACCCGTCTTTATTTAGACGAATATATTATTATTGATTACAAAGACTATAATTACGCAAAAATAAGATTTTTTTTATTAACAAAATTTATTGCATCATTTTTAGTGTTATTTTTCTATTAACAACGGAATTTGCGGGGCTGCTTTGATTAGCCTGGCAGGCTTGATAGCGAATTTTTTCCACGGGCAGCGGTTTTGGCTTCCAAGTCAAGGGTTTTGGTTTCCATGACGGTGATTTTGGTTTCCAAGTCAGCGATTTTGGGAGCCCCCCTGTGTCGTTTTGGTTTCCATGAGAGAGGTTTTGGCTTCCATGACAGACGTTATGGTTTCCATGACAGTCAATTTGGTTTCCATGACAGAGGTTTTGGGAGCCCCCCTGTGTCATTTTGGTTTCCATGAGAAGAGTTTTGGCTTCCATGACGGTGGTTTTGGTTTCCATGACAGAGGTTTTAGTTTCCATGAGAACGATTTTGGCTTCCATGAGATTTTTTATTTTGTTGATTTTCAAATTGTTTCCCACAAAGACACAAAGGACACGAAGTAGGTTTATGGAATTTTGTGTGTTGCTGGATCTAATAGCAAACTGACAGAAAAATTCTGTCGGGGTAACAAAAAAACAAAAACATGAAAAACGAGCTTAGCAATCGCGTTAACATGATTAACGCAACCATCACTTTCTGTGATGGACACACAACGGTAACGATGAGCATACCGGATTTTGCCATTCTATTGGCGGCAATAAAAGCGAAAATGCTTTTGATTAATTCATACAACCAAATCGGGGACGGAACAACGAAAGGCGTAACACTTGACACCAATGCTTTGCGTAAAGCGATGACCACTTTGGCGGTGAAATGTGCTAACGCGACTTTGGCGTTTGCTAATTCAACCAACAATAATACGTTGGCTGCATTGGTGAACTTTTAGGAAAGCAAGTTGAACGGGATGAAAAAAGAAGATGTTGACGATACGTGTCAGGCAATACATGATGCGACCAACGCCAACATTGCAGGGGCAACTAATTTTGGTGTTACGGTTGTTGATGTAACGGATTTGTTGTCAGCAATCACTTTGTATCGTGTAGCAAGTCAGAATCCAAGTCAGGCTATTATCAGTAAAAGTCAGGCGAAATTGCAAGTTGAATTGAAGGTGCGCGAGGTGATTGATGATATGTTGGTGAAACAGTTGGACAAAATGGCGAACACTTTAAAGCCTACTCAATTTCAATTTTGGAGCGGTTACAAACAAAGCAGGGAAATTATTGACTTGGGTTCTACAAGTGCAAAAGTGAGGGGTACTGTTTTGGATGAAAATGATGTTCCGCTGATTGGGGTTAGCTTTAAAATTCTGAAAACAGGAACTACGGAAGAGGTTGCAAAGGTGCTTACGGATATTAAAGGGAAGTTCAATGCTGCGAAACTGTTGCCCGGTGATTTTGATTTCGTTTGGGAACTGGAAGGTTATAGGAAACCAATGTTCATATTTCGGCCGGAAAAGAGTTGAAGCGCAAAATTGTGATGGATGCTGTGATTATTAAAAGCGGAAGTTTAGCTCCATGTCAATTTGCAAACATTCAAATCAATCAGATTGATAGTGGTTTGGAGAAAATTATTTCAGAAGCTAAAGACAGCGCGATGCGTTATTATGCTACAAGTAATCCTGCCAATGGCGCTGGTTCTACGTTCTTAGATGTTGCGGCAGGTGGTGTGATTACCAAAACTCCGATTGAGTTTGCTGCTCAGGTTGGTTTCGGAAACGGGAACGTTTTTTTGAATGTGCAGAATATCGGGGGTGTGCAGGGGGAATGGAAGATAAGTTTTGAGAAGTAAAGCCTCACCCCTACCTCTCCGAGGGAGAGGGGAACAGTGCAAGCAAAAAAGTCCTGCCATTTGGCGGGCCTTTTTTATTTTGTGGCGTGGTGCAGTTCGCTTTTTGCGATTCGGCAAGTTGCTCTGCTAAAGAAAGAAATTTAACTGAATACCAAATACATTGTAATTGTTGAATGGATAGATGATGTTTTGCGTGTTTGTAATATTACCTAGTGGAGTTTTTATATTTAAATCATTTCCAAAACCTGAAATATTAAATTCTTTCTGGATATTATAATACAGCACAATACCCATTGATTTAAAACTCTTAATCGGGCGAAATGACAAGCCAAATTTTGCTCTGTAACGATGAAATCCATTAGGTGATTTATAATCACCCAAACTGCCATCATCTTTATAGTAATGAACAGGTATGCCATTTTGATAATAAAAAATAACTCCTTGCACAAAGGGGGTAAAACGGAAACTTGTTTTTCGTTCTTTGTAGGATAATTTAATACTGTATTCGAACCTGAACTGATATTTTTCAAGCTGTGGGAAGTAAAACTGTGCAGCGAGATCCTGATCAATTTTAAAGTTCTTACCTATTGAAATATCGTATTTACCTCCCACCTCTGCCTTATTAAATCCAATAGTGCTGACGGCACTTATGTTTTGTGAGTAAGCTGTTTTGTATTCCGGTATCCAGTTATACATAGCATAAGAATACCCTGCGTATAGTGTTGCTTTTTTTGACAATGCATAATTGATGTTGAAATCATTTTGGAAGAACGAAAATGAATGCTGCAGCCCATTAAATGACAACAGCAAATAGTCATCAAAATATATTTTTTTATTTAACTTATAGTTAAGGTAGGTACTATACCATACCTTATCCCCATCCAGTATATCCTGAGAAAAGACAGGCTGAGTAAATAAGACAACTAAAATTAAGAATAGCTTATTCTTCATATTAATAGTAGGTGATAAGGTCGGGCAATACCACATTTTCATTAATACTGTTTACTGTAACCGTTTGTATTACCGGAATTTCATTGTTGGGTGAGGTGTTAAATACATCTAATGAGTAGGTGTATACGGTATAATTGCCCACAGGTAGATTTGTGAAGATATACTCACCGTCAAAATTTGTTTTTACAGATTTTTCATAGCTTATACTGTTGTCATAAATAATATAAACAAATTTATCGCTTTCGTAGTAGCTGTTTCCTGTTGTTGAGTTTTCCAGTAATACCTTTCCGTAAATAGTTGCATTGCCAACTGCATTATTGTCAGCAACCACTATGGTGCCGGCATCTACATCCTGTTTATTTTCTGTAATTTCTACTTCTTTTATGATAGCTATTTCTCCCGTTTCATTTTGCGTAGTATCTTTTGAAAATGCATAAACAGTGTAGTTTCCTTTGGTAAGATGTGTAAATGAGAATGAACCGTCATAGCTGGTGCGAACGCGGTCAGATGTTCCTGCATTATCACCGTAAACAATGTAAACATAGCCATCTACCAGAGGTTTTTGCTCTTTCAATATGCTGAAATTCTGATTATAATTTTTCAATTCTACGATACCGTGTATCGCACAATTGCCACCTACACCGGGTTCTTGCTGACATGAGCTGAGTAATAACATAGCTGCTGCTATGGTTAGTAAGAGATTGCTTTTCATTGATGTTTTATTTGTGGTTTTCATATTTATGGTTTTGCTGCCGGCTTTACAGGTTGGTCAATGCTTAATCTGATTAACGCAGTTTTTGATTTGTCAGGTAATATTATTTCATAAAGAAGTTTTTCATTCGACTTGCTTCCTTTATTAGTCGGTATTTTTATATAAATCTCATCCAGTGTGCCGGGTATTAATTTCTGCTCAGTTTGATAAACTACTTTTTCACAGCGTTTGGTTTTAATGTCAAACGTATTTTTAATGGTATCATTTTGTTTTAAAACCAACCTGAATTTATCAGCTGGCAAATCATTCTGCTTAAATTCTGAACGCACAACCAAACGAAGATAGTCGCCCGGTTTCAGCATTACTTTAAAACTCTCTTTATCCGAGATGCGGTAATACATTCTTGCTTTTTTTGTATCGGTGTACAAAAGCGAAACTTCTGTCAGCTTATTAATGGGCTTGAGGTCTACCCATTCCGGATCAGGTTCTTTTAAATAAGAAAAATTAATACAGATTTCTTCACCCGACTCTATTTTATTGAAACTATAATTATGCTTACCCGGAGGCACATTAATAATAAGTTGCTCAGCAACAGAAACAGGTTTGTTTTCGCTCTTGAAATCTTTAGTCACTTTTAAACTTGCAATCTCTTTTACCGTTTGTTTCTTTTCGTCTTTTACATACTTAATCTTAAAGGGTAGTGATTTTTCTTCTCCTTCTTTTAAAAGCACTCTTGTAATTACAGTCAGTTTTCCAGGCCCGTTAATGTTTAGGGTAGTAGATTTTTTATCTGAAAGTTTGTAATAGGTATAGGATTTAGTTCCTTTAATGGTAACCTCACCCTGCGATTTAACAGGAACTACTTTTGTTGCTTGCTGCGCAATACCAAACCCTGCAAAGGCTATAAAAAACAGTGTTGAAATAAACAGATTCTTAATCATATAGGTCATAGACTTAAACTTGCAGGTCATCTTTAACTATTTCAGTTCCTAATTCGTGGCGTTTTTTATCCTGATATGCAACCGCAATTATTAAAGAAATGAGGGAGAGTGTTGAGATAATAACAACAGGTAAGTTATACTTTTTATGCATAAACAATTTACCTGAACCAACTTCGGGTAAAGGCACAGGATTACGAGGCAGGTCATACATTTTCATTAAACTTTCAAGATTTAGAAGATGAATAATTGGTATTCTGCTCTTAGCCATTTCAAATAAAACGCCTTGCTTATCGGGTATGTCTTTTAGTTTTATGTCTTCATTTAATCCAGATGGCACTGCATTTCCGTTTGCATCAGAACCTATGCTGGCTGTGCCTCCTCCAATGTTTATAAATAGCTTTATCTGTTTGCCTTTAGTAAAATTGTTTATATAGTTTAAGCGCTCTTTTATATTAAGTTTCAAACTATCGTTATTGATGAATTTTACATTATTTCTGGCTATTGCATCCACTACTTTTTGTCGTCCTTCATTGCTCAGTGCCATGCCAATATCCTGATTTCCACCTATTGATGCTGCTACAGCTTTGGCGGTGATTAGATTTGCCTTATTCAGTTCACTTAGCATATCAAGCCATGTAAACTCAGGATTGGTTGCGCCCCAGCCCGATGATGTAACAGAACAAATAATAACAGGATTTAATGCAAGTGTTTGAATGGCAGCTAAGGTTGCAATATTTAAAGCCGGAAAAGAACCCGTCATACACACCGCTACATTGTCTCCTTTTTCCAGTTCTGCATCTTTAATTAGTTGCACTACCATTGCCGCAAAATTTGGGTTGGTGGTTGATAGCTTAATTGGCAATGAGCCTTCGCCAGTTGTTATTGAAGTAAATTCTTCACCAATCAACCCTGTTTCATTTGGGTCATTGATATTATCTAATATTTCCGCATCACCGTAATGTATAAGCTTTATATGTGCATTTGCTTTTTCTGCAAGTTGTGCTGCATGTAGTTTTTCATTATACCAATCTTGTTCTTTATCAACTTTTGTCATCTCAACAATTACAAAGCAGGCAACAGACAATACTGCCAGAATTAAAAGTATAAGTGTAGACCGTATAGATATTTTATCCATTTTTACTTGAAAAGTTCTGGCAGCAATGAGCCGTTAAAACATATAATAACAATAAACCTTACAAGAACTGAGGTAATAGCCAGCATGGAAATGGTTTTCACAAAACCCTGCTTGGCTGCCCAATGGGCTATCAATCCAGGTATTACCCAGCCAACCGCGCTAAACTCTAAGGTTGATACTTCTGTATTAACAAAGAGAAAATGATGCGATACGATTGAGAGCAATGTGCCGATTAATAAGGCAACTACCATTTGCCTCCTACCAAATAAAAAGGTAAATTTTGAAATAACCATTAAAATAAGATAGGTAACCAAAGCAGTTAGTATGGTTCCTATTATTTTATCAGGATTAGTTAATTGAAGAGCAATATACCCGGGTATAATAATTCCACCGGCAGCCATACCAAACACTTCAACAAAAAATAAGCTGATAACGATACCTAATGAAATTGCTAATTCTATCATACTTCTTTTGCTTTTTGTTCAAAATACTTAACCAGTTCCGCGCCTCCCGCTCCCATATTGCCTATGCCAACCAGCGTAGCTTTTACTGCAACAATTTTTACAAGGTCATCAAACACCTCTTCAGTTGGTTTGCTGCCGATAAGAGCAATTTTATTTTCGGGTATATTATTTTTCAGGGCCATTGTTTTTACCAGTTCACACGATTCGCCAATCAAGGCAACCATGCTAAAGTCCAGTTTCACTGCAATCATTTCAATCAGTTGCCTTGCCCTGTCTTCCCTGTCTTTTCTGGTGTTTAAAACTACTATCGCCTGTTCGTCTTTATTGAGTTGATGTATTATGCTGTTCCATATTAATAACGTTGATTCAGGGTCATTAGCTGCAAAACCATTGTAAAACGATAACTCCTTATTATCTGCTTTTACCAGCGACTTTGTTAAAACTCCTTCATCGGGTGTGGTCTTTTTCATCTCGGCAAGGGCTGCTTGCCTGTCAACTCCCAAATGTGCGCATATATCCAATGCCAGAGCAACATTTATTTCATGTTCAATATAACCAAACCCTTTCATTTCTTCTGCTGTAATAGTTTCAACTTTACTCTGATGTGCAATGGTTTTTTTCTTTTCCGCCATTTTTTTTGAGTAATTAAAATACCTGTCTTCTGCCGTAAAAAGGTGTGCATTGGTTGGTATAGTGCCTGCTATAGCTTTGGCTACATCGTCTAAAGTTGGACCCATTACATCCAGATGGTCTAATCGTATATTGGTAATAACACCAATAGTTGCCTTTATCATCTGGTCTTCTGTTATCCTCTGATACTGAGGCTGCAAAGCCATGCACTCAATAATAAGCACATTTGCATTCTGTTCTTTACAAAACTTTACAATGCTTAATTGCTCAATAATATTTGCTTTCTCTCTGCGGTGTATAGCCACCTCTGTGCCGTCTGATAATACTAAACGGGGAAAAGTGCCGGTTACCTTGGTAACTGTTTTCATACCGCCCGCTCTCAGGCCTGCACCTATTAAACGGGTAACACTTGATTTGCCCCGTGTTCCGTTTACATGTATCCGTATCGGAATCGATTTAAGTATTTTCTGATGATTGAAATATTCAACAAGTCCGTAGACAACTACAATTAACGTAAGTAAAAGAATTGGGTAAAAACTGGTCAAACTAAAAAAGAATTTTGTAAAATAAACATCCGTTTGCGGGTATTTCTAATCGCACAATAGTACACAATATATCAGAATAAATCTCCTGTAGCAAAGCATATATACCTAACTAAAGCACACATTTTTATGTGAAATACGTTTAGTATTTGGTAAAGGTTGGGTGAGCTCTTATTGCGCAGATAATATTGTCGGCTCCCGGGCAGATATATCAATTGTATTAATGTTTACAATTACCTTTGTTTATCAATGATAAATAAAATGCAACGCCTACTATTCATTTTTATCTGCCTTATTAACTTAGAAAGCGGGTTTTCACAAAACCTTGTTTCTTCTGCACGCTGGCCATCAGAAAAAGTAAGAGTTGACGGCATAGCTAATGAATGGGCAAATCCGCTTAACTTCTATGATATAAAAACACACCTGATGTTTGGCATTGCCAACGACAGTTCTATGCTTTACCTCTGCTTCCAAAATCCGGATGAAGGGGCGCAATCAAAGCTTTTTCGCTGCGGATTGAAAGTGAGCATAGCCGTGAAAAAACTAAAGCGTAAAGCAACATTGACGTACCCGCTGCCTCATTCAGGCGAGGAAGATGCCGGCCCTAATCATGCTGCTGATATGGAACTGCTGAAAAATAATTTCCGACTGCAAAGCATTATGATGGTTGCCGAAGGGTTTGCGCTGCATAACGGAATGTTGCCAGTTAATGACAGTTCAGTTATTAAAACCGCCATCAACTGGAATGAGAACAATAACATGATTTATGAACTAGCAATTCCTTTCACCGAAATTTACGGAAGCAATTATTCAGCAACTGATTTAGCTAATGAACTTACTTTACAGGTTGAAATTAACGCTATGGAGAAGCCGAATACATCAGCAGGAGCAACACAGGCACCGATTGGAGCGGCAGGCGTAATGGGCGCAAGAGCCATGAGTGGCGTAAATTATCAACCACTTGATGCCGGAAAAGGTCCGTGGTACCAGACACAGGCGTTTAAACAGAAGTTTGTGTTGGCGAAGAAGTGAAAAGTTGGCAGCGGCAGTTGGCAGCTTATACATGACTGCTAAGTGCCACTAAAAACTCAAAGCTTCCCCTTCAACGCTTGCCCCGTGTAAGAACCTTTGCATTTAACCAATTCTTCGGGTGTTCCGGCAAATACAAGGTTTCCTCCTTGTTTGCCACCTTCGGGACCAAGGTCAATTACATAATCAGCACATTTAATTACATCGGGATTATGTTCAATGATTACGAGTGAATGTCCGTTTTGCAAAAGCATTTCAAATGCTTTCAACAGTTTTTTGATGTCGTGAAAATGCAAGCCGGTCGTTGGTTCATCAAAGATGAATAAGGTCTTATCGGCATTTCTTCCTTTACCAATGAACGAAGCTAGTTTTATACGTTGCGCTTCGCCACCGCTGAGTGTGCTGCTGCTTTGTCCGAGTTTTACATAACCCAAGCCTACATCCAGCAAAGGGCGCAGCTGAGAGGCAATGCGTGCATCGTTCTTGTCAAAAAAATCCACGGCTTCATCAACCGTCATGTCCAGAATATCCGCAATGTTCTTTTCCTTAAAAGTGATTTCAAGAATGTCTTGCTTAAAACGTTTACCGTTGCAATTGTCGCAAGGCAAATGAATATCGGCCATGAACTGCATTTCAATCAACACTGAACCTTCGCCTTCACAGACATCACAGCGTCCGCCTGCAACATTGAACGAGAAAAAGCCAGGACCATAGCCGCGGAATTTTGCCAACTGCTGATTGCTATACAACGATCGGATATCATCGTACGCTTTAATGTATGTAACCGGATTGCTGCGAGAAGAGCGACCAATCGGGTTCTGATCAACAAACTCTACAGCTTTTAATTTATGAATGTCGCCTTCCAATTTATCAAACTGTCCGGGCTTGCCCGAAACACCCGCAAATATTTTTTTCAACGCAGGATATAACACACTGCGCAGCAACGAACTTTTTCCTGAACCGCTAACACCTGTTATAACACAAAGTGTATTTAAAGGAATAGAAATATCAATATTTTTTAGGTTGTTTTCACGCACACCTTTGAGTGTAATTACAGACTTAGAAATTCTGCGTTTGGCAGGAAGTTCAATTTTTTCTTTTCCGTTCAGGTACCGTGCAGTAATACTTTTTTCTTCTTTCAGAATGTCTTTGTGGTCTCCGATAAAGACAACATTACCTCCGCCTGTTCCTGCTTCGGGCCCAATGTCAATAAGCAAATCAGAAGCGCGCATTATTTCTTCGTCGTGCTCTACCACAATTACTGTGTTGCCAATATCGCGCAATGATTTTAAAATCTTAATCAGTCTTTCTGTATCGCGCGGATGCAAGCCAATGCTTGGCTCATCCAAAATATAAAGTGAACCAACCAAACTGCTTCCTAATGATGATGCGAGATTGATACGTTGCGACTCTCCACCGGAAAGTGTTGAAGAAAGCCTGTTCAGTGTCAAATAACCCAAACCAACATCTTCCAGAAACTGTAAACGCGAAACAATCTCTTTCATCAAACGCTTAGCAACAGTTGTATCGTGTTCGTTCAACTTCAATTCAGAAAAGAAAGGTAGCAATTCATTCACCGGCATCAGCATCAATTCGCTTACCGACTTCCCTCCTATCTTCACGTAGTTTGCATCTTTACGTAATCGTGTTCCTTTGCAATCCGGACATAGTGTTCTGCCACGGTAGCGCGACAACATAACACGATACTGAATTTTGTAACTCTTCGATTCTAAATAATGGAAGAAAGCATAAATACCTTCCAGGTCTTTGTTTCCGTTCCATAATAAATCTTTCTGGTCTTCAGTTAATTCAAAATACGGCTTATGAATGGGGAAGTTGAACTTATAGGCAGCTTTGATAAAGTAATCTTTCCACTCACTCATGCTCTCGCCACGCCAGCAAACAATGGCTTCATCAAACACCGACTTGGTTTTATCAGGAACAACCAAATCTTCATCAATACCAATAATGCTACCGAATCCTTCGCATCTTTTGCATGCTCCGTAAGGATTATTAAAAGCAAAAAGATTTACCGAAGGCTCTTCAAAAACAATTCCGTCTGCCTCAAAACGATTGGTAAAATTTTTAAGAATTGACTTTTTATTTTCGCTCAGTTGTTCAATAACACACTCCCCACCACCCTCAAAAAAAGCGGTCTCCACCGAATCGGCAATACGACTGGATAGTTCCTCGTCACCAGCATTTACAGCAAAGCGGTCAATCAATAAATTTATAGTTGCAGGAATAGTTTTAGTGCCGGCATATTCTTCCAATCTAATAATTTCATCTACTGCCTTTACTCTTGTAAAGCCTTGTCGAATAAGTGTCTCAACTTGTTCCTTAAATTTCTTTTTATCTTTTACTTTCACGGGTGAAAGCAGCATCACCTTTGTTTCTGCAGGAAGTGAAAGAACGTAATCCACTACATCAGTTGTGGTTTCACGCTTCACTATTTTTCCTGAAACCGGTGAATAGGTTTTGCCGATGCGTGCAAACAACAATTTGATATAATCATAAATCTCAGTGCTTGTTCCCACTGTTGAACGCGGGTTTACCGTATTTACTTTTTGTTCAATGGCAATGGCAGGTGCAATTCCTTTGATGTAATCCACTTCCGGTTTATCAATCTTACCGAGGAACTGGCGTGCATAAGCAGAAAGACTTTCTACATATCTGCGCTGACCTTCTGCATAAAGCGTATCAAAAGCTAAGGATGATTTTCCTGAACCGGAAAGCCCTGTTATAACAACAAGTTTCTTGTGAGGAATAGCAAGGCTTATGTTTTTAAGATTGTGAACCCTCGCACCTTTAATGATGATATATTCTTTGGGGCTTAGACGCTCAATATCTTTAACAACAGGCATCTTCATTTCTTCTTTTTCAACTTCTTCTCAATCTCCTCAACATCCACCCTATCTTTCCCTCTTCCGGTGCTCAGTTTATTTTTCTTTAAATCGTTAAAGCTGATATAATTCATTGAAACGCCTTCAAAATCTGTAACTTGTTTATTAGGATAACATTCATAAAATTTCACACCATCTATAGAACTTAAGATATCAATCCTTAATGGTTCTCTTCCAAAATTAACACCAGATAAGTCAGCATCTCTCATAAAGTCTTCTTTGGTTAAACCCGGAATAATAACCCCGAACTCTTTCATTACTATCATCATTTTACCGGCATTATCTTCAGAAGTATTTATCCAAATATCCATGTCGCCAGTATATCTTGGATAACCATAAAACCCAACGGCATAGCCACCAACAATCATATACTCAACACTATGTTTGTTGAGGAGTTTGATAAAATCTAAAAAATCATTTGAAAACATCAGGCAACTTTTCCCTTAACTATTTCATAAACTGTTTTGTCCATCTGTTGAGGAAGATGATTCAACTCAATAAACTGCTGACGTAATATTTCAATAGCTTCCATACGTTCTATAACAGGACGTTCTAGCCAGTTATCTGTTTCATGCAAATCATCCGCTGTGCGGATAATTTTAAAAACATTTTTATCCATTTTCATGGTTTTCTTCATGATGAAAAGTCAATAAACAAATATACACAAAATCGAGCTACTCCAACTCCAAGCCCAACTGTTGCTGCTCCGAAGATTTGCTACCCGGCTTTTTCTTATCAGCAGGTTTTTCTTTCTTCACTCCTGCCTGCAGGCGCTGAATTTCTTCTCTGCTAACCGGCTCCACATCCTCTTCATCAACCGGAATTTCAAATCCTAAAGAATCTCCTCCTGTCAGATCAACTTCTGTTGTGTCTTCCACAACAGGTTCTTCATAAGGCAGCGGGTCTAACAAATCAACACTCTTCACCTTGTAAGCAGAAAGACGATTGCCGATTGCCTTCAATCCTTTCACCGAAATAAATTCCGAAAGATTAATTTTTTCAGGGTCAATATCCTCGCCTTTATTCTTGTAGAATTTTACTTCGATTTGTGGCAGCCAATCTGAAGAAACAACTTCCATTCTTGATTTTTCGTGCTCAGAAATAAATTTTACTTTATTTCCGGAAGGCTCAACCAGGAAGCGTTTCACGTTGTATTGTTCTTTCTCTCCATCAAAATAAACGGCAGTCAGCGGCTTTTTAGTATTCCATTTTTCAATCAGAATCATGTCCTCATCAAAGTGTGTGGAAAGGTCGAACGAATGCAGCTTGTATTCACCGCTTTGCATTACGGTAAGAATTTTATCATCGCCCTTAAACTTGCCGATAAATTGTCCGCGTTCTTCTGCATTTAATCTTTGAACAGTATCATCAAACCAGATGGAACGTGCATCCAGAGTAGAAACTCCTTGCTCTTTCTGAACAACTTTACGGACGGGGTTGCGAGTTAAAATATTCCCCTGTGAACTTCTGCCTTTGATAGCAAGCTCTGCAAAATTGAAATCAAACTGCAGTTTTTTCAGATGGGGAACAGGGCGATGGAAAATGGTTACTACCTCTGCTTCACCATTAGGATTGGCTGTAAAATAAAGCACTTCCGAATCTTTTGTCCCTTTGGTTAAATCATAAACCTTATCACGGGTAACACCTGTAACTGCAAAGCGTTTGATCATAATATTGCCGCGCGGTCCGTCACGGTAAATCATGTTGTAAACAGTGCGCTCATCATTTTTCTTGAATACGCTAATGTGCAACATATCCTTTCCAACAAATGCTTTATCAACCACCTTGCTCACCACCATAGTTCCGTCTTTGCGGAACACAATGATGTCATCAATATCGGAACAGTCAGAAACAAACTCGTCCTTCTTCATTCCATAACCGGCAAAACCTTCCAGACGGTTTACGTAGAGCTTTTCATTTGCAACGGCAACGCGGGTTGCAACAATGTTCTCAAATGATTTTATTTCCGTTTTGCGGTCTCTTCCTTCACCGAATTTCTTCTTCAGATTTTTGAAATATTCAACCGCGTAGTCAATCAGATTATCAAGATGTGTTTTTACTTCTGCAATTCCGTTTTCCAACTCCTTCATCTTCTCATCCGCTTTGAAACTATCGAAGCGTGTGATACGAATCATTGGAATTTGCGTGAGCTTCAATAAATCTTCATCGGTAATATCGCGCACTAATTTTTTGCGGAACGGTTTGAAAGCCGCATAGAGGTATTTAAAGAGGTCCTCTTTGTTGTCGTATTTCTTGAAATCAATGTACATTTCCTCTTTGATGAATATCTTTTCCAAAGAAGAGAAGTGCCATTGCTCCTGCAATTCAGAGAGTCTGATTTCCAACTCACGTTTCAGCAATTCCAATGTACGGTGCGTAGATATTTTAAGAATATCGGTTACACCAACGAAGTTGGGTTTATCGGTATCAATTACACAGGCATTGGGCGAAATTGAAATCTCGCAATCTGTGAAAGCATAAAGTGCATCAATGGTTTTGTCGGGTGAAATACCAACGGCAAGGTGAATAACAACTTCCACATTTTCTGCGGTGTTGTCTTCTACTTTCCGGATTTTTATTTTTCCTTTTTCGTTGGCATTAACAATGGAATCAATAAGCGAAGTGGTAGTAGTTGAAAAGGGAATTTCACTGATGACCAAGGTCTTTTTATCCAACTGCGAAATCTTAGCGCGGATTCGAATTCTACCTCCACGCAGTCCATCGTTGTAGTTGGAGAAGTCTGCCATTCCGCCTGTAATAAAATCAGGGAGCACAATCGGTTTTCTTCCTCGCAATACAGCAATAGAGCCTTCAATCAGCTCATTGAAATTATGCGGCAATACTTTAGTGGCAAGTCCCACAGCAATACCTTCAACGCCCTGTGCAAGCAATAAAGGAAACTTCATAGGGAGCGTAACGGGTTCTTTGTTACGTCCATCGTAAGAGCTTTGCCAGATGGTGGTCTTAGGATTGAACGCTACTTCCAGTGCAAATTTGGACGGACGTGCTTCAATGTAACGAGGAGCTGCCGCAGAGTCTCCTGTCAATATATTTCCCCAGTTTCCCTGTTGGTCAATCAGTAATTCTTTTTGCCCTAATCCAACGAGTGCATCACCAATGGATGCATCACCGTGGGGATGGTATTTCATGGTATGCCCTATGATGTTCGCCACTTTATTGTAGCGCCCATCATCCATCTCCCACATGGCATGCAGAATTCTGCGCTGCACAGGCTTTAAACCATCTTCAATTGCCGGAACGGCACGTTCCAGAATTACATACGATGCGTAATCAAGGAACCAGTTCTGATACATGCCCGACAACTGTATAACGTTGTGAGCAGCACCATCTGTTCCCTGTGATTCCGGATCTAACTCACCGGAATTTTCTGTGTTATCTATATCGTCAACTTTCATTTTTCAATTATTCTTTTTTATTCGTCAACTTCATTCGTCATGCTGAACTTGTTTCAGCATCTTTTAGACCCTGAAACAAGTTCAGGGTGACGCTCTATGCAACTGCATCTTCTTCCACCAAATCTTTTTCAATCTTCAGATTTTCAATAATAAAGTTCTGACGGTCTTGTGTGTTTTTGCCCATGTAAAACTCAAGCAGGTTGTGAATGCTTGTTTCTTTCCGCAAAATAATCGGATCAAGGCGAATATCTTTCCCGATAAAATGTTTGAACTCATCAGGCGAAATTTCTCCTAATCCTTTGAAGCGGGTTATCTCCGGTTTGCCACCCAGTTTGGACATCGCATCTCTGCGCTCCTGTTCTGAATAGCAGTAGATTGTTTCTTTCTTGTTGCGGACTCGGAAGAGCGGTGTCTGCAAAATATACAGGTGTCCGTTCTTAATTAAATCAGGGAAGAATTGCAGAAAGAAGGTGATGAGCAAAAGACGAATGTGCATACCATCCACATCGGCATCGGTTGCGATTACAATGTTGTTATAGCGCAAGGTTTCTATTCCTTCTTCGATATCAAGAGCGCTTTGCAGCAGGTTGAATTCTTCGTTCTCGTAAACAATCTTTTTGGTCAGACCATAGCAGTTCAGCGGTTTTCCCTTCAGGCTGAAGACCGCTTGTGTATTCACATTCCTTGACTTGGTAATAGAACCACTTGCAGAGTCTCCCTCGGTAATAAACAAAGTTGTTTCCAAACGTGCTTCTGCTTTTTCATCGGTATAGTGACTGCGGCAGTCGCGAAGTTTTTTGTTGTGAAGACTGGCTTTCTTAGCACGTTCACGCGCAAGTTTTTTAATGCCTGCCATGTCTTTACGCTCACGCTCGCTTTGCATAATCTTGCGCAGCAATGCTTCAGCCGTTTCCGGATTTTTATGCAGGAAGTTGTCTAATTCTTTTTTCAGGAAATCACC
>CAMAVO010000039.1 GCA_945861685.1 Chitinophaga pinensis | reverse complement strand
AATAATAGAATAAAATAGTACTTAGCAATTTCTGAAATAGGCTTTGACCAGACCACGTCAAAGAGTTCTTTTCTTGAGAGGATTGTTTTTTCCATCAGATTATATTTTATCTGAGCAAAAGTAAACAACAAGAATATTTAGGTTTCTATTGCCCTCGAAAACTATTCTTTTAATGAGTTCAGTAGGCTTGCCAAAATCGCAATATCACGCACTATTGAGTTCGAAAAAATTTCGGGCGAGACTACTTGAAAATCCTTTGCTGATGCAAGGGATTTTTAGTTTACAAAAACTCCTTCCACGCTAAACTTGGTATCAAACGTCCAGCGTACATGCATCTCACTGTCTAAGCGATAAGACTTTTTCGGAGCGTAGTGCAACGTTTGTTGAGAGGTGTAGAGAAAATTCTTTGCATCGCGTTTGATGGAAATATCTGTTGGTTGCCAAAGGCTGTCGGTAGTGATTACAATTTCTTTAACCGATATTTTTTCGTCAGCGGTTTTATAGGTGATGGTGTTGCTGCTACCTTCTTTTACAGTATCAGCAGAAAAGCTGTCTTTCCAGGCGGGTTTGTTGATGCTATTTTCTGAAAATATTTTCAGCTCTTTTTTCCAGTCGATGCTGTCAGATAACGTTTTTGTTTCTGTTGCTCCGTCTTTGATTATTGTTTTGGTGATTTCGGGTTTTGTTGCGTTCAGTGCATCAGCTTCTTTAGAGAAGTAAGCAACAAGATCAAAGAATTTTCCGGGCTCTGATTTCTTTTCCTTTGGTTCTTTTGAGCATGAAGAAATGAAAACCAAACCGCAAAGGGCGCAAAAAATTCGCAAAGGACGCAGAGTTAAAAACATACTATAAATCAAATCTAATTCCCTGTGCCAGCGGAAGACTATCGCCATAATTAATGGTGTTGGTTTGCCTGCGCATGTAAATTTTCCAGGCATCGCTGCCACTTTCACGACCGCCACCAGTTTCTTTTTCTCCGCCAAAAGCCCCACCTATTTCAGCGCCTGAGGTTCCTATGTTTACATTTGCAATTCCGCAATCACTTCCTTGTTGCGAAAGAAATTTTTCCATCTCGCGCATATTAGTTGTAAAGATTGAAGAAGATAAACCCTGCGGAACTCCATTCTGCATTTCAATCGCTTCATCAATGGTTTTATATTTCATCACATACAAAATAGGTGCGAAGGTTTCTTCCTGCACAATGTGAAATTCGTTTTTTGCTTCAATGATACAAGGTTTAACATAACAGCTGCTTTCATATCCGTTGCCTTCAAGCACTCCGCCTTCTACAACAATTTTACCGCCTTCTTGTTTAGCACTTTCAATCGCGTTTAGGTAATCTTCCGTTGCTTTTTTGTCAATCAGCGGACCTACGTGATTTTTTTCATCCAGCGGATTTCCGATGCTGAGTTGACCATATGCGTTTTTCAAAACCGAAACAGTTTTGTCGTAAATGCTTTCGTGAACAATTAATCTGCGTGTAGATGTGCAGCGTTGTCCTGCCGTTCCCACTGCACCAAACACTGCACCGACTAACACCATTTTTATATCTGCATGTTCCGATACAATGATGGCATTGTTACCACCCAATTCCAGAATGGTTCTGCCGAAACGCTCGGCAACCATTGATGCAACTCGTCTTCCGATGCGGGTAGAACCCGTAAACGAAACCAGCGGAACACGTTTATCTTTATTCATTAAATCGCCTGAAGCATTGCCGATAACCACGCAGCTCACACCTTCAGGAACATTATTTCTTTTCAATACCGGTGCAATTATATTCTGACAAGCCAACGCGCACAACGGAGTTTTTGAACTTGGTTTCCAAACGCAGGCATCACCGCAAACCCATGCCAGAGCAGCATTCCATGCCCACACGGCAACAGGGAAATTAAACGCAGAAATAATTCCAACAACACCCAACGGATGATATTGCTCATACATTCGGTGCAGCGGACGCTCGCTGTGCATGGTCAATCCATGCAACTGGCGCGAAAGTCCAACTGCAAAATCGCAGATGTCAATCATTTCCTGCACTTCGCCCATGCCTTCCTGGTAGCTTTTTCCCATTTCGTAGGAAACCAACATACCCAGTTCGTTTTTGTATTTGCGTAGCTCATCACCAATCTGGCGCACCACTTCACCTCGCTTGGGCGCAGGAACCATGCGCCATTCCTTAAATGCTGCTTCAGCAGTTTTTATAACCGTTTCATAATCTTCCGGTGTTGCAGCATTAACGCTTGCAATCAGTTCACCGGTAACAGGCGAAAAGGAATCAACTTTAGTACCTTGTGTTTTAAAATATTTTGTACCGGTAGATGCGCCTGAATTTTCCTTTCCGATTTTGAAAAGTTCCAGAACTTCTGCTATGCCGGGTTTTGCTGTAAGGGTTGCGGACATGGGGTGATGATTAAATGAGGGGACGAAATTAGTAATTCTTCACCACCTCCCTCCACCTCTCCGTTTCCGCAAACTCCTTAATCATCCTATTCCTCTCACTTAAAAGGTCAGTAAGATACTTTGTCAGAACTAATTTATTTGCAATGCTTCCCAAAATTCCCAAAGGAGATTCAAAATGAAAATCATCGGTCATAATGGTAATATTGCCTTCCTGCCTGAACTGATGTTTATGGTAAATAGATTTAAAAGCCCCTTCCAGCATTTCGTCCACAAAAGAATGGGGGCGCTCATACTCCGTAATTTTTGAAGTCAGCTTTTGCCACACCCCAAAATGTTTTGCGCGCCAGGTAACGGTTTCGTTTAGGCCAATTAGTCCCGTGGTAGTCCCGGCAATGGCTTCTTCCTGTGTGTTGCCGGTGCTTAGTTTGTGCAGGTCAATGCTTCGGGCAAGGTCAAAACAGCGGTCTATGGGGGCGTTTATTTGTATTTTGAGGTGGATGTGGGGCATGGTATAAAAAAGAAAGCCAACCTGGTTCTAAATTTCAGGTTGGCTTTCTACATATTCAAAAATTTACTCTTTCTCCTCAATAATCACTTCCACCTCTTTGTGCATTTTGCACTCGCCTTTTGCAAGGCTGTCGTTGCAACATTCCATTTTGCAGGCTTTGCCTTCCTTGCATTTGCCGTCTTCGCCCATAGGACAGATGCATTCCTCGCCCATTTTCATACTGCAGCCACCTTCTTTACCCTCGCCATGACGACATTTTTTCATCATCATGTGATGGTCGCCTTCGCCACCCATCATCATTTCGCGGCTGCATTCTTTTTTACATTTTCCTCCGCCTCTTTCCATTTTATCCACTCCGCGAAAAAGCTGGCAGGCAAGCACTAATACCGCAGTAAGCAAAACAAAATAGGCAAGAATTTTAGAAAGAATACCAAGATTTTCGTTGCGCACTTTGGCCAGTAAATGAACCGATGCAATGATTGCTAATAACGTTACGGAGAGGGATAAAAAATACATGGCGTTTTGTTTTTAAGGGTTAATAATGAAGTACGAATTTATGAATTATTCAATCGGTGGCGGTTGAATCATGTCTTTACGCACAAAGGCATAAGGAAACTCCACATTAATAGAGTTCAAAAATTTGCGGGCTTCCAGCTTAGTTCTGAAATCGCCAACGCGTACAATAAAGTTAGGATTATTAAAATCAAGGTAAGCCGGAACATCAGGATATTTTGACACAAAAGACGAACGTTTTTCATTGGCACGCTCGCGTGCACCGTTTCCGGAATCAGAAAAAATCTGAACTCTGAAACCGGGAAACCCTCTGCCTTCTGAATTAGCTTTTACATGTTTTTTAACCAGCAAATCAATAGCAGGGTCGGCAACAACGGTTACTTGTGCAGACGAAAATTCTGCTGCTGTAAGTAACAGAATAAGGAGAAGAATTTTTTTGATGTTCATAGTATTATTGACGCAAAGGTAAAACTAAAAGCCGAAGAAAGAGTTGCCACAGATTACACAGATTATCAGTGATTATTCTGTGCAAATCTGTGTAATCTGTGGCGAACAATTAACACTAATAAGTATGCCATTATTTCAGCACGTTTATTTTTTACCTTCGCAGCAAGAAAAATACCCCTTGGAAAATATTATAAAAATAACAAACATCGCGCGGCACTATACCATTGGCACCGAGCTGGTGAAAGCCTTGAACGATGTTTCTATCAACATCAACAAGAACGAATACGTGGCGCTAATGGGTCCTTCAGGTTCGGGAAAATCAACGCTGATGAATATTCTCGGATGCCTTGATACGCCTACTGCCGGAAGCTATGTGCTGAACGGAACGGATGTAAGTAAATTGCAGGATAACGATCTTGCCGAAATCAGAAATAAAGAAATTGGTTTCGTATTTCAGACCTTTAATTTATTGCCGCGTTCCACCGCATTGGAAAATGTAATGCTGCCTTTGATTTATGCAGGAATGGGCAAAGCCGATAGAATAATCCGTGCGCAGGAAGTATTGAAACAGGTTGGTCTTGCCGACCGTGTAAAGCATCAGCCCAACGAACTTTCGGGCGGTCAGCGTCAGCGTGTGGCAGTTGCTCGCGCATTGGTAAATCATCCTTCTATTATTCTTGCCGATGAGCCAACGGGAAATCTTGACTCGAAAACCTCCGTTGAAATTATGGGACTGTTTGAAGAAATCCATCGTCAGGGAAATACCATCATTGTAGTAACGCACGAAGAAGATATTGCCAAACATGCACATCGCATTGTGCGACTGAAAGATGGTTTTGTAGAATCAGACCAGTTGAATCCAAACATTACAAGAGTTTTAGCAAAAGCATAGTTTTAGGAAATGAAAGAAAAAGAACGAAAGAAAAAGTACGGAACAATAGCTTTTGTTTTGCTTTTCGCGTTGAGTTTACTCATGGCATTTTATCCTGCTAATCACCCCGAAGCAGCAGAAGGAGCAATAGACACAGGAAATCTTGCCTGGATAATTACAGCATCAGCTTTTGTTTTAATCATGACTCCCGGCCTTTCTTTTTTCTACGGAGGAATGGTGAAACCCAAGAATATTATTTCCACCATGCTGCAAAGTTTTATAGCCTTAGGTGTTATCAGCATTGTATGGTTCACGGTTGGTTTCAGTCTTGCCTTTGGTGATAGCATCGGAGGATTTATCGGCAACCCGATGACCTATTTTCTTTTTAATAATGTAGGCACCGCACCGCATCCGATTATCGCAAGCACCGTTCCTTTTGTATTGTTTGCCGCGTTTCAATTGAAGTTTGCCATTATCACTCCTGCACTTATCACCGGCTCGTTTGCAGAGCGTGTGCGCTTCTGGAGTTATTTAATTTTCATCACACTTTTCAGTTTACTTATCTATTGTCCGCTTGCACACTGGACCTGGCACCCCGATGGATTTTTGTTCAAATGGGGAGTGCTTGATTTTGCAGGAGGTACTGTTGTTCACATCTCTGCAGGTTTTGCCGCACTGGCAGGTGCAATGGTTTTGGGAAGAAGAAAATCGCATCTGGTAAAAGAAGAATTTTCGCCTGTAAACATTCCGTATGTAATTCTCGGAACAGGTTTGCTTTGGTTTGGTTGGTTTGGATTTAATGCAGGCTCTGCTCTTGGTGCAAACTCGTTGGCGGTAACTGCTTTCATTAATACCAATCTTGCTTCGGCAGCGGCCATGCTTGCATGGGTGTTATTAGATGCCATGCGCGGACGTAAACCTTCTGCGCTTGGCGCATGTATTGGTGCGGTGGTTGGGCTTGTTGCCATAACACCTGCGGCAGGTTTTGTAGAATATGGCCCCGGAATTTTTATTGGTGTTATTGCAGCAGTAGTCAGCAATTATGCGGTTCACTGGAAAGAAACAAAATCAACCTTAGATGATACGCTGGATGTTTTTCCCTGCCATGGTGTTGGCGGCATTGTGGGAATGATTGCAACCGCCATTTTTGCAAAAGAAGGCGGAGTAATCACCGGCTCATTTGAATTATTGAAATATCATCTTTTAGCATTGGTCATTGTTTCGCTATTTACTTTTTTTGGTTCGGTCTTGATTTTTAAACTCACGAACTTTATCACCCCTTTGCGTGTTAGAGAAGAACAAGAACTGATGGGGCTGGATTTAAGTCAGCACAAGGAATCGGTTTTCATGGCTAATCAGAACTAATGAAAATTTACACAAAAACAGGCGACAAAGGAACCACTGCTCTCTTTGGTGGCAAGCGCGTTTCAAAAAGCAATATACGAATTGAAGCCTACGGAACAGTAGATGAACTTAACTCATACATTGGGTTAATTCGTTTCAAAGACATTGATGCACGAGCTATAGAAACGCTTGGCGAAATTCAGGACAGACTCTTTACACTTGGTTCTATTCTTGCCTCCGAGCCCGGAAAAAATAATTTGAAAGTTCCCGATTTACACGAAGGAGATGTGGAACTTTTAGAAAATGAAATTGACAAAATGAATGAAACATTACCTGAACTGAAAGCATTTATTTTACCAGGCGGAAATGATGCAATCGGCTTTTGTCATGTTGCTCGTTGTGTATGCCGCAGAGCGGAAAGAGATACGGTTCATCTTGCCGAAACAGAAACAGTTCCTGTCATCGTTATCAAGTATCTCAACCGCCTCTCCGACTATCTTTTTGTGCTTTCACGCAAACTCACCTACGATGCAAACCTGCGCGAAACACCTTGGAAGCCCCGTATTCAGTAAGGTTTTCACAAATTTTTCACAACTATTTTTTTATATCATTTAATTTTTACTTTTGCGGACTTGTAAAAAGTGAATTTGTAAAAACATTGCTTCAGCAAACCATCGTTGAATCGTTTAAAAATATAGAACTATTATGTATTGGACATTAGAATTGGCATCGTATCTTGAAGATGCACCCTGGCCTGCCACAAAAGACGAGTTAATTGATTACGCCATGCGTTCAGGAGCACCATTGGAAGTGATGGAAAATCTTCAGGAAATTGAAGACGAAGGCGAAGTGTACGATACCATTGAAGACATTTGGCCGGATTACCCGACCAAAGATGATTTTTTCTTTAACGAGGACGAATACTAAAGTCCGAGCTATAAAACAAAAAAGGATGAAACCACAGGTTTCATCCTTTTTTGTTTTATATGAATTGTATTAGCGAATTGTAGCTCCAAGATTTTCTTTCAGTGTTGCCGCTACTTTCTCCATCACCTTGCTAATCGTTTTATCATTCAATGTAGCTTTATCATCTTGAATGATAAATGAAATAGCGTAAGATTTTTTTCCGGGCTCTAAGTTTTTTCCTTCATAAACATCAAAGAGGTTCACTTCTTTCAGCAGGTTGCGTTCTGTTTTAAAAGCAAGTTCTTTGATGTCGGCATAACGCACTTGTTTATCAACCAACAAAGCCAAATCCCTTCGCACAGAAGGGTAAACCGGCACTTCAGTATATTTTACAGAAACTTTTTTTACCTGATTTAAAATTTCATCCCAGTCAAAATCGGCATAAAAAACTTCCTGGTCTACATCCAATTTTTTAAGAACAGATTTTTTCACTTCACCGAATTCAACAACTTTTTTCTTTGCTGATTCATAAACTGTGCAATAAGAAAAGAGTTGAGAAGAATTGTCTGCGCCTAATTCTTTTATTTCAATGCCCAACTTTTTCAGCACCGATTCAACAAGGCCTTTCAATTGAAAATAGTTAGCATTATCAGCATTTGTGTTCCAGCTTTCGGTTTGCTTTCTTCCGGTTATCAAAACAGAAAACCTGTTTTTCTCTGTGTATTTCCAACCGTTTGAATCGTTGAGGTGGTAAGTCTTTCCGAATTCATAAAACTTCAAATCAGGATTTTTGCGATTGATATTATGTGCAATCATTTCCAATCCGTTAAAAAGCAAAGTCTGTCTCATCACATTCAAATCACTGCTCAGCGGATTCAGAATGTGAACGTTTTTTGCTTTTTCTGTTTCGCCCAGCAAGTCAGAATATTTTTCGGCTGTCAGCGAGTTGCACATGATTTCTGTAAATCCTTTTGCAGTAAGCAAATCAGAAATTGTATTCTTCACTTTCTCTGCATCAGGCTTTGTGGAATACGAAATAGAAGAACGGAGCAATGAGGGAATCTCAACATTATTGTAACCATAAACGCGGAGAATCTCTTCAATCACATCCACCTCACGCGTTACATCTGCTTTGAAAGGAGGAACAGAAAGCTGTAAACCTGTTTCAGTTTCCTTTTCAATTTCAATCTGTAAATCGCGAAGAATATTTTTGATTATTTCTTTTGGCAATGCTTTGCCGATAAGTTTTTCGCAATTGGTGTATGAAAAATCTATTTTAAAATTTTCAATTGCTTTCGGATACACATCAACTACCTGAGAAGAAATTTTTCCTCCTGCAATTTCTTTTATCAAAAGCGCAGCACGTTTCAAAGCATACACAGTAATATCTGGGTCAGCCCCACGTTCAAAACGAAAAGAAGCATCTGTTTTCAGTCCATGCAAGCGTGATGTTTTACGAATGGAAACAGAATTGAAATAAGCACTTTCCAAAAATATATTTTTTGTTTCTGCACTAATTCCTGATTTCAAACCACCGAAAACTCCGGCAATGCACATGCCTTCTTCTGCGTTGCAAATCATCAAATTGTTAGATGAAAGTTCACGTTCTTTTCCGTCAAGTGTGGTGAATTTTGTGCCTTGCTTCATTTTTTTTACCACAACTTTGCTGCCGGTAATCTTGTCTGCATCAAATGCATGAAGTGGTTGCCCGAGCTCGTGTAAAACAAAATTGGTTGCATCTACAATATTATTAATCGGTTTCAACCCGATTGATTTCAAACGTGTCTGCAACCATTCAGGCGAATCTTTTACTTCAACACCGGAAATTGTTACACCCGAATAACGCGGACAAGCTTCTACATCTTCAACAACCACTTCAATTTTCAGGCTTTCATTGTCAACATAAAAATTATCAACCGCAGGCATCTTGATTCTTGCATCTTGATTCTTGCCTCCATTAATTACAGCAGCCAAATCTCTCGCCACACCAATATGAGAAGCCGCATCAGAACGGTTTGGCGTTAATCCGATTTCAAGAACATAATCATCCTCAATTCCAAAATATTCTTTTGCATGTGTTCCCACTTTTGCAGTTGAATCCAGCACCATAATTCCTGCATGGCTTGTCCCCAAACCGATTTCGTCTTCTGCGCAAATCATTCCTTCTGATAATGCTCCACGTATTTTTGATTTTTTGATTTGGAAAGGTTCACCCGTTAAAGGATGAACAGTTGCGCCAACAACAGCAACAACTACTTTTTGTCCGGCTTCAACATTCGGTGCACCGCAAACAATATTCAGTAATTCAGTAGCACCAACATCCACTTTTGTAACACTCAAACGGTCGGCATCAGGATGTTTTTCTCTTTCTTTTACTTCACCAATTACCAAACCTTCAAGGCCGCCTTTCACTGATTGGAACTTTTCTGTACTCTCTACTTCTAAGCCACATGCGGTAAGCAATGCAGCAGTTTCTTCTGCAGAAATTTTTAAGTCAATATACTTTTTAAGCCAGTTGTAAGAAATCTTCATAAAATGTTTTTAAATAGTAGCAATCACTTTCAGTTCAATCGCGATAGGGGTTGGCAGACAATTTATTTCCACCGTTGTGCGACAAGGCCGGTTGTCTTTAAAATAGTCAGCATAAATGCGGTTGTAAGTCGCAAAATCATCTTTCATGTTGGTGAGAAAAACAGTTACATCCACAATATTATCCCAACTGCTTCCGGCATCTTCCAGAATATACCGCACATTCGCAAACACTGAGTGACACTGCTTTTCAATGTCGTAAGAACTAATTTTCCCGGCTTCATCTAACGCAACTCCCGGAATATTTTTATTTCCTTTTTCGCGCGGGCCAACACCTGACAGAAAAAGCAGGTTACCTACCTTTCGTGCATGGGGATATACTCCCACCGGTTCAGGTGCTTTTGAAGAATTGATAATTGTCTTTTCGTCAGCCATAATTGAGTTCTTTTGCGATTGCGTAAAAGTATGCAAAGATTGATAATTTTACCGCTCTATAATTTTGAAAAATATGACGAGAAAAGAGAAAGCCATTGTCATTGGTGCATCTGGACAAATTGGAACTGATTTGGTGGAAAAGTTGCGCGAGCTATACGGAGTGGATAATGTGGTTGCTTCGGATATTAAAGGCGCTTCCAACACGGTGATGAATGACGGACCCTTTGAAATTCTTGATGTATTGGATGGAAATAAACTGGCTGAAATAATTGAAAAACATAAAATCACCCAGGTTTATTTGTTAGCGGCATTACTTTCTGCAACAGCCGAAGCGAAAATAAAATCAGCATGGCGGCTCAATATGGATGGGCTTTTTAATGTGTTGGATTTAGCCAAAGAAAAAAAGATTGAGAAAATTTTCTGGCCAAGTTCCATCGCTATTTTTGGTCCAAGCACTCCTAAAGTAAAAACACCGCAAAATACAATTGCAGAGCCCAGCACCGTTTATGGAATAAGTAAACTGGCAGGCGAAAGATGGTGTGAGTATTATTACAAAAAGTTTGGAGTAGATGTGCGTAGCATACGCTATCCTGGACTAATTGGCTACAAATCAATGCCGGGCGGAGGTACAACAGATTATGCTGTTCAGATTTTTCACGATGCAATTTTGAAAGGAAATTTTGAATGTTTCCTTGGCAAACAAACTACACTCCCGATGATGTATATGCCCGATGCAATCAAAGCAACAATAGATTTAATGCATGCGCCTTCAGAAAAATTGTCGGCAAGATATGGTTATAACATTGCCGGTATGAGTTTTTCTCCGAAAGAAATTGCTGCTGAAGTTAAAAAACATTTTCCCGACTTTGAAATTAGCTACAAGCCTGACCACCGCCAGCAGATTGCAGACAGCTGGCCGCATTCAATTGACGATTCATTTGCCCGAATGGAGTGGGGCTGGAACGCAGAGTATGACTTAGAAAAAATGACAAACGATATGTTTAAGCATCTTATACCAATGCTTAAGAATCCTGAATTACAAAAACACTAAACACTATGAATAGAAGAGAACTTCTAAAGGCGCTCGGAGCTACTGCTGCGGGCATTGCATTGCTGCCTCAGTTAAAAGCGATGGGATATTTTGCTCCGGCAGAACTAACAAAATCTGCTTTCGGAGATGATTTTTTGTGGGGCGTTGCAACAGCTGCTTACCAAATTGAAGGTGGCCATGATGCAGATGGGAAAGGACCTTCGGTGTGGGATACATTTTCTCATGGAAAGAAAAATATTAAGACTGGAGAGAACGGTGATGTAAGCTGCGATTTCTATCACAGCTATGCTCAGGATATTGATTTTATCCGCCAGATGAATATGCAGGTATTTCGTTTTTCAACTGCATGGTCAAGAATATTGCCGCAGGGAACAGGAGCCGTAAATCAAAAAGGCCTGGATTTCTATAGTCGTGTTATTGATACCTGTTTAGAAAAAGGGCTTCAACCCTGGCTTACAACGTATCACTGGGATATTCCGCAGGCATTACAGGATAAGGGCGGATGGACAAACCGTGACGTGCTTGGCTGGTATAATGAATATGTTGAAGTGATAACGAAGGCTTATGGCGACCGTGTAAAAAACTGGATGGTGATGAATGAGCCTCTTGCATTTACAGCTATTGGTTATTTATTGGGTATTCATGCTCCGGGCGAAAAAGGATTTAAAAATTTTATTCCTGCAGCACACCATACAACTCTTTGTCAGGCCGAAGGCGGAAGAATAATAAGACGTAATGTGAAAGATGCTAATGTGGGAACTACCTTTTCCTGCTCATCCATTGAGCCATTTAAGGGAAAAGATGTTCATGCAAAAACAGTGGAGCGCTGGGATGCAATGGTCAATCGTCTTTTTATAGAACCTGCATTAGGAATGGGGTATCCCACGGAGTCGTTGCCTGCAATAAAAAAAGTTGAAAAATATATGCTGCCGGGTGATGAAGAAAATATGAAATTTGATTTTGATTTTATTGGAGTGCAGAATTATACGCGGGAAATTGCACGGGCAAATTTTATTATTCCATATATGAAGGGCTTGCAGGTTCCGGCAAAGAAAAGACACGTGGAAACAACTGAAATGGGATGGGAAGTTTACCCCGAAGGAATTTATAAAGTGCTGAAAAAATTTGCTGCATACCAGGGCGTAAAGAAATTATATGTTACTGAAAACGGTTGTGCTTTTGCTGATGTGGTGGAGAATGGAAGAGTACACGATGCAAAACGTGTTCAGTTTTTTAAAGATTATTTAGCTCAGGTTCTTCGCGCAAAAAATGAAGGAGTAAATGTTCAAGGCTATTTTGTGTGGACCTTGATGGACAATTTTGAATGGGCCGAAGGTTATAAAACCCGCTTCGGTCTGGTACACGTTGATTTTAAAACACAGCAACGAATTATGAAAGATTCTGCGTTGTGGTTTAAAGAGTTTCTTGCTGACTAAAATTAATTCGCGAAAAGCGCTTTAAGTTCGGTAGCATCTCCCGGTTTCATTTTGCCGGCAAGTATTAAACTCAGTTGCCTTCTTCTTAAAGCGCCTTCAAACCTGTCTTTTTCCAATTCCGTTTCGGGAACAATTTCGGGAACATTGATTGGTCTTCCCACTTGGTCAACTGCAACGAAAGTATAAATGGCTTCATTGCATTTTTTCTTCTCACCGGTAACGGTGCTTTCTACCCACACATCTATAAAAATCTCCATGCTGGATGAGAATGCGCGGGATATTTTTGATTCAAGCGTCACAATCTCTCCAAGTTTTATTGGCTGATTAAAGTTTACATTATTTACAGATGCAGTTACAACAACGCGACCGCAGTGGCGCTGAGCAGTAATTGCAGCAGCAATGTCCATCCAGTGCAGAAGTTTTCCTCCCATCAGGTTGCCAAGCGTATTGGTGTCGTTTGGCAAGACCATCTCGGTTAATACTGCCAGCGATTCTTTTGGTGTTTTCTTTTTCATGCGACAAAGATAATCAGCTATAAATAAAAAACCCTGCGCTTATTAGCGCAGGGTTTTTTATTTATGATTTTAGAAAAATTATTTGGTAACAACCATTTTCTTTGTAAGTCTGTTTCCGTTAGCTTTCAAAGAGTAATAGTAAGTACCTGCAGCAAGTTTTGTGTTCTCGATGCTGATGCTGTGACGACCGGCAGTTTTTTCACCTTCGTTAATCACAACGGCTTTTCTTCCGTGAACATCAAAAATCTCCAGTTCAACAGCAGTTGTATATTTTTCCAACTCGTATTGAATAACTGTGTTTCCGTTCATTGGGTTAGGGTTGTTTTGGCTCAATTTCATGCCGTTGAAAAATTCAAGACTTTCAACACCGATGAAGTTCTCATCAATTACAGCAAAAATTGCGATGTCGTTATCAACGTCATCAGTTCCGCTTGCGCTGAATGCGAAGTCAGTAACATACCATGAACCTTGGAATTTGTGGAATGCATAGTCTAATCCGTCAGCATCACCAATCTGGTCGCAAAGCAATCCTGCAGTATCTTGAGCTGCGTTCAGGTTTGTGAAATCAACAGAAACAGCAAAATCAGTTCCGTTAATGAATACTGGCGTTGGGAAAGTAATAACGTTCCAATTTCCGAAAGTTGTGTCAATATCATCAAAGAAATAATCCTGTGATCCAAGTAATTGATTTGGTCCCGGTGAGTTTACTGCTTGTCCGCCTGCACCGTCTGTATTACGTGCTTTGTTTGCAGCCATGCTGTAAACTTTAACAACGCATTTTGAAGTAGCGCTTCCTGATACTCCTGTTTTCCCTGTGAAAAGTAACAGAACTTCTTCAACACCTAAAGTTGATTGATTAACGTTCAGGAAACCTTGAGCGCACTCGTTCAATCCGTCAAAATTGTTTCCGTAAACCCAGCCACCACCTTGGTAACCGAAAGCTACAACTTCACCGCTGATACCAGCAAATACAGGAGCAAAATTTCCTGAATCAACCCATCCTGCAGTGTCAGTAGGAGTAGCTGATTGTGCAGGGTTGCTTGCAGGAACCGGCATTACTCGTTTAATTACACCCTTGTTTTGTGTTTGCAATGTTCCCTGTGCAAATACTGTTGCACCTGAAATTAACATTGCTGTCATTAAGTAGATTTTTTTCATTTTTTTTATTTGATTGATTAATAGTTGATTTTTTAAGTCAGGATGGCAAAAGTAAACCTTTTTTATTCAGAACAAAATCCTGAAAAGATAAAATTAATGTCATGATTTTGTCGGACAAGCTTGCTAAAAAACAGAACGGCTTAAAATCCTTAATATTGCAACCCTAAAAACCAAATAGAAATGCTACATCGTCCGCGCAGATTAAGAAAGAATGCAATTATCAGAAATGCCGTTGCTGAAACAAGATTAAGCAAAGACATGTTTGTTTACCCCTATTTTGTTACCGGTGGAAAAAATATTGCTGAACCTATAAAAGCCATGCCGGGAGTTTTTCATTTTTCGGTTGACAGGCTTATTAAAGATGTAGAAAAAGGTTTGAAAGTAGGAATCAATAAAATATTGCTGTTTGGAGTTGGAGAAGTGAAAACAAAAAACGCATCCTCTTCCTTTGATAAGAATTCAATTGTTGCAAAAGCAGTTCGTGAATTGAAAAATAGATTCGGTGATGAGTTGTATGTGATTACCGATGTCTGCGTTTGTGCCTATACTACGCATGGGCATTGCGGAATTCTGGAACACGAGTATGTACAGAATGATAAGAGTGTTGATGTTTTGGCAAAAATGGCATTGGCTCATGCACAGGCAGGAGCAGATATGGTTGCGCCATCAGATATGATGGATGGTCGCGTGCTTGCCATTCGCCAAACATTGGATAAAAATGGCTTTGAGAATACGGCCATCATGTCGTATTCCACCAAATTTGCATCTGCTTATTATGGTCCTTTTCGTGAAGCAGCGGATTCTTCTCCTTCGCATGGCGACCGCAAATCATACCAGATGGATTTCCGTAACGGTAGAGAAGCTTTGCAGGAATCATTGATTGATGAAAACGAAGGTGCCGATATTCTTATGGTAAAACCTGCGCTTGCATACCTGGATGTTATCCGTGAACTAAGAGAAAATACCTTATTGCCAATTGCCTGCTACAATGTTTCGGGCGAATACAGCATGGTAAAAGTCGCAGCAAAACAAGGCTTGGTTGACGAACAAAAAATTGTGATGGAAAATATGTATGCCTTTGCCCGTGCAGGTGCAGGCATTATCATTACCTACCACGCAAGGGATATTGTTGAGAAAGGTTGGCTTTAAGACTCCTTTTCCTCCGGAGGATTTTGAGGTAAAGTTTTATCAACTTCAGTCACTCCGCCCGAAACAATAAATTTCATAATCTCTGAAGAAGATGCTTCTAGTTGACGGACATTTTTTTCAGGAACGATAAACAGGTTTCCCGAAAATGCATAAGAGTGCGGAAAATACACTGCTACAAAACCGGGTTGAATATTCAATTCAGATAAATCTTTCTGTGTAATAAATCCTAATTTATAAACCTCAGAAAGCTCGTTCATTTTTACCATTACCGGTTTTCCGAAACGTTGTTTCTCGCCTACAAACGCTGAGATCAAATCTTTTACAGAACCGTAAATTAATTTTACAAGTGGCACTTTCTCTACCTTTTCGTCAACAAATGATAAAACGGTACTTGAAATAAAGCGCGAGCCAATATAGCCTGCAACGGTAATAGCAACCAGCAGAATCAATATTCCAAGTCCGGGAATTTTTACAGGAATAAGGTCATCGAAAAAGCCATCAAAAAAACGAAACACAGAAATTACCACATAAATGGTAACAGAAATAGGCACTACATACAACATGCCCTGAAAAAAATATCCTAATAAACGTTTTGCCATTTTATAAATTTTTTAAATATTGTTGTTGTGTTTTTGTCAGACTTTTTATAACCAGATTGTATGAGTCCTCAATCCATTTTTTTGCATCTAAATCAGAAATTGACACATCAAAGTAAATAGTGTTCCAATGCTTTTTGTTCATGTGATAACCGGGTTTTACTCCTGAATACTTTTCGCGCAGTTCAATTGCTTTTTCGGGCTCGCATTTGAGGTTGACAGTGAACTCTCCTTCTGTACTTGTAAGTGCAAAAATTTACCCGAAACTTTAAAAACTAAAACTGTTTCGTCAAAAGGGAAACTTTCTTCCACATCTTTTTTCTTTAAACAATATTCCCGCAATTCTTCAATATTCATTACTCGTAATTAAGCGGAAGCACCGGTGATTTTTTTACTTCACTCAGAATAACGTTCGTTTGCATTTGGCCGATATCAGCTATTTTGCTGAGTTTTTCGCCAATCAATTTTTCAAAAGAAGGAATGTCTTTTACAACTACTTTCAGCAGATAATCATAGTTGCCGGTTACCTGATAACACTCTACAATTTCATCAATTTTATTAATCTGCTTTTTGAAATTTGAAATAGCATTGTCCTTCTGTCTCACCAGCGAAACCTGTATCATGGCTTTAATTCCAAGCGCAACCGCTTTTTCTTCCACAACTGCATGATAGCTTTTTATAATGCCTGAGTTTTCTAACTTCTTTACTCTCTCTAAAGTTGGAGCAGGTGATAGCCCAATCTCGTTAGAAAGTTGAACGTTGGTTTTGCGACCATTCTCCTGCAAAAGCTTCAAAATCATTAAATCAATTTTGTCTAAGTTTACTTCCATATAATTTTATTTAAAGTTAAATAACAGAATAATATTTTTATAATCGGGCTAAAACTAATAAAATAAAATAGATTATTCTGTAATCAGGCAAATAAGTCGGAACTTATTCTGTCTGCAATCAATTTTCCTTGGTTGGTGAGGATAAGATGGTTTTCTTTCAGAATAATTTTACTGCAATCCAGATAATTTTCAGCCTCAACCAAAAGTTTACTGAGGTAATTTTCGCCAAACTCGGTTCGCACTTTTTCAAGACTGATGCCTGTTGAAGTTCTCAAACCTGTCATTATGTATTCATTGAATTTCTGCTCAAGTGTAAGTGTTTCTTTTTCACTTGGAATTTTGTTTTCGGCAATAGCTTTAATATATCTGAAATTGTTGGAAATATTCCATTGGCGTGAGTTTCCGTCAAATGAATGAGCAGAAGGACCTAGACCTAAATACTTAATTCCCTTCCAGTAATTGCTGTTGTGACGCGAGCGAAAACCGGGTTTGCAGAAATTAGAAATTTCGTAATGCTCATATCCATTTTTTGCGGCCTCGTCCATCAGAATTAAAAACTGTTCAGCAGATTGTTCTTCATCAACAGGTTTTACTTTTCCTTTTTTGATGTGACTTTCGAGCGGAGTTTTTTGTTCAACGGTAAGTGAATATGAAGATAGATGCGGTATTCCGAAACTGAAAACTTTCACAAGATTTTTTTTCCAATTCTCATTACTTAGTTCTGGAGTTCCGTAAATTAAATCAACTGTTATGTTTTCAAATCCTGCCTGCAGACTTTCTTTAATGCAGTTTTCAGCATGTTGCGCAGTATGCGCGCGGTTCATCAATTTTAAATCGTCTTCAAAAAAACTCTGAATTCCAATGCTCAAGCGGTTTACGGGTGATGACTTTAATTCCTGCAATTTTGATTTACTCAAATCATCGGGGTTTGCCTCCAATGTTATTTCTGCATTTTTTGCAATACTGAAATTGTCATAAAGTGTTTTGAAAATTTTGTCAAGTTCTTCAGCAGAAAGCAAAGATGGAGTTCCTCCTCCAAAATAAATTGTTTCAATCAATGCATCTTCTCCGAGGTAATTTTTTTGCAATTCAATCTCACGAATCAAAGAAGAAAGAAAAGCATCTTTACTTTTCAAAGAAGTTGAAAAATGAAAGTCGCAATATGAACAAGTTTGTTTACAAAAAGGAATATGAATGTAAATGCCAGCCACTTTAAGAATTCAGAATAATTCTAAAAGTAGTGCCTTTATCAACTACTGAATTCTTAACAAAAATTTTCCCGGAATGATAATTTTCAATGATGCGTTTGGTGAGCGAGAGCCCAAGCCCCCAACCGCGCTGCTTGGTGGTAAAGCCCGGCTCAAAAACAGTTTTAAACTTTGATTTCGGCATTCCTTTTCCGGTATCAGAAACATCAATGATAACCTGTCCCTCTTTTGCTTCCATGTCAACGGTAATAGTCCCTGCACCGTTCATTGCATCAATGGCATTGCGGCACAAATTTTCTATCACCCACTCAAACAATGGAATGTTCATCGGAATATTTACATCAATTGTATTTCCCTGATTGAAATTGTAAACCACTTTTTTTGACGAGCGTAATTTCATATAGTTGACTGATTCTTCCATTACCTGCGCAATGTTTTTTAACTCAAGTTTTGGTGTAGCTCCAATCTTTGAGAAACGTTCGGTAATTGTTTCCAATCGTTTTAAATCCTGCCCGATTTCTGTGAGGGTTTGTTCATCAACGCCTTTTGCACGCAAGTGTTCCATCCATGCCAGCAATGATGAAATGGGAGTTCCTAACTGATGTGCAGTTTCTTTTGCCATGCCCACCCACACCTGATTTTGTTCAGCTTTGCGCGAAGTACTGAATGCAATATAAGAGACAAAAATGAATAATGAAATTACACCTAACTGAACGTAAGGGTAATATTTCAGACTGTAATAAAGTTTTGAATTACGATAAAAAATTAGGTTCTTTTCTCCTGCAACCAAACCCACTTCAATAGGAGTGTGTTCTTCTTTCATCAAGGCAAGCTGTTCCTTTATATAAGTTGTATCCAATGATTGCAGTGAGTCGAGATTTCGCACCGAAATAATAATTTCATTCTGGTCGGTAAGAATTACGGGAACAGTTTCGTTATCGCGGATAACTTCAAAAACAAAACTGATGTCAATATTTTCGTCTGCTGAATTGGCAAGCAGCTCAGTAGCTTTTGCCCAAAGTTTTACTTTATTTGCTTCCTCTTGCGCTAATTGTTTCACTAGCCTGTCGGTATAAACAAGTGATGAAATACCTATCAGAGCTGCTGTGACAAAAAGCAGTCGTTTCCAGGTTTGTTTTTGCGAGTAGATATTC
>CAMAVO010000038.1 GCA_945861685.1 Chitinophaga pinensis | reverse complement strand
TTGCTTAAACCGGTTGAAGGTGTCCATGTATAGAACACGCCACCACTTGCAAGAAGTTGTGTTGTATCGCCTGCACAAATTGCCACATCCTGACCTGCATCAGCAGGCGGAAGCGGATTGATAGTAACAGTTACAGTATCTGAATTAGTGCAACCAATCTGGTCGGCAACAATCACTACATAAGTTGTAGTTCCTGCAGGTGTTGCAATAGGGTTAGCAATGGTTGTATCACTTAAACCTGTTGAAGGATTCCACAAATAAGTTACTCCACCTGTAGCCAAAAGCTGTGCGCTGTTTCCATCGCAGATCTGAACATCACCACCTGCATTGGCAACTGGCAAAGGCTGAACTGTTACCACAACTGAGTCGGTAGAAGTACATCCTGTTCCATTATCAACCAACACATAGAAGGTAGTTGTAACCGGAGGTGAAGCCAAAGGATTTGCAATCGTTGCATCATTCAAATATGCTGAAGGTGTCCATGTTATAGAAGAACCTGTGGGAGCAACTGAAAGTTGTGCGCTGTCGCCAAAACAAACGGTTGTATCACCTGCTGCAATTACTGCAAACACATCTACAAAAACGCTGTCGAAATCAGTACAACCGTTTCCATCGGTAACAGTTACATAATAGGTAGTCGGGAAGTTAGGCCATACCTCAGGGTCGGCAATATTCACATCGCTAATGTCTGTTGCCGGTGACCAAACATATGTATCACCGCCAGTTGCAAACAACTGTGTTGTATCGCCCTGACAAATGAAAACATCCAAACCTGCATCAGCAGTTGGTGCAGGAAGAACCGTTACAAAAATGGTGTCCGTATCAATACAACCTCCGTTATCGGCTGTCAGAATATATTCCGTATCAACTGAAGGATGCGCAAAAGGGTTAGCAATTGAATCATTACTTAAACCTGTTGATGGTGACCATGTAAAACTTAATCCTCCTGAACCGTTCAACTGAACACTGTCGCCAAAACAAAACTGAACATCATCACCTGCATCAGCAACAGGAAGAGGGTTTACAGTAACAATAACAGTATCTGCATTTACGCAGGTTCCGTCATCAACAGTTAAAATATAGGTTGTGGTAATAACAGGATTTGCGACTGGATTTGCAATTGCAGTATCACTCAAACCGGCTGAAGGCGACCATGACCATGATGGTCCTCCTGTTGCATTAAGTTCAATTGCATCACCGATACAAATGCTTGTATCCTGTCCTGCATTAACAACCGGCAAAGGATTTACAGTAACCGTAACCTGTGCTGTTCCATCGCAGAAGGTTGAGAATACAATGTCATCCAAGCCAAAGTCATTTCCGCCAAGCGTTGTGTTTTGGTTCAGGATACAAATAGTAGCCGTAGTTGCATTACCTGAGTTCCAAGTATCAAAAAACTGTGACCACGTGTTTATTGCATTTGGCGCATTAAAAGGCACAGATAAAGGCACTCCATTGATTGAAAACTGAAGAATAGCCGGACTGTTTGCAACCAATGAACTTACCCATGTTGAAAAAGCATAATCCGTATTTGGTGTAACGGGAACAGTCTGACACCATACATCAACACCCGGAGTACCTGCACCGTTTACTGCCATAAACTGACCTGTTGGCGGGTTGGTATGATCATTACCAATAAAGCTTGGATGAACCGTTGAAGCATCGGCAACAACCGAATATCTGCTCTCTGGTTGCAGGTTATTTGAAAATGTATAATCACTTGTAAAACCTGTGTTGCCTTGCGAGAAATCTCCGTTGGCAACTAAATTGCCGCTTGGACCTGAAACACTAACAGTATACGTTGTAGTCACTGTAGGGCAAGCCAAAGGATTGGCAATATTCGGGTCGCTAAGGCCGGTTGCGGGCGACCATGCAAAGGTTAAACCACCGCTGGCTTCTAACTGCACACATTCACCGGCACAAATAATCTGATTTGCACCTGCATCAATTACAGGCGGAGGATTGATTGTTACAGTTACCGAATCTGTTCCGGAACATCCGGCTGAGTCAACTACAGTTACATAATACGTTGTAGTTACAAGCGGTGTGGCAATGGGGTTGGCAATATCTGGGTCACTCAATCCTGTAGCGGGTGTCCATGTATAGGAAATACCTCCGGTTGCATTGAGCTGAACTCCGTCACCCAGGCAAATTGCGGCATCACCACTTGCTGTGGCAGTAAGCGTATCAATCAAGGTAAGATTCAGAATTGACGTATCGGCACAACCGGTTACGTTATCCAGTGCAATAAGTGTTACCACATAACTTCCGATGTTGGTATAAGTATGATTTGGTGCTTGTTGGTTTGATGTTCCTCCATCACCAAAATTCCATGAAAAACCCGAAGCTCCCTGACTGTTGTTGGTAAACTGAACAAAGTTTCCGCACTGTACATTGGGTGTGAAGAACGAAGAAATTACCTGCACATTGCAATTGGCAACGGTGAACTGAAAATCGCGCTGAACGCTGTTAATAACAACACCGTTGCGGACTTCGCTTACACAGATACCTACCACAAATGTTCCGATGGTGTTTGGCGCAACAATTAACTGACCAGTTGACGGGTTAATAGTGAGCGGTTGAGAACCACCCATCATGTCGTTAGTGTTGTAAGGGTTTGTCCATGTAACAAAACCGTATGGCGGAGCATCAGGCACTGTTCCTGAACCACCGGGGGTGGTGGGGTCAAGCCCGTCATGTGGTGTGCAAAGCGAATACACTAACTGATCGCCATCGGCATCGGTAGCGCTGTGGTCAAACACAAATTGCAGACCTGCGCACAGGTATAGCGGAGGCAAGTTGGTAAACTCTGCGCTGCTGTTGTTTCCAACCTGATTTGGGTTTGGTATTTGTGTGTAAAAAGTTGAACCTACATCACCGGGGTTATCGATATTCTGAATAACGGCATTACGGCAGCAGCGCTGGTAAGCCATTTGGTAGCCACCGGCAATGGGTGCAAGAGTAACAGTTCCGGAATACGTAGTTACCTCCGTACACACATTGGTTGGAGGCGTTGTGCAGGGGTTATTGATTGTTCCGGGTATCTGGGTTACTACACCCAAATCCATTGAAACGGTTGTTACCAGATTATTATTGCTGTCGAAAATACCCACTACCGCAGGATCATCAAAGGGAGCCTGACCGCCAAAACAATCGCGGTAAACGGTTAGATAAATGCGGTACTGATTACCTCCAAGATAGTCGTAAGTAATGGTTCCGCCTACAATGTGGGTTGCAAAACTTTGAAGGCTGATGGCTGAAAAGATGAGGGCCAGCGATACGATTTGTAGTAGTTTTTTCACAGGTTCTTTAGGTTTAATGGGTTGAAATTTTTCATCGATTTCAAGGAAACAATATTAGAAAATATATTGAAACGAGATAGCGGTGTTATTTAAATTTAATTAACGGTTAAAGTTTGAGTGGAAAAAGTCATTCCAAAGTCGTCATTGCGAGCGCCAGCGAAGCAATCTTTTAATTGTAAAACAGAATGAGATTGCTTCGGGTGAAAAACCCTCGCAATGACGGAAACTACTTCCCTTCACCGAGGTTTTCTTCGCGCTCGTAAACGCCCTCGATGTTGTAGTATTTCCATACGCCTTGTTTGATGTCAAGGGCATAGTAGCCTTCGCTTTGGCGCTTGCCGTTATCATGGTAGTTAACCCACATTCCGTACTTTTTTCCGTTGTTGTAGTTGCCTTCCTGGTGTTTTATTCCGGTTTCGTAGTAGAAGGTCCATTTACCATTTTCAAGACCGTCAATAATATTGCCTGATGTTTTTAATTTTCCGTTTTTATACCAGGTTTTGCTTTCGCCAAAAGGTATGTTATCAACATAGGTGGTGGAGCTTTGCTGGCTGCCGTCTTCGTACCACGATTTCCACACACCGTTTTTCTGTCCTAATGTAAACTGCCCGTTCATGCGGGTTCTTCCTGTGTTATAGAATGCTGAAAAAGGTCCTTCGGGCAGTCCGTTGCGGAAGTTGTATTCTTCTACCAGTTGTCCGTTCATGTCGTAATCGCGGTAAAGGTCTTCCTGCACATCGTTGGCAAAGTGCGAGAGTGTCCATACTTTCCCGTTCTCATAAAACTCCTGCCACTTGCCTAATTTTTTTTCGCTGATGTATTCGCCTTCCAGTTGCTTGGCTCCGCTTTCATAAAACTCCTGCCACTTGCCTTCCTTCATTCCGTCAACATAATCGCCTACTGATTTGAGTTGTCCGTTGGGATGGTATTCCTTTTTTGTTTGAGCATTTGAAGAGAAGCAGGAGATAAGAAGCAAGAGGCAAGAAACTGCCAACGGCCTACTGCCTACTGCCAACTTTGATTTATTCATAAACCTGTTCTTTAATTTTTTTTCCGTTGTCATACGTTTCTTCGCGCATCAGGTTGCCGTCTATAAACCAGTGTGTCCAGAGGCCGTTTAGTATATCGTCTTTGTAGTGCATTTCTTCTTTTTTCTGCACATCGTCATACCAGGTGGTCCAGAGGCCTTCTTTTTTTCCGCTGTTCATATATCCCTCTATGGTAAGCATTCCGTTTACATCGTAGTATTTGAACAGTCCATTTTCCATGCCATTAAGGTAGGCGCCTTCTTTTACGGGGTTTCCGTTTTCATTAAATGTTTTAAAGATACCGTGCAGCAGGCTGTCGTTAAAGTTGTATTCGCTTTTAAGGTTGCCGTTGGGATAGTATGTGCTTTCTTTTACCAGTTCGTTTTTCTTGCCTGCAAAATTAAGAACGTGTTTGGTTGAATCACTGTCGTAGCTTAAGGCTTCAGTTAACTTTTTATCGGAGGCGCAGGAGGGTAGCATAAATGCGGCAATAAGCAGAAGGCAACAGCAGAGTAATTGAAAATTGAAAATTGTTGATTGGTAAATGTGCATCACAGCCGTGCCTGTTTTATTTAGGGCGGTAAAAATATGAATTTATCCCACGCTCATCACTAAATCATCTGCGCTTACCAAACTGCCGCCTGTAAGAAAAATCTTGTCAATCGTTACCTCATCATGTGCGGTAATGGTTGTTTCCATTTTCATGGCTTCTATTACAAAAAGAGGTTCGTTCTTTTTCACGTTTTGTCCCACTTTTACAAATACTTTGCTTAGTAGCCCTTGCAGTGGCGCGCCAATATGTTTCGGATTTTGTTTGTCGGCTTTAAAGTTTTCGTGTTTTGTAATATTAAGCGAGCGGTCTGAGATTTCTATGTTGCGCGTTTGCCCGTTCATACGGAAAAACACAGTGCGCATACCATTTTCGTCAGGTGCTCCCACCGAAAGCAGGCGTATAATTACCGACTTGCCCTCTCCTATCTGCACTTCGGTTTCTTCGCGCAAGTCTAAACCGTAGAAAAAGTTCTTGGTCGGTATTTTTGATACATCACCATACTCCTGTTTCTTCTTGTAAAAGTCTTCAAAAACTTTGGGATAAAACTTCCACGAGAGAAAATCCGTCAGGTCTAAACTGCTGTCGAACTTTTTCAGAAAAGCATCAAACTCATTTTCAAAATCTACTGGTATTAAATGCTCGTTTGGTCTGTCATCGTATGGCTGTTCATCTTTAAGAATTATACGCTGCAACTCTTTAGGAAAACCTCCCGGAGGCTGACCAATATCGCCACGGAAATAAGATTTTACTGATTCAGGAAACGAAATCTGGTCGCCTTTAGTCATTACATCTTCCACCGAAAACCCATTGCTGACAAGGAACTGTGCCATATCGCCCACTACTTTTGAACTTGGCGTTACTTTTATCACATCGCCAAACAATTCGTTTACCAAGGCATACATATCCTTTATCTCTTCAAACTTATCACCCAAACCGAGCGCAATTGCCTGGGGCTTTAAATTAGAATATTGTCCGCCCGGAATTTCATTAATAAATACCTCAGCAGTGCTTGCCTTCAGTCCGCTCTCAAACGGATAATAATACTCACGCACATCCTCAAAATAGGTCGAGAATTTATTCAGCTTCTTGATGTCAATTTTATTTTCGCGTTCATGAAACTTCATCATTTCCACAATGGAATTGAAGTTAGGCTGCGAAGTCAATCCCGACAAACCGCCAAGCGCTACATCAATAACATCCACTCCTGCTTCTATCGCTTTTAAATAAGTTGCAGGTTGCAGTGAGGAAGTATCGTGTGTATGCAAGTGTATTGGCAACTTCACCGTTGATTTTAAAGCGGTGATTAATTCCGTTGCAGCATAAGGTTTCAGCAAGCCCGCCATGTCTTTGATAGCGAGAATGTGGGCTCCTGCATTTTCAATATCCTTTGCTAATTGCAGATAATATTCCAGCGTGTATTTTGTTTTGCTTTTATCCAGAATATCGCCTGTATAGCAAATTGAACCTTCTGCAATTCCTCCTGTATTTTTGCGAACATATTCTATGCAGGGCGCCATACTTTTCATCCAGTTCAACGAATCAAAAATGCGGAAAATATCCACTCCTGTTTCCCATGATTTCTCAACAAACTTTTCAATCAGGTTATCAGGATAAGCAGCATAACCAACACCATTTGAACCACGAATCAACATTTGCAACAGAATGTTTGGAATGGCTTTTCGCAATTGCGACAAACGCTCCCATGGATCGGCATACAAAAAGCGCATGCTTACATCAAAGGTTGCTCCGCCCCATACTTCCATACTAAAAACCTCAGGATGATTTTTAGCATAGCTCTCTGCCACTTTCAATAAATCATACGTGCGCATTCGTGTTGCCAGCAAACTTTGGTGCGCATCACGGAAAGTTGTATCGGTATAATGAATTACTTTCTCGTTCTTCAACCACTCGGCAAATTTTTCAGGGCCTAAATCGGTAAGAATATCTTTTGTTCCTTTTTTGTAAGGCTCAAAACGCTTGAACTCCGGCACAACAGGTGTTGGAAACACTTTTTTTGTGTCTTTAAATTTTACATCGGGGTGACCGTTTACCACTACATCACCGAGGTAGCGCATCAGTTTGGTTCCTCTATCCTGACCGCGTTTAAATTTAAAAAGGTCAGGTGTGTTTTTAATAAAATCAACATTAACTTTTCCTTTCGTAAAGTCAGGGTGATTGATTATATTTTCAAGAAAACGGATATTGGTTTTAACACCACGGATACGGAACTCCTGCAAACATCGTGTCATTTTGCGGGCAGCACCATCTAAGGTTCTGGAGTGGGCACAGACCTTTGCCAATAGCGAATCAAAGTAAGGGCTGATTTGTACTCCGGGATAAACGCTGCCTACATCCAATCTAATCCCAAAACCGGATGCGGTGCGGAATGCAATCACCGTTCCGTAGTCAGGCTTAAAATCATTGCTTGGATCCTCAGCTGTTATGCGGCATTGAATAGCATAACCGTTCAATGTTACAGCGCTTTGGTCAGGTATTGCAATTTCATCTTCATATAATTTGTAGCCCATTGCAATGCGCACCTGCAACTTTACAATATCAATTCCTGTTACCATTTCGGTAACGGTGTGCTCTACCTGAATGCGCGGGTTTACTTCAATGAAATAGATATTGTTCTTTTCATCTACCAGAAACTCAACCGTGCCCACATTATTATACTTTACTGCTTTGGCAATGCGAATGGCATATTCGTACAGTTTGGTCTTCACACTCTGGTCTAATCCAAATGAAGGAGCAACCTCCACTACCTTTTGAAACCTGCGCTGCACAGAGCAGTCGCGCTCAAACATGTGAATAGTATTACCCTCATTATCGGCAACAATCTGTATTTCTATATGGCGGGGTTTCTCAACAAATTTTTCAATAAAAATGGTGTCGTCACCAAAAGCGTTTTTAGCTTCGCGCTTAGCTTCAGGAAAGGCCTTTTCTAATTCCTCTACATTGCGCACTACGCGCATTCCCCGTCCACCGCCACCGGCAGCAGCTTTAACCATTAACGGAAAGCCGATGCGCTTAGCTTCACTTTGCGCAACTGCAGAATCTGTTAAATCAATTTTATTGCTTTCTATTACCGGAATTTCAGCCTTAACAGCAACTTTTTTTGCAGAAACTTTGTCGCCTAGCTTCATCATCACCTCAGGGCGCGGGCCAATCCAAACTATTCCGTTTTCTTCACATTTCCTTGCAAATTCGGCATTCTCAGACAGAAATCCATAGCCGGGATGTATAGCATCTACATTTTTTTCTTTCGCAAGGTTGATGATTTCATCAATATCCAGATAGGGTTTAAGCGGATCATTATTACCACCAATCTGATAGGCCTCATCTGATTTAAAACGGTGTTGCGAATAGCGGTCTTCGTAAGTATAAATTGCAACCGTGCGCATTTTCAACTCTACCAGTGCTCGTAAAATGCGAATGGCAATTTCACCACGGTTAGCAACAAGAACTTTTTTAATCTGCATAATTTCTCTTGAAATTTATTCGGGCAAAAGTATCTTTTTTTCGACACGAATAAATTCAAATATAGTTTCTAATTTAGCGCCCCGAAAAACAATTAATCCCAAAAATAAAATGAAAGTTACCGTAGTAGGAGCAGGCAATGTGGGCGCCACCTGTGCCGATGTATTAGCCCAAAAAGATATTGTCAACGAAGTTGTGCTGGTTGATATTAAACCAAATTTTGCCGAAGGAAAAGCTTTGGATATCTGGCAAACATCTCCTATCAATCTTTATGATACACGCACTATTGGCGTTACTAATGACTACACAAGAACAGCTGGTTCAGAAGTTGTTGTCATCACTTCCGGGCTTCCGCGCAAACCAGGTATGACCCGCGATGATTTAATTGCAACAAACGCAGGAATTGTGAAATCAGTTACTGAGAATGTAATCAAATATTCGCCTGACGCCAAAATTATTGTGGTATCAAACCCACTTGATGTAATGACTTATTGTGCTTACCTTACCGCAAAGGTTGACTCTTCGAAAGTATTTGGTATGGCTGGAATATTGGATACTGCCCGTTACCGCGCTTTTCTTGCAACTGAAATCGGTTGTTCACCGAAAGATATTCAGGCTGTATTAATGGGCGGACATGGTGACACTATGGTTCCGCTGCCACGCTATACAACTGTTGCAGGTATTCCGGTTACCGAACTGGTTGCAAAAGACAAATTAGATGCAATTATCCAACGCGCAAAAGTGGGTGGCGGTGAAATTGTAAACCTGCTTGGAACTTCAGCATGGTATGCTCCCGGAGCTGCAGCTGCGCAAATGGTTGAAGCAATAGTTCGCGACCAGAAACGTATTTACCCTGTATGCGCATGGCTGAATGGTGAATATGGCTTAAAGGATATTTATCTGGGTGTTCCTGTAATTCTTGGCAAAAACGGAATTGAGAAAATTATTGAACTACAACTGAACGCTGAAGAAAAAGCATTGCTGGACGCTTCTGCAAAAGCAGTAAAAGAAGTAATGGAAGTGCTGGACAACATGAAAGTTGTTGCTTAATTTTAATATTTGAATTTATAAAAAGGGATGGCGTAGATTTGCGCCATCCTTTTTAGTTTAAAGAAGTGCTATGACTGAACTAATTCCACTTAAATTTTTAGCCATTGAAGGTGACGGGACTCATCTTTTAATAGCCATAATAATAAACGGAAAGAAAGCGAACATGCTGGTGGATACAGGCGCTTCACGAACAGTGTTTGACATTAATCGAATTTCAAAATTTACAAGTAAAAAGAAGTTTGGCAAGAACCAACAACTCAGCACCGGACTTGGCACCAACACCATGCAAAGCCATAATACTATTTTAAAAAAAGTAAAAATCGGCAAGCTGAAAATCGAAAACTTTGAAGCCATTTTGCTTGACCTGAAACATGTGAATGAAAGCTACGAAAAAATAGGGCTTGGCACTATTGACGGGGTTCTTGGTGGTGAGATTTTAGTCAGTTTTAAAGCAGTGATTGACTACGGCAAAAAACAAATGAAGTTGAAATGGTAGTTGTTATTGATTACGGAATGGGAAACCTTGGCTCAGTTGCCAACATCATTAAAAAGGTGGGGCATTCATGCACCGTTACATCCGATTTATCATTAATTGAGAAAGCCGGAAAGCTGATCCTTCCAGGTGTAGGCTCATTTGACAACGGCATGGAAAATCTTAACCGACTTGGCATTTCAGAAGTTATGACTAAGAAAGTTATGCAAGACAAAACTCCTATTCTTGGAATCTGTTTGGGTGCACAACTCATGCTCGAATCAAGTGAAGAAGGAAAACTTTCCGGGTTAAATTGGATAAAAGGAAAAGTGATAAAATTCCGCTTTACTGAAAACCAAATCAACCAGCGCATACCCCACATGGGTTGGAATCAGGTAGATATAAAAAAGCAGAATTATGTTTTCAATAACATGTATGAAAACCCGAAATTCTATTTTGTACACTCCTATCATTTTCAATTAGAGAATGAAGCCGACACACTCACAACAACAGATTACGGTTATGAATTTGCATCCGGTTTTTCAAAAGAAAATATAACAGGACTGCAATTTCATCCTGAGAAAAGTCATAAGTATGGAATGTTGGTTTACAAAAATTTTCTGGAAAGCTGATGCGCAAAAACATTCGTGTAATACCGGTTTTATTGAGTGACAGCGAGGGAAGCCTTGTCAAGACAAGGAAATTCAAAGACCCTGTTTACATTGGCGACCCGTTTAATGCTGTAAAAATCTTCAACGAAAAAGAAGTTGATGAGCTCATTTATCTTGACATCACCGCAAGTGCGCAAAAACGCAAACCAAATATCTCTTACATATCTGAATTGGCTTCAGAATGTTTTATGCCTTTGTGCTACGGTGGTGGAATTACAACCATTGAAGAAATCAAAGCCATCCTGAAAGCCGGAGTTGAAAAGGTTTCTCTTAATGCCTCCAATTTCAGCAACATCAATTTATTAAGAGAAGGAGCAGAAAAATTTGGCAGCTCAGCTATGGTTGCAGGTATTGATGTAAAGACTAATCTATTCGGCAAGCATTATGTTTACAACCATGCCGAGAAAAAACTGACCAACCACACTCCTGCTGAATTTGCTGCTTACCTGGCAAAAAACGGTGCTGGCGAAATTCTCCTAAACTCTGTTGACCGCGACAGTGCTATGGAAGGTTTTGATACTGGTTTGATTAAATCTGTTTCTCAGGCAGTAAATGTTCCTTTGATTGTTTGCGGTGGCGCAGGTAAAATTGCAGACTTCAAAACTGCATTGGACGCAGGAGCATCTGCATTAGCGGCCGGTAGTATGTTTGTTTTTCAAGGGAAGCACCGGGCGGTGTTGATTAATTATCCGGGGCAGAAGGATTTACTTAGTCTGGTTTAATCAGGTTGTAGATTATTCCTTTTAACCTGTTTAAAATACTAGTTATAGTTGCAGTATAATTTTTTGAGTTAAGCGGCTCTGCTTTAAAAGCAGCCCAACTTAGTTTCAAAAAATTCCCATATTGCTTCAAAGCAATTGCTCCGTTTGCCTTAATCCTGAAAACTTTTGAAGGCTCATCACGAAATTCTTTTTCAAATTTTTCTTCCAACGCTTTCAATTCAGCGTTGTGTTTCCCATCAAGCAAATACTCCTTGCGCAAAATAAAATGTTTGCGTATTTCGTGAATAACATCATGAATATACACAGTACGAGATGATGTATTATTCACTTTAACGGCACTGTTGTGAATGCGGTAAGAATAGAGTTCATCATTTATATGAATCCCCTTTCCCTTGGAGACCGCACGAAAAAACCATTCATAATCCTCCCCGCCAAGCCTGTTGAAATACTCGTGATACAAACCTATTTCTTTCAGCAAATGATTTTTCAGCATAATGGTTGCACCACACAATAGTGCTTCATAATCCGCATCCGTTCTGAATTTCTCATAATCAATAGCCCATTTGCGCGACATAATTTTCTTTCCTGCGAAATCAATCATCACCGAATTACTTGTACAAATCCCAAGTTCTTCATCTTTCAAAAATTCATTTACCTGTTTTTCAATTCTGTCGGCAACCGAACTATCATCAGCATCCTGAAAGGTAACGAACTCGCCTTTACAAAGCAAAAAAAGCTTGTTGCAGGTTTTTAAATATCCCTGATTTGTTTCATTGTGATGAAACGAAATCCGTGAATCATTAAAAGGGTAAAGAATTTCCTTTGTCTTATCTGTTGAACAATCATCCGCAATCAGTAATTCAAAGTTTTTGTAACTCTGTGCAAGAATACTATTCACCGATTCGGTAATGTATTTTTCTGCATTATAAGCAGGCATCACAATACTTACAAGTGGTTGCGGCATATTTTATCTGTTTTTTACTTTTCGGGCGAAATTGATTACAGGAGTTGGAACCAATAAGACTTTTGCCAGCAATGAAACATAATTTCCATCAATCGGGAAACCGTTTTTTCGTGCATACAACAGGCATTTTCTAGAGTTATCATATTCACCCAAGGTATAATATTCAGTGGCAAAACTCACTGAAAAGTAGGCGAAGAGCAATTCAGGGTTTATTATCCCTTTGTGCCATATGTTTTTATAATTTTTATTCAGTTCAAACCGCAGGACAAAATTCTTCAAAAAATCAGGAGCATTAAACTGATCAAATATTGAATTATAAATAGCATAGTCGTCTTTCCGGAACAACTCATAAAGACTTACTGTTTTTGATTCACCATGTAAGCGGAATGAAGACAGAACTGAATTCGTAAACTTTATATTTTCAGTTCCGAAACGAAACAGAAAACGGCACCATAATTCTTTATCCATTGAATGACTGAGTGATGTATTCACACAGTTACCAAGTTCACGAATGGCTTTAAGACTGTAAAATTGCGAAGGCTGTCCCATGCTCACTTTAGCAATCGCTTTTTCTGCGCTCTTTGAAAAACTTGTGTAAGTTGTGTTTACAGTTTCAGAATAATACCCATCATTAAACGTGCGGCAAACACCGTTATACGAAAGCAAATCACCTTCCGAAAAAGCCATTCCCACTTCATGCAAAGCACCCTTTTCAAGAATATCATCTGAATTCAACCAATTAAAAACCGCACCTGTGGCTCGTTGCAACCCTTTATTTATGGCATCACTCTGCCCTTTGTCGGGTTTGCTTTCCCAATACGAAATATGTTTTTCGTATTTCTGGATAATCTCAACCGTTTCATCGTTACTTCCACCATCCATAATAATATATTCAAGGTTGGGATATTCCTGTTCAAGAACCGATAATATGGTTTCCTCAATATACTTTCCCTGGTTAAATGAAGGGGTAATCAGGGTTATTCGCGGGAGATTAGACACAGATTAAATAAATATTTTCAGCGCGTTAAATTATGTTATTATTTTTGAACCTTTCAAAAAAGCCACTATGCCCGACCAAAATGAATGGACAGAAGTCATCAGACCCAGGACCTCTCTGCTTGATTTAAAACTGGCCGAACTATGGAAATATCGTGATTTGATTGTAATTTTTGCAAGGCGCGACATTATATCATCCTACAAACAAACCATTCTTGGCCCACTTTGGTTTGTGATTCAACCAATTATTACCAGCCTTCTTTTTACAGTTGTATTTGGTGGCATTGCTAATATTGACACTGAAGGAGTTGATGCGTTTCTCTTCTTTCTTGCCAGTAATATCTGCTGGTCTTACTTTTCCAGTTCATTAAATGGCAATGCAAATATCTTTGTCAATAATGCAGGAATTTTCGGAAAAGTATATTTCCCTCGTCTTGCTGCACCAATTGCCACTACGCTCTCCAATTTTTTCAGATTAATTATTCAGTTGATATTATTTATTGTTATTTACCTCTTTTACTACTTTGTAAAAGACGATATTTCCGTTCATCCTAATATTCAACTTTTATTAGTTCCCTATCTGCTGCTTTTAATGACTTTTCTTGGACTTGGAATGGGGATTATCGTTTCGTCACTCACAACTAAATACCGCGATTTTTCAAACCTGATGGGCTTTGGAGTTACATTGCTAATGTATATTTCTGCTGTAATTTTTCCTGTTTCAAGTTTACCCGAAAAATATAAATTTTATATCCAATTTAACCCGATGGCAGCAATAATGGAGTCATTCCGCTATGCTTTTTTCGGACAAGGTTCGTATGATTTTTTTCATCTTATTTATTCAACAGTATTTGCCTTGGTAATATTTTTTGCAGGATTAATTATTTTTAACAGAGTTGAGAAAAATTTCATGGATACGGTATAAGATAATATGTCAGAAACAGTCATCAAAGTAGAAAACGTTAGTAAGCTTTATAAATTGGGCTATGTAGGTTCGGGAACATTTCGCGATGACCTGAAATATTTTTATGACAAAGTGCGCGGCAAGACAAGTGAAGCAGAATTAATTGCCGAAACCAATGACAGAGAAATAAAAGGAAACAGCGAATACGTATGGGCTTTGAAAGACATCAATTTTGAAGCTAAAAAAGGTGAAATATGGGGAGTGATTGGAAAAAATGGCGCAGGAAAATCTACACTCCTAAAAATATTATCGAAAATTACTTCCCCAACTGAAGGCACAGTAAAATACAAGGGAAGAATTGCCAGTCTTCTTGAAGTAGGAACAGGTTTTCATGGTGAATTAACAGGAAGAGAAAATATTTTTCTGAATGGTGCTGTTTTGGGAATGACAAAATCAGAAATAAAATCAAAGTTTGATGAAATTGTAGCATTTGCAGGCGTTGACCGATACGTAGACACCCCTGTAAAAAGATATTCTTCTGGAATGACTGTTAGGCTTGGTTTTGCAATTGCAGCTCACCTTGAACCAGAAATTTTAATTGTAGATGAAGTGCTGGCTGTTGGGGATGCTGAGTTTCAGAAAAAAGCAATCGGGAAAATGCAGGATATCAGCGCAGGTGGTGGAAGAACGGTTTTATTTGTAAGTCATAACATGGCTTCGGTACGAAAACTCTGTAGTAAAGGTTTGCTATTACGCAACGGAAAAGTTGCAATGATTGATGAAATAGAAAGAGTTGTGGACAATTATTTATCAACTGAGGCACGACAAATTTTTAAACAAGAATGGGAGTTGGATAAAGCTCCCGGAAATGATTTTATTCGCATAAAAAGTGTGGAAGTAAAATCTGGAAGCGAGCGTATTCAGGAAAATTTCGATGTAAAAACACCACTCAATATTCATATAAAATTTCAAAATTTACTTGAAAAGAAAACAGATCTTTATATCAGCCTTCATCTCTATTCTTATGATGGTTCGTGTATATTTAATCTTGGTTCTGAAATAAAATCGTTTGAAAAGGGGTTGATTCAAAGTGTCTTAAAAATACCGGCAGACCTTATGAATGACGGAAATTATTTTGTGAACATTATGATTTTAGATGCAAATGGTCCGAAGATTTTGTATCACCTTCAGGAATGTCTTTCATTTGAAATAAATGATTACCGGAACGACAAAACCGATTGGTTCGGAAAATGGCAGGGAATGGTAAGACCAACATTTCTGCCCTTTACCATTAATCAAATAGAAAAAGATGGAGCAAATTAATGTAACCAAAACATATTTACCTTCAATTGAGGAATACTCCAAATACCTTGAAGGCATTTGGGAGCGCGGACAATTGACTAACAATGGTCCACTTCTGGTTGAACTTGAAAACAAACTCAAAGATTACCTGGGAGTAAAACATTTGTTACTGATAAACAATGGCACAATTGCTTTACAAATAGCCATTAGAGCATTAGAATTGAAAGATGAAATTATTACAACACCATTTTCCTATGCTGCAACAACTACATCTATAATGTGGGAGCATTGTATTCCTGTTTTTGCCGATATTGACAAAGAAACACTATGTATTAATCCAGATGAAATAAGGAAAAGAATCACTCCAAAGACCACAGCAATTCTTGCAACGCATGTTTATGGAAACCCTTCTGATGTTGAGCAAATAGAATTAATTGCCCAAGAAAATAATTTAAATATTATTTATGATGCGGCCCATGCTTTTGGGGTTAAATACAAAGGACAATCTGTTTTAAATTTTGGTGATATTTCTATTTTAAGTTTTCATGCAACCAAGCTTTTCCACACCATTGAAGGTGGTGCTTTAATTACAAATGATGATGAACTTGCTCACAAAATATCTTATCTCCGAAACTTCGGACATAATGGACCGGAAGCATTTTATGGCTACGGAACAAATGGGAAAACTTCGGAATTCAATGCCGCAATGGGGCTTTGTGTTTTACCAAAAGTTCCTGAATTGATTGAAGCAAGAAAAAAGATATCAGAACTTTATGATGTTTTGCTTTCTGATTCCGGATTAGAAAAGCCAAAGCTACACACCTTTACAGACTACAATTATTCATACTATCCAGTGCTTTTTAAAAGTGAAAATGATTTAATAAAAGCTGTTAACAGCTTGCATTCTGAAAAAATCTTCCCAAGAAGATATTTTTATCCGTCATTGAACAAACTAAACTATATAGGAACTCAATCTATGCCTATTTCAGAAGATATATCTACAAGGATACTTTGTTTACCACTTTACTATGGGCTAAGTCAGCATGATGTAAAAAGGATAGTCTCTTTAGTTAAGAATAAATCATAATAATTTTAACATAAAATCATACAAAATATTAATTGTATACTAAATATTTTCAACAAAAAAAATATAAAATTCTAGAATTATTAATTATTCTCTATACATGAACATAAAACTTAGCAACAAATTACTTTCTCTTTTATTGATTGTAACTTTCAATGCTATTTTTTTGTTATATATATTTATTATAATCCATTACAACAGAATGGCTAACGATGATTTTTGTGAAGTCGCTGAATTTAATCAATATGGGTTTGGGGGTGGCATTAAATACATATTTTTAAATTGGTCAGGAAGAATTGCTTCGTTTGCTTCCTTATTTTTTTTTATCTCTCTCAGAAAATGGGGTGATCCAGAACACATTTATGATTGGTTTCTTTACATTGGCTTAATAGCAGGACTTTATTACTTAATACTCCCTTTATTTCACGAAAAAACATCATTTCGCAATAAATTATTACTTCTAAGCCTCGCAGCATTTATAATAAATATTCTTATTATCATTTCTTATGAATTTAAAATTATTTTTTGCATCAATGGGATCACTTACTACTTTCCATTGATTTTTATCTGCTTCTCTTTAGGATTATTATTGAGAAATAAAAATAATCCTATACATTATCTTGCTATTACTATTTGCAGCTTCTTTATCGGAAGCGGGTCTGAAGTAATTGGTTTAATTTGGTTGGGGTTTCTTTTAATCTATCCATTTCTAACTCATTCAAAAAAAATAAGAACATCAAAAGAATTTATCCAATACATTAAAATCAATAAAATATACCTAACTGCATTTTTATTTTCTTTAATCTTTTTCATAATAATGATTGTTGCTCCTGGAAATTTAGTGCGCAAAGAGCAAATGGAACTTGATATTCCTTTTATTTCAGGACTAAAAGCACTTGCACACACTATCTACTTATTTATCTTTTGGCATACACCTAAAAACTCATTATACTTTTTTTTAAGTATCTTTCCTTTTCTAAGCATGATTTACATGCTCGGTAGAATTACAACAAGCAAACTATTTATTAAACTTATTATTCCGTTGGTTTTCAGTTTGCTCATTATTTATTTTATCCCTACTGCATTTGTTTTGGGAGCCCCTCCTCCTCCGAGGGTTTATGGACCACTCATATTCACACTGTTTTTAATTTCATTATATGCAATTGCCATAGCTACAAAACTTCATTTGCCAGATAACCGTTTTATTCATTATTTCTCTATAATATCAATGTCACTTCTAATATTTCATTTAGCAGACAGAATACGAATCGATTATCCGGAAGCAAAGGCATATGCAATCAGTTATGATAATAGAATAGAATTACTTGAAAAATGCAAAAATGATAAAAGCACCCAAATCGTAATTCTTGACCCATTATATACAATGAACTCTGTTCTTTATCAAACAGCTGAAATCTATAATTATGATCCTGAAAATAAAATTGAGAAGAGGAATGAAACTTCGTGTTTCTGTGATGCAAAAGGGTATAATTTTATTATCAAAATAAAAGAAGAATAATTTCATGAAACGATTAATCTCTTTTGTTATTCCCGTTTACCAAAATAAAGGCAGTTTAAAACCTACTCATAAAAAAATTTCGGAATTATTTGAGCAGTTCCTAAATCAATATAATTGCGAATTTGTTTTTGTAAATGATGGTTCCAGTGATGGTTCTATTCAAGAACTTTATGAATTAGCTGACTTAGACAAAAGTGTGAAGATTATTTCATTTTCGAGAAATTTTGGTCAGCTGCCTGCAATAGCTGCAGGAATGAAATATGCAAACGGAGATGCTGGTATTATAATGAGTGCCGATATGCAAGATCCTCCTGAATTAATAGCAGAAATGATTACCAAGTGGGAAAATGGATCAGAGGTGGTTATTTGCAATAGAAAAGAACGCGATGATGATTGGATAGCAGAAACTACGTCAAAGATTTTTTATTCAATTATGAAAAAATTAATTAAAAATATGCCCGAAGGTGGATTTGATTTCATATTTCTGAGCCGGAAAGCGATGGATCAATATAATAAAATAGATGAACGAAATCGTTTCTTACAAGGTGATATTTTATGGTTAGGATTTGCAATTTCATTTATTCCCTATCAAAGAGTCAAAAGAGTTGATGGCAAGTCGCAATGGACTATCTCTAAGAAGGTTAAGTATTTTATTGATGGGATTCTGAATACCTCTTATTTATTAATTCGAGCTATGTCCCTTACAGGACTTTTTGTTTCGATATTAGGTTTCATATTTTCCATTGTTGTAATTTATTCAAGAATTAAGCATCAAACTCCTTTTCCTGGATATGCTCCAATTGTAATTTTGTTACTGATAATGGGAGGTTTTATTATGATAATGTTAGGAATAATTGGTGAGTATATCTGGCGCATATATGATGAAACGCGCAAAAGACCTTACTATATTATTGATAAAACTATAAATACATAGATGGAAAATATTATCTTAATTGGTTCATCAGGTCATGCTCGTGTAATAATTGATATCATTGAAAAAGGAAATCTTTTTTCAATAGCCGGATTCATAGACAGTTTTAGAAAATCAGGAGAGGAAACGTATAACTATCCAGTCCTAGGGAGTGAGACGGATATTCCTCATCTTATAGCTAAACATAAAATTACAGGTTATATAGTTGCTGTAGGTGACAATTGGACTAGAAAAAAAATGAATGATAAAGTTGCTTCACTTGACCTTGGGTTAAATTTAATTAGTGTAATCCACCCATCAGCAGTAATTGGAAAAAATGTAAGTATTGCAGAGGGAACAGTTATAATGGCTGGGGTTGTTATTAACTCTGACTCCAGTATTGGAAGAGGATGTTTACTAAATACAAGTTC
>CAMAVO010000037.1 GCA_945861685.1 Chitinophaga pinensis | reverse complement strand
TATTCGCCTTAAATAGTTGAGGGTAACTGAAATAGTGTGTTATCTCCTCCATTCGGTTTAATCCGGTCATTAATTCAAGACTTTTCCGGATGCTTGTATTATAATCCTCCAGTTTTTTCTCACTTTTAATTCTGTGGGTCATTGTTCTTGCTAATTGCTGAGTAAGCGTTTTTTCAGCTGCAAGCTCATATTTATCAGCAAGTTGAAGGTTTCGTTCCAGTATTTTTATTGCAGGCAAATAGGCTCCGCGAGCAATTAAAATGTCGGCCTGGATATAGTTTCTTCGGCATTCAAACTCGGCATTTGCATATTTGGTGCTGAATTTTTTTGAAGCATCCTGAAGAAAAAGGACATTAAGCACATCTTTTCTAAGTCTTTCTTTTAGATGAGAATAAGCTGAATTATTTTTTCCGGTTTTATAAAGCTTTTTTAGAGCTTTCTGATCGGTTTGAACCTTTCCCGATAAAATTAACTCGAATAAATCAGATCTTTTCTTTACCTCAGCATTGCTTTCGAGTTTTAAAAAGTGTTTGATAAGGCGTATTTCGCCTGGTCTCAATGCTTTAATTAAGGGTAGAAGCAGTTTCATTTGGCTTCAATCTTACCGAATATATTTAATCTTGAGTTCTTTTTTTGTCCTATTTTTTAAATAACGATTGTTTATAATTAATAGCTAAAAAAACTTAAAATCTGTCGAAGAATAACCCACGTTTGTCTGTTTTATAAACGCCTTCGTCTACACAACCCTAAAAAATAATCGAAATTATTCTTATTGACAATCAGCAAGTTAAAAAATATAACATGACAATTTCGACCAACTACTTGACAAACGCCCCCTCGCTACCATATATTTGGTCAAAATTTAGTCGAAGAGAAACACAAGTTAATCGAAGCTAAAAATTTACAAGACTACAAAAAATAATAATTAATCGAAATCAATAACTAACCTAAAAAACAAAAAAACCATGGCAACTTTACTCGCAATTCTGTTAAGCCTGAACCTAATCACTTCAGCACAATCAAAAACAATCACTCAAGATCAAGCTGTATCCGTAGCAAAAGCAAACGGAGTTAATACCAGCAACATCATCTGGGAAACTAACGAAAAATAATTGTTAATCAACTAATTAACCTAAAAAAATAAAAAATCATGGCAACTTTACTCGCAATCCTATTAAGCCTGAACCTAATCACTTCAGCACAGTCAAAAACAATCACACAAGATCAAGCTGTTAGTGTGGCAAAAGCAAATGGTGTTAATACAACAAACATCATTTGGGAAACCAACGAGAAGTAAAAACTTCTCACCCGGGGGAAACAAAATATAACCCGGATTTGAAAATGTGGAATGTCAGAACCTGATAAATCAGGCTCTGAAGAATAAATAAATACGGAATAATAACCTTAATCCGTGTCAATAGTGGTGCATAGCAACTGTAATTAAGTTGCTGTGTTTCACTTTTTTACATAGCAGTATCTGCTAGATGCACTTGTCATAATCAGGGGCTTTCCTTCCTTGTCATACCATTATAGTGGGGCTACTTTTGGTTCAGAAATCAACGAAACGGTTTCTGAAAAACAAGTAAACATTTAAAACTTCACATTATGGAACTCAGAAAACTACCAAACACAGATGCTGAAAGATTACAAGCTCTTAAAGTTGCTTACCAAAAAGCGGTAACTACTCCAAAAGAAAACCTGGCGTTCTCATCAGACATGATGAAATATCTGAAACCATTCATCACTAAACTGAACAATGAAATCGAGTGTGGCCAGAACCAAAACGCTGCAGGTTCACTTCGCCAGATTATTGATGAGTTGTTGAGAGACATTTGGGATGAAGTTGAATATTCACACAGCAACTGTGACTCTACTTCTAAAGTTAGAATGTCAACTGAATACGGAGTGGTTTACAATCTGGCTTCTTATAACAACTACGAATACCAATACGAAAAAGTAGCTTAATTAATAGTTAACTCACAAAGATTTCTGACCATGACAATGGAATACAACGAAGTGCTGACAGATACTTTCTCGATAGAAACCGGAAATGGAAACACTTACGGAACAGAAACAGAAGTTTTCGTTTCTCTAGAACCAGCTCCATGCAGCATCATTGTTACAGATAACCAAACTCCTTGTGCCCGTGTAAATCTGCAAATAAAAAAAGGCGAATTTGAAGTATGGCAGAATTATGATGAAGGGCAAATGATTATTTCAAAATACGTGTCTGTAAGAGCAAATTGCTCAGCAGGAGGTGGCCAGTTAAAGGTTAAAGTCCTTTCCTGAAAATCTTCCTTTTCTTAATAACTTAGAAATAAGTTTTTCATTTAAATCATTTTTTTCTTAGCATTTTTGCCATTCAAAACAATTGAAAATGGCATATGAATTTTTCGATTCAGAGATAATCGAAATATTAGACGAAACCGATTCGGTTAAACGTTTTTTCTTTAGAGTTACCGGGCATCAGAATTTTACTTTCAAAGCAGGACAGTTTGTTATGCTTGATTTACCACTCAACGCAAAAATCAATAACCGCAGCTATTCCATAGCATCACACCCAAATAATCATAATGAATTTGAGTTGGTTGTGGTATTAAAACCTGATGGTTTGGGGACCAACTATTTGTTTAATGAGCAGACTATTAAACCAGGAACAAAGGTTAAATGCTCAAAACCATTAGGTAAGTTTACCTTGGGAGAACATCCAGAAAAGGAAATCTGTTTTATTTGTACTGGAACCGGAATCGCACCTTTCCGAGCTATGTTAAAGGATTTACATCAGAAAGGAACACTGAAAGACAAAAAGACAAATCTGATTTTTGGCTGTCGTTTTGAAAAAGATATTCTATATCGCAAAGAGTTTGAAGAGTTGGCTGCTGAATACCCTGACTTTAATTATTATCCGGTTCTTTCCCGATTATCCGATACCTGGGAAGGTGAAAAAGGCTATGTACATGGCGTTTATGAAAGGTTATATGCAAACAAACAACCTGCTGTTTTCTATCTCTGCGGCTGGAAGGATATGATTATGCAAGCGCGCGACACACTCCAAAAAATAGGCTATGATCGCAAGGAAATCAAATTTGAATTATACGATTAACGAATTATTTTTTCGGAAACGAAAAAATATAGAATTGCTGAACATAGAATTATGCTGACAGAAATGTTAGCTATTCCATAAAAGATATTTCCGTTGCGGAAAAGTTCAAGTGTTTCGAAACTGAACGATGAAAAGGTGCTGAACCCACCACAAAATCCGGTTATTAGTAATAATCTGAAGGTTGAGTTATCAGCCATTTTTTCCGGAAAAAAATAAAACCCTGCCCCAAAAATCAGGCAACTTGCAATATTGGAAACCAGTGTGGCAAGCGGCAAACTTGAACTTATTAGTATTGTTATTGCATTTGAAACACCAAAGCGGGCAAGACACCCTAGTCCTCCTCCGATAAAAACAGCTAAAATTTCAATCATGTAGTATGATTTTTTGCGGCATTAACCGTTGAGTTAATATTGCTATTAAATATCCCAGAATTCCTCCGAAAATCATTCCGCATATAACATCTCCGGGATAATGAATTCCAAGATAAATGCGACTGTAACTTACAATAATCGGAAAAAGAAAAATCAGCGACATTTTATTTCCAAAATTATTTTTCAGAAGCAAGAACACAAAAACGGACAGCGCCATTGTGTTGGCAGCGTGAGAAGAAATAAATCCAAATTGTCCGCCACAACTTCCATTTACTAAATGTACAAGCTGTTTTATTGATTCATCATGACATGGGCGCAAACGTTGAAATAAATTTTTAAAAAGGATGACACTTCCCTGATCGCTTAATGTTATTAGAATAATTACAGCAACAATAATATAGGGAACTCTTTTCTGAAATGCGCGAATCATAAGGTACAACAGAAATACATATAGTGGAACCCATGAAAATTTTCCGCTTATAAAAACCATTATAGTGTCAACACTTTCGGAATGGCAGCCGTTGATAAGAAGAAAAAGTTCGCGGTCAAATTGCTTTAGAGCGTCCAGCATATCGTCCCGAAGTTAAAACAGTTTTCTGAAAAAATGTTAAATCATCAATAAGCAGAATTGCCAGGTGATTTTTTTTAATGACCTTTACGAATAGTTCTAACCTTAAAACCAACAACATGAAAAAACATTTACAACTAAAAAAGCTATCAATTACTTTTCTGACAACACTTCTACTTATTAATATGACTGTGCAGGTGAAGTCACAAAGTATTCAAACCACTAAGGGTGAAATTCCTGTTGAGTTTGAACGAACTCCTTCTTCAAATTCTACAACAGGAGGAGACGTTTCCTATTGGTTTAATTACGGAGAAGATATTTGGGAAATTGCTGATGCTGAAGGAGGAGATGTGAGTTATTTCCGCAATTTTCTATTTCCGGATTCGACAGTTTTAGTTGAGTTTAGTGACGGACTTGGTTCTCCTTGGAAACACTCACTGGGTCAGGTTTTTGATCCGGTAGGACCTTTGTTTTCTGTATTAAGTCCGGAAGTAAATCAGTTTACGCCTTATACATTAGATTCAATCGGATTCTTTTACCGCTATTTTCGTTTTCAGGATTCTGCACCTGATACGCTGAAAGTGCAGGTTTATGAAAATGACAATATTACTTTTCAACCTGATCCCATGTGGACCTCAGGCGCATCTTATGCAAGCGTTGATTATGATTATCAAACAAGAACCGGAACAAATTTCACGCAGGAGTATACTTACCTGCTTACTAATGCTGATACTATTTCAGCAACACAAGGGTTTTTAAAGTTTCCTGTTAATATTCCTGTTAATGCTAATGAAAAAGTAGGTGCAACTATAACCTACATTCCGGGAAATCAATTTAATACAGGTGATACAATTGATGTATATCTTGAACCTGCACCTTCAGTTCAGCGAAATGCTTTTGTTGTTTATGAATACAGAGATAATGATTTCAATTTAGAGCCTATGTATTACAACAATCAATTATGTGCCACTACTGATGTGCGTTATAATACTAACACTAATGGCTGGAACGGAAGCTATATTCCAGGCACTGCATGGAACGCAGGCTTCTATCACCTTGATATGAGTTTCCTGATTACGTTTAACCCAAGCGGAATTACAGAAAATTCAAACCACCGAATCAATCTGTTTCCTAATCCTGCTGATGAAACGATTACGCTGGATTTTGCAGGAACGGATAACGAAATAATTACTGCTTCAATTCTTGATGTTGCGGGAAGAGAAGTTTATTCAGTTCAGGAATCATATACCTCGCCAGCACTGAAACACATCACACTTAAAACAGAATCATTAACTCCCGGAATTTATTTCTGCAGAGTTTCAGGAAAAACATTTGTCGAAAACCTGAGGTTTGTAAAGAAATAGTTTGAGTTTACAACAATAAAAAAGGGGACAAATTTTGTCCCCTTTTTTATTGAAAGAAATTTGAATTTACTTTATAACAACAAATTTCTGAGTGATTTTTTCTTTGCCTGTTTCAAGAGTAAAGAAATAAGAACCGGCCTCAAGATTACTTGTGTTGTAGTTGAATTGCTGATTTCCGGCTAACTGCATTCCTCTGTGTTTTGAGTCAACAAGTTTCCCGTTAATGTCATAAACAGTGCTTGTTACTGATGCAGTATTATTCAAATAATAATTTACCTGCATCATATCTTTTGCAGGGTTTGGGTTAAGCGCTAAAGTCAATTCGTTTGCAACTTTATCGTTGATACCAACATTGCCTGTTCCAAGAACAAGAACATCATCAATTGAAATCAGGTTGTCATCATGTGAATTATGGATAAATGCAATATGAATACTCATGCCCTCATAAGATGCAAGAGAAACTTCCCATTCCTGCAAGATTCCTCTGTAACGTAAGATGTCACCACCATTATCTTCAAGCAATGTATGTCTCCAGCCTGGTGAAAATGTGTATGTTGTTGTATCATCTAAGTTTGTTGCAGAATCAAACTCAGCGAAACGTGCTAATGTATCAGTAAACTGATAGTCCTCATTACCTGAAGTGGAAACAACAACAGCGTAACCGTCAAGATAACGTGGGGTTTGAAATGGAGCTGATTTCCATCTTAGAATTGCCTGTCCATCACTAATAAATATTTTAGGAGTAACCAGATAATTTGCAACAGGTGTTGATGCATCGTTGGTCCATGAATTGCTGCCCATTACAACGTTCAGAGAATCTGTGTAAACACCAGGCATGTAAAAAGAGTCTGCAAGTGCAAATGCATATACAGGAAACCATTCATCAGGCCTTGGGGTTGTGCCTCCGCTTCCATCAGCCATACCGTCTAAATCATAATCCACCCAGTTTGGGTATAGATTCTCTTCTGTTGGAAATCCAACAAGAATCTGATCTAAGGTGTCTTTCTGAAAGTTTTCAAATAAAAGTGTGTCGTTCTGCGCAAAGCCTGAGAAGACAGCAGCAATAATAAAACTGATTGAGGTAAAGATTTTTTTCATTTAGTAGATGTTTTAGTATTAATTAGGATGGATAAAAGTAATGCTTTTTTAATCTCAATTAAAAAGTCCCCACGTTTTTAAGGCGTGAGGACTTTTTATTTATTGGCTCGCCTTGATTATTTAGCTACAACCAGTTTTTTAGTAATTCTGTTGTTGTCAGCTTTCAAAGAGTAGTAGTATGTTCCGCTTGCAATTTTTTCAGTTGTAAGGTTTATACTGTGTTTCCCTTTGTTCTGAGCGCCTTCGTTCATTGAAAGAACTTTTTTGCCTGTTACATCATACATTTCAAAAGTAACGCTTGCATTGTTCTGCAACTCATATTGAATTGTAGTTTCAGAACCTGCAGGGTTTGGCTGGCTTTGACCTAATTTGATTCCGTCAAAGAAACCTTCGTCATCAATACTTGCAGAGTTGTTATCAACTACAGGCCAGATTGCCAAATCAATATCTAATGGCCATGCTTCAAAAAGAGTGTGCCATGCATTATCGCTCCACTGTTCCCAGGCTAATTCTGTTTGTCCGGCATCCCCATCAGCAGTTGCAACTAACCCAACTGTATCTCCCGCAGCAAGTGTAGTAACATCAAAACCAACAGCAAAATCAGCCCCAACAAAGAGTGGAGAAGGCAGAGCAGCAACTGTAAAATTTCCAGCTGTATCAATGTCAGTCACAAATACATCTACCGATGCAAGAACTGTTCCAGGAGCGCCAGCTTGTCCTGCGCCTGCAGTTGTAGTTCCTGTTCCGTCAGCTGCGTAAACTTTAGCTACAACTTTAGAGTTAGAGTTGCCAGAAGTATTTTCTTTCCCTCCAAACCAGAAAATAACTTCTTCAATTAAAGTTCCTGTTGAAAGTAGGTAAACCTGTGCTTTTTGTTTATCTTCATAACCATTGTTACCATTTACATAACCACCACCTTGTGATGTGTTAAGAGTTGGTGTACCTTGGAAGAAAGCATCTAAACCAAGTGTATCCGTTGGTGTTCTTACACCCGATGTTGTGCGGTCAAGACGGTTGTTTAAAGGAACAGTGGTTGAAATTTTTTGTGCATTTGCCATTCCTGCAATTCCAAGAGCTAATGCAAGTGTGTAAAGTTTTTTCATTTTTTAAAATTAAGGTTTATAGATTGTGTGAATTATTTAATGCAAAATTAACATTTTTTATAACTTCAAACTATTTTTTAACAATGATGCAATCAAATTTTATACTGCCTGTTCCTCAGTCATATATTCTTCAATCGGCAAGCAGGCACAAACTAAATTTCTGTCGCCATAAGCATTGTCAACCCGGCTTACTGGTGGCCAGAACTTATTATCGGCAATCCATTTTAACGGATAAGCTGCTTTGTTTCTGGAATAAGAATGTTGCCAGTTATCACTCACTACTTCTTTTGCTGTGTGAGGCGAATTTTTTAGAACGTTATCATTGATATCCGCTTTGCCTGAAGCTATTTCATCAATCTCTTTTTTGATGGAGATCATGGCTTCGCAAAAACGGTCAAGTTCTTCTTTCGATTCACTTTCTGTTGGCTCAATCATCAATGTTCCTGCAACGGGAAAAGAAACGGTTGGTGCGTGAAACCCATAATCCATAAGTCTTTTGGCAATATCTCCTGCTTCAACGTGTGAATCTTTTTTGAAATCACGGCAATCCAAAATCATTTCGTGTGCACAATGACCTTTATTGCCCTGATATAAAACAGGGTAATGTTTTTCTAATCTTGTTTTGATGTAATTCGCGCTGAGGATGGCAATTTTTGTTGAGTCGGTAACGCCTTGTCCGCCCAGCATTTTTATGTATCCGTAAGAAATCAAAAGAATAAGTGAGCTTCCCCAGGGAGCTGCAGAAACAGCATTGATTGCCTGGCTTCCGCCAGTTTTTACAACAGCATGTCCGGGCAGGAAAGGAGCAAGGTGTGCAGCCACTCCGATTGGTCCCATGCCGGGACCGCCACCGCCATGCGGAATAGCAAATGTTTTATGCAAATTCAGGTGACAAACATCCGCACCTATATTTCCGGGAGAAGTTAATCCAACCTGTGCGTTCATGTTCGCCCCATCCATGTAAACCTGTCCGCCATTTGCGTGGATAATTTTATTGCATTCTATTATGGTTTCTTCAAACACACCATGTGTAGATGGATACGTTACCATCAGGCACGAGAGTTTGTCTTTGTGCTGTTCTGCTTTTGCTTTTAAATCGTTGAGGTCAATGTTTCCATTGTCATCACATTTTACAACTACCACTTCCATGCCCGCCATTACTGCACTTGCAGGGTTGGTGCCGTGTGCCGATTGCGGTATCAATGAAATGGTGCGGTGTGTATCGCCACGGCTTTCATGGTATTTTGCAATCACCATCAGTCCGGCATATTCGCCTTGTGCACCTGAATTAGGTTGCAATGAAACAGCTGAAAACCCTGTGATTTCGCACAATGCTTTTTCTAATTCATCAAAAACCAAATGATATCCTTTTGCCTGATAAACTGGGGCAAATGGATGCATGTCTGCAAATGAAGGATTGGTAATCGGATACAATTCACTTGCTGCATTCAGTTTCATGGTGCATGAGCCCAATGAAATCATAGAGTGCGTCAGCGATAAATCGCGGTTCTCCAGCTTTTTGATGTAACGCATCATTTCCGATTCAGAATGATAGGTATTGAAAACCGGGTGCGTTAAAAAGGTGCTTGTTCTTGCAATCGCTTCGGTAAGAGGTGATTTTATTTCTGAGGGATCAAGCGCTGCCGGTGTCTTTCCAACCACTTCTGCCAGCAAAGCAATAATTGCCGCCACATCTTGTTCCGATGTGGTTTCATCTAAACTGATACCAAGCTTGTTGTTTTCGTCATAACGGAAATTGATGTGATTATTTTCCGCTGCTTCTTTTATAGCTGTAGGATTGGTTTGTGCCGGCAACGAAAAAGTAATAGTATCAAACCATGTTTTGTTTTCAATTTTGTAGCCGAGTTTTTCTAATTCCGCTGCAAGTAATGAAGTTAGTGAGTGAACATTTCCTGCAATGCGTTTCAAGCCTTCAGGGCCATGGTAAACGGTGTACATGCTTGCCATTACCGCCAACAACGCTTGCGCTGTGCAAATGTTGGAAGTTGCTTTATCTCTGCGGATATGCTGCTCACGCGTTTGCAGTGCCATGCGCAATGCAGAATTACCAGCGGCATCTATAGAAACACCGATAATTCTTCCGGGTAAGCTGCGTTTAAACTCATCTTTCGTTGCAAAAAATGCTGCGTGCGGACCGCCATAACCCATGGGAACGCCAAAGCGCTGGCTGTTTCCAAGAACCACATCAGCGCCCCATTCTCCGGGAGGAGTTAATAAAACCAAACTCAATAAATCAGAAGCAACAGCTACTTTAATTCCTTTTGCGTGTGCAGTTTCGGTGAAGGTTTTGTAATCATTCACCGAACCATCGGCAGCGGGATATTGCAGCAAAGTACCAAACACATTATCATGAAAACTGAAATTGTGTTCATCGCCCACAATCAGTTCAATGCCTAATGGCTTGCTGCGTGTACGCAACACATCTATGGTTTGCGGAAAAATATTTGCCGAAACAAAAAATGCTTTCGCATCGCGTTGCTTCACTTCTTTTTCGCGGGTGTTGTAAAACATAATCATCGCTTCGGCAGCAGCAGTGGCTTCATCCAGCAATGATGCATTTGCCATGGGCAAACCTGTTAAATCCGAAACCATGGTTTGGAAATTCAGCAGCGCTTCCAATCTTCCCTGTGCAATTTCGGCCTGGTAAGGTGTGTAAGCAGTGTACCAGCCAGGATTTTCCAAAACATTTCTGCGGATAGCAGCGGGAATAATGGTATTGTAATATCCTTGCCCGATATAGGTTTTAAAAACTTTGTTCTTTCCGCCCACTTCGTTAATGTGTGCTGCATAATCGTACTCGCTCATAGGAGCAGGCAGGTTCAGTGGCTTTTTCAGACGGATACCTGCCGGAACAGTTTCGCTGATGAGGGTTTCAATGGAGTCAACGCCAATTACCGAAAGCATTTTTTCGGTGTCGGTTTTGCGGGGTCCGGTGTGGCGGTAGAAGAAAGAATCTTGTGTCATTTTAAGGTAGGGGATTTTGAAAAACTGCGCAAAGATAGATTTTAGTTACCTACAACAAATAGCAGGGAAAAGTGTTTTTCAACAGCATTTACACCACCGTAGGATTGCTCTTGTCGTACATATCTTTCACCGAACCAAAACCGATAACATCACTCATTATATTATCGTCACTCAGTTCAATTGCTTTCAGCAGTTTGTCGTAACCGAATTTGTCTTTCAGGTTGTAAACCGTTTGGCGCAGCTTATCCTGTTTCACCGTGTCTTCAAATAAATCCAGCACCAGTGCATCGGCAGGCACAAACTTTGAAACCGTTACGCCCATTGCCGAAATATGCGTGTTGATCAGCGCATCGGAATGGTGGGTTTCGCGGAATTTTTTCATGCGCGCTTTAATGAGGTCCAGAATTTTTGTGCCTTCCTGCACGGGACTTCCGGCATGAATGCGGTCGCTCCACACTTTGTTGTCTTCGTAGTTAATGAATACGGTTATGTCTTTTGCATACACGCCCTGACCTACCATGCGTTTCTCTAACATCATACATAAAGAGACGAGCAGATTTTCCATCGTTTGCACATTCTGCCGTTGCGATGCCGAAACCTGGCGCATGGCCTGCATGGTTTTGTATTCGTGAAAATCAATATCCACTTCTTTGAAATTCAAACGGTCGTGCCAATAAATTCCAACCACGCTTTTCAGTGCTGCCCTTAATTTATCCGATGAGGCATAGCGCAATTCCAGCGGAGTTTTTATACCTGCTTTGATGAGTTGTGCCGAGAGGCCTCCGGCAATTCCGGGCAAATCGGTAAGCTGCAGTTTTGACAAAACTTCGTCAATGTTTTCAGGAAAAATAGTAACCAGTCCATCGGGCTTTTGCAAGTCGGTGGCCAGCTTGGCAAGAAAAGCGTTGGGCGCAATGCCTATGCTGCATTGCAGGTAATCACCCACTTCTTTGCGGATGCGCTGCTTTATTTCTCTGGCTAGTTTCAGCGGGTCTTTGTAAATGTGTTTGTAGGTTGTTAAATCAACCATTGCCTCGTCAATGCTTTTGGGATACACCTCTTCGCAATAGCTGCGCAAAATTTTCATAATGCCCACATGAAACTCGCGGTAGCGGGGCGGGTGTGTTTCTAAGGGAATTAAATCGGGACAAAGTTTTACCGCCTCATTCAGGCGCATGCCTGTTTTTACGCCAAACTTCTTTGCCTCTATGCTGGGCGCTATTACGCAACCGTATTTGCCGGGATACACGCATACCGCCACCGGGCGGTTGCGCAAATAATAATTTACCTGCTGCTCGCAGGTGGCAAAAAAGCTGTTCATGTCTATGAACAGGATGAGGGAATCGCCAACCATGAAAAAAAGAGATTGCGTGAATTTACGAATTCGTAAATTCTACTTCACCAATGCCCCGTTCAACCGCATCAACTCCGTTTCTGCAACTTTGGCTTCGTAGCGCACATTAACTAAGCGCACCGAGGCGGCATCCAAACTGTTTTGCGCTTCTTTTACCTGCAAGGTGTTAATAGCACCGAGGCGGAAACTTTCCAATGCCACATCGGCATTTTCTTTTGCCAGCGTATAATTTTCTTCTTCCAGTTTCAGTATCTGCTGTGCATTCATAAACGTATTAAAAGCGCGCAGCACACTGCTCTCCACCGAAAATTTAAGTTCATCAAACAGCAGTTGCGAATTGTTTACCGCCACCTGCGCATTTTTTATTTGTCGCGAGGCATTGCTGCCGTTATAGATATTCCAGCTCAGATACAGCCCCCCGTTAAACCCGAGCATTTGATTCGAAAGCACAATGCCCGCCTGATTTTGTGTGTTCGAAAAATTGTAGTTGGCATTCAGCAGCAAACGCGGGTAGCGCTGCGAGCGCATTTCGCGCAACGCAAATTCATTTCCGAAAATGTTTTTCTGCAAATACTGCAAGCTGTTATTCTGATTGATCACGGAAGTTTTCAAATCGCTGTAAGCGGGTTGATATATGATGTCAATCGTTTCGTCCACATCAAAATCTTTGTCAACAGGCTGTGCCAGTAATTTGTTCAGCGCAATTTTTTGTTCGGCAAAAACATTTTGTTGCCGCAGTTGATTCGATTTCTGCGCATTCATATCCACCTTTGCCTGCAGGTAATCCAACTTGGAACCCGAACCAATTTTCCATTTTGCTTCTGCAATTTTTACCCGCTCTTCATACAAGGCTAAACTGCTTGCAATGGTGGCCAGCAATTGTTTTTGTTTTGCCAGTGCATAATAGGCGTTCATGATTTCGGCAACGGTGTTTTCAATCGCTATTTTCAGATTGATTTCGCTCATGGCGTCAAAGGTTTTCAACTTGTCGTAGGTGGCAAACATTCTCATGCCGTCAAACAAAGTCCAGTTGAGTGCAACACCCGTTGCAACGCCTGTAGAAACGGCTCCTTTGCGGCTTACTTCCGTTCCGGTGGCAAATTTCTGGTCGGTGTTATTGGCGGCATACGTTCCCGAAGCATTAAAGCTTACCTGCGGCATCATGCCTGCGTTTCCAACGGTTGCATCATTGGCGGCAATTTGTTTTTCGCCCTGCGAAATCAAAATGGAATGATTGTTTTTCAGTGCCAGTTCAATTGCTTTTTCAAGCGTCAAATTTTCCTGCGCGAAAATGTTTCCCGCAAAAACAAAAGCCAAAATTGCGATTATACTAAGCCTCTTCATGTTTCTTATCTCTTGACAGGTAGGAGTAAATTGCGGGAATAACATAGAGCGTGAGCATGAGCGAAAACATCAATCCGCCAATCACCACAATACCCATGCTCCTGCGGCTTTTAGCGCCTGCGCCCAAGGCCAATGCAATCGGTAATGCGCCCAAAGCAGTGGCAAGACTGGTCATCAGAATAGGGCGCAAACGTGCGGCAGCAGCTTCGTGAATTGCTTCTTTCACGCTCTTGCCTTGCTCTTTCAACTGGTTGGCAAACTCCACAATCAGAATTCCGTTTTTGGTTACCAGACCAATCAACATAATGATCCCGATCTGACTGAAAATATTCAGCGTTTGATTGAAATACCACAGTGAAAGCAAAGCACCTGCAATTGCCAGCGGAACAGTGAGCATGATGATAAAAGGGTCAACAAAACTTTCGAACTGCGCTGCTAAAATCAGATAAATCAAAACGAGTGCAAGCACAAATGCGAACAGAATGTTAGACGAACTTTCTTCAAAATCGCGTGAAGGTCCGGTGAGGGAACTGGAAAAAGATTCGTCAAGAATTTTTGCCTGAATTTCGCGCATGGCATTAATACCGTCAGCAATTGTTTTTCCGGGGGCAAGCCCTGCCGAAACAGTTGCGCTCTGGTAGCGGTTATAGTGATACAACTGTGGCGGACTGCTGTGTTCTTCAACGTTCACCAGATTATCCATTTGTATCAGCACACCTTTGTTGTTTCTCACGTAAATTGATTTCAGGTCAAGCGGTTCGTCACGGTTTTCGCGGCTCATTTGTCCGATTACCTGATATTGTTTTCCGTTCATGGTGAAGTAAGAAAAGCGTTGTCCGCTCAACGCGAATTGCAAGGTCTGCGCAATATCTAATTCCGAAACGCCCACATTGTTTGCCTTCTCGCGGTCAGGAATAATATTCAGTTCGGGTTTATTGAATTTTAAATTCACATCCATAATTCCACCGAAGGTTGGATTGGTTGCAACCTCAGCAAGAAACAGCGGAAGTTTTTCCTGCAACTTTTGAAAATTAGGTGCCTGTAAAACAAACTGCACGGGCAGCGCACCGCGCGGTCCGCCACCTGCCGAAATAGTTTGTTCCTGTATCACAAATGTTTTTGCTTCGGGAAAGCCGCGCGTGATTTTTGAAACGTAATCTGCAATCTCTTGTTGCGAGCGTTCGCGCTCGTCAGGGTCAGTTAATTTCAGTCGCACAAAAGCTGTGTTCACGGCACCCGAGCCTGTAAAGTTGGGGGCAGTAACAGTGAGTAAAACTTTTTTCTCAGGAATTGAATCGTTCACGAATTGTGTGAGCTTCATCACATAGTTATCGGTGTATTCATAAGAAGAACCTTCGGGAGCTGTAGCCATGATGCGAAACCAACTGCGGTCGTCCAGCGGAGCAAGTTCTGATTTTATGTTTTTGCCGAAGAAGAAAATCATTCCACCGGCAACAACCAAAATTATCAGAGACAACCAACGCTTGGTCATAAAGCCTTTCAGCGAATTGCTGTAGCTGTCAACCATGCCTGTAAAAAACGGCTCGGTGGCTTCGTAAAAGCGATTGTGTTTGTTGCCTTTCCGCAGCAGATGTGCGTTGAGCATAGGCGTAAGTGTAAGCGAAACAAAAGCAGAAATAAGAACGGCAGTTGCCAGCACAATTCCGAATTCCTGAAACAATTTACCTACAAAACCTTCTAAGAAAATAATCGGGAGAAACACGGCTGCCAGCGTAACAGACGTTGAAATGATGACAAAAAATATTTCGTTCGAACCTTTGATAGCAGCTTCCATGGGCGACATGCCTTGTTCAATTTTTTTGAAAATATTCTCAGTAACAACAATTCCGTCATCCACTACCAAGCCTGTTGCCAATACAATAGCAAGCAGCGTTAAAACATTAATGGAAAAACCAAAAAGATACATCACAAAGAAAGTTCCCACCAGTGAAACCGGAATGTCGATCAGCGGACGAATAGCAACAACCCAGTCGCGGAAAAAGAGAAAAATAATCAGGATAACAAGACCGATAGCAATCATCAGTGTTTCCTCTACCTCAACAATGGAAAGCCTTACAAACGTGGTGTTGTCCATCGCAATATTTACTTTGTAATCACCCGGCAAATCTTTTTTTATCTGCTCGTAGCGTTTATAAAACTCATCGGCAATGTCAATGTAATTTGCTCCGGGCTGCGGCACAACACCCAAACCAATCATGGGAACTCCCGATTGGCGCAACATGGTTTCTTCATTTTCTGCTCCGAGTTCTGCATGACCAATATCTTTTAAACGAACGGGGCGGTCGCTTTCATTTTTGATGATGAGGTTGTTGAACTCTTCTTCGTTGGTCAATCGCCCCAGCACTTTTACCGTGAGTTCAGTGTTATCTCCTGCTACTTTTCCGGATGGCAGTTCCACATTCTCGCGGTCAAGTGCCAACTTTACGTCAATAGGTGTAAGTCCGTAAGCTGCCAACTTTGCAGGCTCAATCCAGATGCGCATCGAATATCTTTTTTGTCCCCAGATTTGCACGTTACTCACATCGGGAATTGTTTGCAGGCGTTGTGCAATCACATTTTCAGCATAGTCACTTACCTCCAGATGCGAGCGCGAATCACTTTGAATGGTCATGGAAAGAATAGCATCAGAGTTTGCGTCTGATTTTGTTACCACCGGCATTCCGTCAATATCGCGGGGCAGATTGCGCACAGCTTGCGCCACTTTATCGCGCACATCGTTTGCAGCAGCTTCCAGATTTTCTCCTAACTCAAACTCAACGGTGATAACGCTGGAGCCTTGATTGCTAGATGATGAAATAGAACGGATACCTTCAATTCCGTTGATCATTTTTTCCAGCGGCTCGGTAATTTCTGCTTCAATTACATCGGCATTTGCACCGGGATAATTGGTGCGCACCGTAATGGTTGGTGGGTCAATGGAAGGATACTCGCGCACCCCTAAATATTTATAGCCGATAAACCCGAACAACAGGATTATCAGGTTCATTACAATAGCAAGAACAGGACGCTGAATACTGATGGTGGAAAGGCTGCTCACAGGATTCCGCTAATCTTTAATGGATGAAATATTCAGAAGGCTTCCTGATTTCAACTGCATAATTCCTGTTGCAATTACAGTATCACCTGCAACCAAACCGCTTAATATCTGCACTTTGTTTTCGCTGCGCAAACCAGTTTCAACTTTTACTTCTTCTGCTTTTCCTCCGCGGCTCACAAATACTTTCTGTCCTTTCAGAATTGGGATAATGGATTCTGTTGGTATCATCAATGCGTCTTCGGTTTCTTCCAGTGAAAATTCAATTCTTACAAAGGAACCTGAAAATAAATTGCCACTTTTATTTTCTGTTTTTGCACGCACCTGTATGGTGCGGGTTGCAGCATCTACTTTGGGTTCAATAGCCATTACAACAGCATCATGCTTTACATTTCCAACTTCGGTGGTGAAAGTAAGTTTGCCGTTCACCTTTACCAGCGAAACATATTTTTCAGGAACATAAAAATCAAGTTTCATCGGGTCGCTTTGTTGCATAGTTGCTATGGGTGTTCCGGGCATTACATAGCTTCCTTCACTTATATTTTTCAAACCAACTATTCCGTTAAAAGGTGCAGTGATTTGTGTTTTTGCAATTTGTGCTTTCAGCACTTCAATGTCTGCTGCAAATGAATTTAGTTGTGTAAGTGAAGCATCATATTCTTCCTGACTGATACCATTAATAGCAAATAACTTTTTCTGACGCGCTTCTTTTTCTGATGCTAATTTTTCCTGCAATTGCAGTTTCTTCAATTGCGCCTGCAAGTCGTCATCATTTATTTTCACGAGTAAATCACCTTTTTTAACCGCACTTCCCTCTTTAAATGCAATGGATAAAACTTTCCCTGCTACTTCGGGCATCAACGTTACCTCTTCATTGGAGAGCAGTGTTCCCGAAATGTAAATCTTGTTGTTTAATTTCTCTGGTTTTACAATGTATGCAGTAACCGTTACAGCTTGCGGCTTTCCTTGTTGCTGAGGCATTACCTGTGGTGTATTGCCTGGAAAGAATTTTAATTTTATAATTACAAGAACTGCAATTACAAGAACAAAAATTATAACGTTGCGCAGAGTTTTCATTGGCTTCTAAAACAATAAGACGCAAAAATAGTTTTTGATTCGATGTTAAAACACTAAAAAAGATAAAGCCCAGCTTTTGGCAGGGCTTTATCCATCTATTGTCGTTGAGCAGTCTTAGTAGCTTAACACCACATCGTAGCTGTTGTTGCCGTTGGTCCATTCCACTTTAAAACCATAAGCGCAATTAAGTGTAGAAGGGTTTCCGTTCTGGTCAACACCTAGTGTAAGTGTGAACTCGTTGCTGTCAACACTGTGAACCAATTCACCTGATTTAAATCTCCATAAACCGCAGTAGGTGTTCGAGAAAATAGGAGTATTGTAATAAGTAGTGAAAGGGCTTCCGAAACGATTGGTTCCCCATGAGTCAACAGTATTGAAACCATTAAGAGTGGTATCTCCGTTTGCTTCAAAAGAAATGTTTGCAGGAATATTACCGACTTGCTGAACATAGCTCCACTCGGTAGTGCGGGCACTGTTCCAGGTAGCATGTTCGTTATTGTCAAACGTTACATCAATGTTAAAAGCACGCTCGCGGTAGCTGAATGAAGATGTGCTGAGAATAAAGCCTAACCAATCGTGACCGTTAATGTTCTCCAGTGTTTTAACACCATTGAACATAATGGATTTATTATCGCTCAGGCGGGTGATTTTGTAATTGGTAAAGGTCTCGGTAAGCACCGCACCAGCATCGCGCCAGTAGTTGCCGCTGGTCAGCTCTACTTTAATTTGTCCTGAACGGGTTACAGATGGAGAGAAGCAAGGTGTAAGACCATCAAAGTTGAAATACAGAATTTTGTTGGCAATGTCGGTTGAGTCGATGGTGCAACCGCAAAGTGGGCTGGAGAAGATTTCCAGACCGCTTTCATTTTTGCCGAATGCAGGAATATCGCTCAACGCATTGTTGATGTCGTTGTCGGTTTGGTCTAACTGACCTTTGTATTCGTTTGCATCTTTGTTGTGCTGCTCAATGTTGGCATCAAGTTGTGCATTGTTTCTGTTTTTAAAACAAGACGAGAAAAGGGTTGCTCCTGCAATACTGAAGATGGCAAGGAGCAGAATTGATTTTGTGTTTTTCATGGTTTTTAAATTTTGGGTAAATGTAAAAGGTATTTGACAATTAATATGCCACCACAGGCATGATTAGTATCAACTTATAGATTTCTTAACGTTGGTTTGGATGATAATAGTGTGTTGTTATGAAAATTAACCTGCATGAAAAGCATTTTTTGCTTCAAAGCGCAGCGGTAAAAGGCTTCCCACGTTTTTAAGTTCCAGCACTTTTCCGGTTTCGCCCATTAATAAGAAGCGGATGGGCTTATTATACAGCACCTCGTATTCCGAAATTGCCTGACGGCAACCGCCACAAGGCGTTACCGGATTGCTAACCGAAATTTTGGACGACTTTGCCGTGATGGCTATCGTTTTAAAAGCAACCCCCGGAAATTGCGCAGCAGCAGAAAATATGGCAACCCGCTCTGCACACAAGCCAGTTGGATAGGCCGCGTTTTCCTGATTGCTGCCTTTTACAATAACACCGTTTTCAAGTAAAACGGCTGCCCCAACGCTGAAATTAGAGTATGGAGCATATGCTGTGTTTCCCGCTTCATGCGCCTGCTGCATCAGGCTTTTGTCTTCGGCACTGAGTTCATCAATGCTTTCGTATTCTAAATACTCTATGGTGAGGCTTAGTCTTTTCATGCTTCAGATTTTTTCTCTATCAACACCACTGCATATGCCGAAACCCCTTCTTCACGGCCTACATAGCCCAGTTTTTCGGTGGTGGTGGCTTTAATGGAAAGGTCTTCTTCCGATATACCCATTACCTGAGCCAACACCCGTTTCATTTCAGGAATAAACGGATTTATTTTGGGGCGTTGCAGGCAAATGGTGCTGTCTATATTGCCTATGGTGTAGCCTTTTTCGGTAATCAATTCTACTACTCTTTTCAGCAGAATTTTGCTGTCAATATTCTTGAACTCGCCAGCGGTATCGGGGAAATGAAAACCAATATCGCGCATGTTAGCTGCGCCCAGCAGGGCATCGCAGATAACGTGAATAAGCACATCGGCATCACTATGACCAAAAGCACCGTGGGTGTGGGGTATTTGTATGCCGCCCAGCCAAAAGGGGTGTCCTTCTCTCAGTTGGTGAACATCAAAGCCGAAGCCGGTGCGGATTTTTGCCATTTGCTTTTTTAATTTTCCTTAAACGGTTTTTTCTTGTCTTCAAAATTCATTTTAAAACCTAAACTAAATCCTAATGTATTCTCTAAGGGGTGGCGTTGGGTTGTAGGTAATAGATAAAATAAATCG
>CAMAVO010000036.1 GCA_945861685.1 Chitinophaga pinensis | reverse complement strand
TGCAACTTCTCCATCGTTGGTGAAGAGCAGCAGACCTGTTGTCATTCTATCTAATCTTCCTACAGGGTAAACGCGTTCTTTGCAGGCTCCTTCAATAAGGTGCATCACAGTTCTGCGTTCCTGCGGGTCTTTGCTGGTGGTGATGTAATCTTTGGGTTTGTTGAGTAGAATGTAAACCGATTTTTCTTTGCGCAGAATAGCTCCACCGAATTTTACTTCATCGCCCGGAGAAATTTTATAGCCCAGTTCGGTAATTACTTTTCCGTTTACGGTTACTACTCCGCTTTCAATCAATTTATCTGCTTCGCGCCTTGATGATACGCCTGCATTGGCAAGGTATTTATTGAGACGAATTAAATCGGAAGGTGCTTTTTCAACTTGCTGACCAAAGTTGCCTTTGGTGAATTTTTTCTTGCTTTGATATTTCTTTTTAGCATCGTAAGGACGACCGAAAGAAGGTGATGATTTTGAAGGTTTGTCTTCTGCTGCACCAAAGTCTTCAACATCATCTTTGCGGGGAGCGCGTTTTCTCCACTGATCAGATTCTTTGCCCGGTGAAAAAGGTCTATCGCTTTTTGGTTTGAAATCTCCACCTCGTTTATCATCATCGCGTTTGAATGGTCTTTTTCCTGCGGGCTTGTCAAATGATTTTTTGAACGGTTTATCGCCAAAGCGTGATTTAGGTTTGTCTGATGATTTACTTTCATCTTTAGGCGCATCTGAATCGGAACGATTTTTCCAGGCATCAAATTCTTTGCGGCTTGTGGGTTTATCGCTTCCGCGACCGGAAGGTTTTTTATTGAACGGTTTTCCGTCACCGCGTTTTTCGTTACTGCTGCTACCGCCCGGCTTTCCGGGTCTGAAGAATTTTGACATGGTTTTTATTTAAGGAGCGCAAAGATAGCAGAAAAATCGGGGTGTTTTAAGTAGAGGTTTCTATTAATCTTTCTTGTACCTTGTGTTAAGCATTTATTCCACATGGGATGAAACACAGGTTTTTAAGTTTGCTACGAAAAACAGATTTTTTCTTTCTTTTTTACCAAAAACATGCAAAATATATCATTCTTATAGGCAGAAGCAATCAGAACTAAGTCAGAAGCAACAGGAATGAAGTTAGAAGCAATAGGAATAAAATCAGAAGTAATAGAAATGGAGATAGAAGCAATAGGAACGAAGTCAGAAGCAATAGGAACGGAGTTAGAAGCAATAGGAATGAAGTCAGAAGTAATAGGAATTAGAATTCCAATTGCTTCTAATCAAGAAGTGATTGCTTCTGAAACAGTTTTACTTGCTTCTAGCCAACAAATGATTACTTCTGAAACGGGGAGATAAAAATTAAGCCCGAAAGGGGGTTCTCAATCCTCCATGCTAAAATCTTCGAGGAACTTGGTAGTATAGTTTCCTGAGATATAGCGCTCGTCCTTCATTAATTTGATGTGGAAGGGGATGGTTGTATTAACGCCTTCGATGACAAATTCGCCAAGAGCGCGGCTCATTTTTGCAATGGCTTCGTCACGGGTTTGGGCTACGGTGATGACTTTGGCAATCATTGAATCGTAGTTGGAAGGAATGGTGTAACCTGCATAAACGTGGGTGTCTATGCGGACTCCGTGTCCCCCGGGGGCATGGAAGTTTATGATTTTACCCGGTGAAGGACGGAAATCTTTATAAGGGTCTTCGGCATTGATGCGGCACTCGATGGCGTGCAGTTGCGGAAAATAATTTTTTCCGCTGATGGGAACACCGGCAGCAACCAAAATCTGCTCGCGGATAAGGTCGTAGTTGATTACCTCTTCGGTAATGGGATGCTCCACCTGAATACGAGTGTTCATCTCCATGAAATAGAAATTGCGATGCTTGTCAACCAAAAATTCAACTGTTCCAACGCCTTCGTATTTCACTGCAAGCGCTGCTTTGATAGCGGCTTCGCCCATTTTATCGCGAAGCTCATCGGTCATAAATGGTGAAGGAGTTTCTTCGGTCAGTTTCTGGTGTCTGCGCTGAACGGAGCAATCGCGTTCTGAGAGGTGGCAGGCTTTTCCGTATTGGTCGCCCACAATCTGAATTTCAATGTGGCGGGGTTCTTCAATGTATTTTTCCAGATACATTCCGTCATTTCCGAATGCAGCACCGGCTTCCTGACGAGCGGAATTCCATTTTTCTTCCAGTTCTTCTTCGTTAAGAACGATACGCATTCCTTTGCCACCACCACCGGCAGTAGCTTTAAGAATAACAGGATATTTTATTTTTTTGGCAATTTTTTTGGCTTCGTCAATGCTTTCCAACAAACCATCAGAACCGGGAATGCAAGGCACTCCTGCTCTTTTCATGGTATCTTTTGCGTTTGACTTATCACCCATCTGATCTATCTGCTCAGGTGTTGCGCCAATAAATTTGATGTTGTATTTCTGGCAGATAGCCGAAAATTTTGAGTTCTCAGAAAGAAAACCGTAGCCGGGATGAATAGCATCGGCATTGGTTATTTCAGCTGCCGAAATAATATTCGGGATGTTGAGGTATGAATCTTTGCTAGCAGGCGGACCAATGCAAACTGCTTCATCGGCAAAGCGCACGTGGAGGCTGTCTTTGTCTGCTGAGGAATAAACCGCAACAGTTTGAATGCCCATTTCGCGGCAGGTACGGATAACGCGCAGCGCTATTTCGCCACGGTTGGCAATCAGAATTTTTTTGAAAAGTTTTTGTTGTTTTCTCTTAGTCATGGAATTACACGCAAAGGCGCGAAGAACGCAAAGTTTTTAAGCGAAAGATTTTAATAAGGTTCTACCAAAAACAATGGCTGGTCGTATTCAACAGGACTTGAATCATCAATCAGGACTTTTACAATTCTTCCGCTAACCTCAGCCTCAATTTCGTTGAAGAGTTTCATGGCTTCAATGATGCAGATAACTGAACCTTGTTTTATTTCGTCACCAACATTTACATAAGATGGTTTATCAGGACCAGAAGAGCGATAGAACGTTCCTATCATTGGTGATTTGATGGTGATTGTTTTTCCGTTATCAGCCGGTTTTTCTGTTGCTGCTTCCGGTTGAGAAGCTACCGGTGCAGCCGCAACCTGAGCAACAGGCTGAGCAACGCTTATCACCTGCGGTGCAGCTGTTACGGCACCATGTTCACCATTGGTTGTTTTGATTACTATTTTGAAATCTTTTTGCTGTATTTCTACTTCGCTCACGCCTGCTTTAGAAACAAACTTGATGAGTTCCTGTATTTCCTTTAAGTTCATATGGTGTGGAATATCAGTTTTTAATTTGAAGGGTTAAAAGTATAAAAATCCTGATTGGTTTTAATACGCCCATTTAAGGTAAATAGAACCCCAGGTAAATCCTCCGCCAAAAGCGGCTATAATAATATTGTCACCTTTTTTGAGTTTGCTTTCCCATTCCCACAAGCAAAGTGGAATGGTTCCGTTGGTGGTGTTACCGAAGTGGTCAATGTTTATCATCACCTTTTCTTCAGCAAGTCCCATGCGTTTTGCTGTGGCATCAATGATGCGCTTGTTTGCCTGGTGCGGAACAAGCCATGCAATGTCATCACCGGTCAGATTATTTTTCTCCAGAATTTCTGCGCTGATATCGGCCATGCCTTTTACCGCAAATTTAAAAACGGCCTGCCCTTCCTGGTAAATGTAATGTTCGCGGGCATCTATGGTTTCGTGTGTTGCCGGGCGCATAGAGCCTCCTGCTTTCTGGTGAAGGTGCTGAACACCGCAACCATCTGAACGCAAAATAGAGTCAATGATTCCATTTCCACTTTCATCGGGTTCGAGCAAAACTGCCCCTGCTCCGTCACCAAAAATTACACAGGTTTGGCGGTCGGTATAGTCAACAATGGATGACATTTTATCAGCACCCACCACAATAACTTTTTTGTGGGTGCCTGATTCTATAAATTTGGATGCGGTAACTAAGGAATAAATAAAGCCTGAGCAGGCTGCACTGATATCATACCCGAAGGCATTTTTTGCTCCCACTTTATCAGCTATTATATTAGCTGTTGCAGGAAACTGCATGTCGGGTGTGGTGGTTGCACAAATAATAAGGTCAATCTCCAGCGGTGAAATGCCTTTCTTTTGCAGCAACCCATTAATGGCATTAACAGCCATTACAGATGTGCCCTGATCTTTGCCTTTCAGAATGCGTCTTTCACGAATTCCAGTGCGGGATTGAATCCACTCATCGTTGGTATCGACCATCGACTCCAACTCTTTGTTGGTCAGGATATACTCCGGAACCCAGCCTTGAACGCCTGTTATGGCAGCTCGAATCACGCTTACGCTTTTTCCATTACCACTTTACCTTTGTAGTAAAGTTTGCCTTCATGCCAGTGCGCACGGTGCATAAGGTGTGCTTCTCCGGTTGTTGGGCAAGTGGCGATGGTAGGAACTACAGCTTTATCGTGTGTTCTTCTTTTATCTCTGCGTGATTTGGAAATCTTGTGCTTAGGATGTGCCATTTGTTGTTAGTGTTTTTGATTTATTATTGTTTTTATAGGTATCAAAGAGACCGCTTCGCTTAGTTGATGATTTAATTTAATGTAATATTCTTCAATCCGTCCCAACGTGGGTCGGTGTTTTTGTTTTTATTGGTTTCGTCTTCTAGTTTCTCAAGACGTTTTAATGTTTCTTTATCGCATTTGCCTTCAGGATGAACTCTTTTCTGGGGTAATGCGAGAATAATGTATTCATAAATAAAATGCGCTACATTTATTTCACTTTCGTTGTGTGGAATAAGTATTACATCTTCTGCTACTTCTGTGGTTTGCTCACCAAACTTTATAATAAGTCGCTCTTTAGCACTTAATGGCAAAAGAAAATCTTCACCGCAACGGTCGCAGGGGACATTTACATCACCTGCAACTACAAAGTCTAAAACCAGCATATTGGTATGCTTATCCAATGCAAGGGCAACATTTAGTTTGCCGTCTTGTAGCTCTGAATACTCAATGCTCTCAAAGAACTTCTTGTCTATTTCAAACTCAAAATCGTGTCTTCCGGGCTTAAGTCCCGAAAACTGAATAGTATACTGATTTAGAGCCTTCATTTTTAAACAAGGGGTGCAAAGGTAGAAAAATATATGATTGGCGGATAAAAATCAATAGTCCCTCTTCAGTTTAGTGAATTTCAGCGGATTGGTAGAAATTTCTTTGTATTCCTGCCTTTGTCGGAAAATATCGCAGGCAAGGTAAACCGCCTCGCGGAAAGAGTTTTCGGAAGCTTTGTTTTTGCCAGCTAAGTCGTAAGCTGTTCCGTGATCTGGCGAGGTGCGCACAACAGATAATCCAGCTGTAAAATTTACTCCGCTGTCAAATGAAAGCGCTTTGAAAGGAATCAAACCCTGGTCGTGATACATTGCCAGAACGGCATCAAAGTTTTTCCAATTACCGGAACCGAAAAATCCGTCTGCAGGATATGGACCGAATACAAGCATTCCTGCCTCAATTGCCTGTTTTACTGTTGGGGTAATAATGTCTTTTTCTTCGGTGCCGAGCAGCCCATTGTCACCTGCATGTGGGTTTGCCGAAAGTAGCGCTATGCGTGGTTTTGTAATTCCGAAATCCTGCAAAAGACTTTGTTTCATCAGTTTCAGCTTTGCAATAATTTTTTCTGGGCTGATGGATTTGCTAACTTCATTCAAAGGAATATGTCCTGTTACCAAACCAACACGAAGGTTGCCATTTACCATAAACATAAGGTGTTCTTTGGCTTCAAATTGCTGAGCAAGGTATTCGGTATGCCCTGAGAATTTAAAAGTATCGCTTTGGATATTGTCCTTATTAATAGGCCCTGTAACCAATACATCTACCTCTTTATTTTTAAGTGCTTTGGTTGCTGCTTCCAATGAAAGTAGTGCATATTTCCCACCGTTGGGAGTTGATTTTCCTATCTCCAACGGCACTTCTTCCTGCCAGATATTTACAATGTTGGCACGTTTAAGATTAGCTTCTTCCGGTTTTGTAATCGGATTAAAGCTGAAATCATTTACCTCCAGAATTCTGCGGTGGGCAGAGGTAACTTTATTAGAACCAAAAAGAATTGGCGTGCAGATTTCCAGCATCCTCGGGTCAAGGAAAGTTTTGATAATAACCTCCGGACCAATGCCGTTTATATCACCAAGTGATACGCCTACTTTTATTTTTTTTTCGTTTTCCACTTTTTATGAATTGTCATGCTGAACTTGTCGAAGCATCTGTCAAATTGAAAAGACCCTTCGACAAGCTCAGGGTGACTTTAACTATTTTTTGCAAAATCAAACAACAACCTTACGCCAACGCCTGTTCCGCCAAGGCCGCGATAGCTATCGCGTTGCTCAACAAATGAAGGGCCTGCAATGTCAAGATGAATCCACGGATAATCGGTAAAACGCTCCAGAAATTTTCCAGCTGTGATTGCGCCTGCATGCGGACCGCCAATGTTTTTCATATCGGCAATATCACTTTTCAAAAGTTCTGCATAATCATCCCAGAAAGGCATTGGAGCCAAGCGTTCAGAAACACGGTTTCCGCTTTCTGCCAGTTTGCTCATTTGTTTTTCGTTGGCTGTTCCCATACTCACAATTCCGTATTTACCGATTGCAGCAACAGCAGCACCTGTAAGCGTTGCAAGATCTATTACTAGTTCAGGATTGTATTTTTTTGCATAGTGAAGCGCATCGCCTAACAACATTCTTCCTTCGGCATCGGTATTCAACACTTCAATGTTCAAGCCGCTCATCATTTTCACTACATCACCCGGAACATAAGCATTTCCGTCAGGACGGTTATCCGTTGCAGGCACCAAACCAATTACGTGAACAGGCAATTTTGCTTTTGCAATGGCATAAATTGAACCCGCAACCGCAGCAGCTCCTGCCATATCACTTTTCATTAAATCCATGCTGCCTTTAGTGGGTTTAAGGCTCAAGCCTCCGGTATCAAAAACAACTCCCTTTCCTACAAAAACAATAGGTTTTTTATTTTTTGCTTTTGCAGGTTTCCATTCCAGAATAGTAAATGTTGGCGGGTCAATACTTCCTTTGTTTACTGCGAGCAAACCACCCATCTTCAGAGCTTCGATTCTTTTCTTGTCTAATACTTCTACTTTAAAGCCGGCCTGCTTTCCAAGTTTTTTTATTTCATCAGCAAGAACAGTTGCAGTAAGATAAGAAAGCGGTTCGTTTACCAAAGTGCGTGCAACGTTTGTGGCTTCGGTTACAATATTCAACTCATCACAATTTGCCTTGCTTACATCTTTATGGTCAACAAAAACTGTTTGCAGGGAGTTGGTTTTTTCTGCAGCATCTTTAAAGTATTTCAGAAACTGATAACCAGCAAGAGCAAGTCCTTCAGCAAAGGCAAGAGCCAATCCTGCTTTTTCTCTGGGCGCTGAAACAGTAAGTTCTTTTATTTTAAAATCGTTGAGGTGATTAACTAGTTTATCAGCAGCTTTTCTTGCTAATTCATTTTCAGCATTTGCATCTTCTTTTTTGTCAATAATGATAAGAAATACAACGCTTTTATAACGATTAAGGGTGATAAATTTTTTATCACTTTTCAGTTGTGCAGCAACAAAATCTTTTTCGTCTTTGCTTAGATTAAGAATACTTAACGATGAGTTTTTGCGCACAAGAACGGCATTAGCTGCCAGAGCCTTTTTCCCATCGTGCTTTACTATATTAACATTCATTTTTTACTGGTTTAGGGCGGTAAAGATAGAGATTTGACCACACCATCAAATCCTTTGTAAAATGGAAACGTTTTACGGTGAGTTTCAGGAATTTTTACTTTTGTCGCATGAGCAAACCTTTTTACAATAATTTCAAGTTAGGCGTTTTGGGTGGCGGTCAGTTGGGCAAAATGCTTATTCAGGAAGCGGTTAATCTCAATATCTCCACTTACATTCTTGACCCTGATGCTAATGCGCCCTGCAAAGATTTATGCTCTAAATTTTTTCAAGGAAGTCTGAAAGATTTTGACACTGTTTACAATTTCGGCAAACAGGTTGATTTACTCACGATTGAAATTGAGCACGTGAATGTGGAAGCGATGGAGAAGTTGCAGGCCGAAGGAATCTCTGTCTTTCCTCAGCCCGAAATTCTGAGAATGGTTCAGGATAAAGGTTTGCAAAAACAGTTTTATCGCTTGAATAAAATTCCAACTGCGCCCTTTCATCTGATAAATAGCAAAGATGAAATAAAACAATTCGCTGCCGAATTTCCGTTTTTTCAGAAGCTGCGAAAAGAAGGTTATGACGGCCGCGGAGTGGTTCGTTTGACGGATGCAAACAATCTTGAAAAAGCATTTGATGTACCAAGCGTTTTGGAAAAATTGGTTGATTTTGAAAAAGAAATTTCGGTGATTGTTTCCCGAAATGCTAAAGGTGAAGTTGCTGTTTTTCCAACAGTGGAGCTGGTTTTTAACCCAGAAGTAAACTTGGTTGAACATCTTTTTTCGCCCGCCAACATCAGTGCAGAAACAGAAAAGCAGGCAAAGGAGATTGCAATTCATGTAATTGAATCACTGAAGATGGTTGGCTTGCTTGCCGTTGAAATGTTTCTTACTAAAACGGGTGAAATTCTGGTGAATGAAATTGCACCTCGTCCTCACAACAGCGGACATCAAACCATTGAAGGAAATTTTACTTCGCAGTATATGCAACACTTGCGTGCAATCTTGAATTTGCCTGCCGGAAATACAGATATAAAAACTCCGGCAGTAATGGTAAACCTGCTCGGAGAGCCAGGTTTTACAGGTGATGCAGTATATGAAGGATTGGAGGAAGTGCTGGCAATAGATGGAGTAAACATTCACCTTTATGGAAAAACAATTACCAAACCTTTCCGCAAAATGGGTCATGTTACCATTATTGATAATGACCTGAAAAGCGCGATGAAAAAAGCTGAGATTGTTAAGAAAACATTGAAAGTAAAAAGTGCATGATAATTTTTAGATTTACATTTATAATTTTCAAATTATGGTTGGTATAATAATGGGCAGCAAAAGCGACCTTTCTGTAATGAAAGAAGCTGCTGCATTTTTAGATAAAGTTGGAGTTCCTTATGAAATTACTGTTGTGTCTGCGCACCGAACGCCCGACCGCATGTTTGATTATGCACGTAGCGCCATCAAGCGCGGATTGAAAGTAATTATAGCCGGAGCAGGTGGCGCTGCGCATCTTCCGGGAATGGTGGCTTCGCTTACTCCATTGCCGGTTATCGGTGTCCCTATAAAATCTTCTAATTCCATTGATGGTTGGGATTCTGTATTATCAATTTTGCAGATGCCGAATGGCGTTCCTGTAGCAACAGTTGCATTGAATGCCGCACAAAATGCAGGAATTCTGGCTGCTCAAATCATAGGAACATCGGATAAAAAAGTGCAGAAAAAACTTACTGACTTTAAAGAAGAGTTGAGAGAAAAAGTGATGGGTTCTATGGAAGAAGTGGAGAACACTAAAAAGAAAAAATAAGAATTTGGTAACATACAGTTTTGTAAAGGGTGTTACCTTTCACGCAAAATTCTGATGAAAAGACTTTTACTTTTTTCACTTCTGGTCACTCTTCTTCAACCTGCGTTTTCAGGAAATGAAAACCTGCCTGTTGGTGCTCGTTCAGCTGCTATCGGGAATGCTTCGGTATGTTTGGTTGATGTTTGGTCTGTTTATCACAATCAGGCAAATCTTGCTAATCACAAAAATATTTCTGCTGCGGTTTACTACGAAAATAAATTTCTGGTAAAGGAAATGAGTTTACAAGCAGTTGCCTTTGTTTTACCTACAAAAAAGGCGGGTGTGTTCGGTGTCAGCTACTCGCGCTTTGGATATTCACTCTACAATGAGAGCAAATATAATTTGTCTTATGGAAAGAGTTTTGGCCCCAACTTTTCTGCTGGTGTAGGAATGAATTATCTCTCAGCTTATGTTGCAGAAAATTATGGAAGAATGGGTTCGTTCACCGTTGAACTGGGCGTTCGGGCAATTCTTTTAAAGAAACTTGTTGTGGGGTTTCATGCCTATAACCTGACACGAGCAAAAATGGCAAACTACAACAACGAGCGTATTCCAACCATTCTGCGTTTAGGGTTGCAATACAATTTTTCCGAAAAAGTTTTTCTCAGTGCTGAAGCAGAAAAAGATATTGACCACAAACCAATTTTTAAAATGGGAATGGAATATCGTCCGGCAAAATTGTTTTACCTCAGAGCAGGTATTTCAACCAATCCATTCATCAGCAGTTTTGGAATCGGGTTTAATATTTCCGAGAAATTCAACATTGATTTGGCTTCAACGGTGCATCCTGTTCTGGGTCTTTCGCCAATGGCTGCATTGAGTTATAATTTCAAGTGATGATTGTTTTTTCACCGCAAAGGCTCAAAGACGCAAAGGATTTATCACAATTTTTTTCTTTGCGCCTTTGCGCCTTTGCGGTGAATCTTTTTTTGCTCTTCTCACTAAATTCTTTTGCACAAACAATCGACAATAAAGATGAAAACCTGATTGAGAAAAAAGTAGAAACCATTGCAGAAAATACCGAAGAAGAAATTGATTACACCATGCTTGTTGATCAACTGACAAGGTATCTTCAAAATCCGCTAAACCTCAATAACGCTTCGTTTGAAGATCTTGATGAATTAAGTTTGCTCAGCGATGTTCAAATCAATAATTTACTTGAACATATTACCCGAAATGGAAAATTGATTTCGGTTTATGAATTGCAAAGCATTGACGGATTTGATTTGCAAACTATTCGCGCCATCAATCCCTATGTAAACGTTTCAGGTGATATTGACAAGCCGAAATTCGGGTTGCGCGATATGTTTAAGTACGGAAAACACGATGTGTTTTTCCGTTATCAGCAAAATATAGAAGAACAGGAAGGTTATGCCGAAAGCGATTCTACAACGAGTGAAAATTCACGCTTTGCAGGAAGTCCGGCACGACTTTATATGCGTTACCGTTTCACATATGCCAATCATGTGATTTGGGGAATTACAGCAGAAAAAGACCAGGGTGAAGAATTTTTTAAAGGCTCACAAAAAAGAGGATTTGATTTTTACTCAGGACATTTTTTTCTAAAAAATATTGGTCACATGAAAGCCCTGGCTATTGGCGATTTTCAGGCGCAATTCGGCCAAGGGCTTACATTTTGGAGTGGACTTGCATTTGGAAAAACAGCAGACGGAACTTCCATGAAACGCAATGCAACAGGTTTAAAAGCGTATGCCGGAGCTGATGAAAACCTTTTTCTTCGCGGAGTTGGAACAACATGGCAGTTTGGAAAATTCCAGGCAACAGGATTTTTTTCGCACAAGAATATTGACGGCTCGGCAATTCTTGATACAACAAGAGATGAGGTAACTTCCGTTACTTCTTTCCTTACCTCTGGTTTGCACCGCACGCCTTCAGAATTGGCGAAAAGAAAGACGCTGAGCGAAACTATTTATGGTGGAAATCTGAGTTTTATTCAGCGCAGATTAAGAGTAGGAATTACAGCAGTTCACTATGTCTTCGGAAGTAATTATCAGCGTACCGATGAACTTTATAACCTTTATGAATTCAGCGGAAAACAAAACACCAACGTTGGAATTGATTACAATTATGTTTTCCGAAATTTCAATTTCTTTGGTGAAGTTTCAATGTCAGCAAACGGCAGCATTGCACATACCAATAGTTTGTTGTTAAGCGTTGACCCGCGATTGACATTTGTTGCCATGTACCGCAGTTTCCCGAAAAATTATCAAGCAGTTTATGCAAATGCTATTTCAGAAAATTCAAGAATACTGAATGAAAAGGCAACCTATTTTGGTTTTCGTGCACAAATTCTGAAAAGCTGGAATCTTATGGGCTACATGGATATTTTCAAATTTCCGTGGTTGCGCTATCAGGTTAATGCACCTTCAAAAGGTTATGAGTATTTAGCTCAATTGACTTTTTCTCCTTCAAAAACACTGGAAGCCTATTTCCGCATTCGCAGGCAGATGAAAGAAATAAACACGAATGATGATGAACTAACAATTGATTACCTAGATGAGTACAACACTACAAATTACCGCTTCAATATCACGTATAAAGTTTCTCCTTCCATTCAATTGCGCAGCAGAGTTGAACATGTAACTTACGAAAGAGGAAATGATGGCAAAGAAAAAGGCTGGCTGATGTATCAGGATATTACTTATAAAGCATTGAAAAGCCCTGTATCATTATCATTCCGCTATGCCTTGTTTGATACCGATACTTATAATGCACGATTATATGCTTATGAAAATGATGTTCTTTATGCGTTTTCAATTCCTGCATATTACTATAAAGGAAGCCGAACATATTTAACGTTACGTTACAAAATAGTTCGCGGAATTGATGTATGGTTAAGGTATGCCGTAACTTTTTACAACAACCGAAGCATTATCAGTTCGGGCACAAGTGAAATTTCAGGAAGCACAAAATCAGAAATAAAAGCGCAAGTCAGGTTCAGTTTTTAAGTTGCTATATTCGCTGCCGCTTTTAAATTTTTCATGCTTTCTTTCAGTAATACAGAAATAGCCTTTAAAGATAAAACAGAGAAGGAACTGCGCAGAGCATTTTTGCTCTTTAAGTTTATCAGCTACCCGATACTTCTTAAAATTGGCAAGCCTTTGCTGAACATTGCATTATGGCTAAATCTACCTGTTGAAGGAATTATAAAGGTAACGGTTTTCAATCATTTTTGCGGTGGCGAAAATCTTTCCGAAACAGAAAAAACTATTGAACGTCTTTCTAAAAATAAGGTAAAAGGAATTCCTGATTATTCAGTAGAAGGAAAGGAATCGGAAGAAGATTTTGAAAGAGTTGCCAACGAAATAATCAAAATCATTGAATTTGTGAAAGGCAATATCAATACACCTTTTGCCGTTTTTAAACCCACTGGAGTCGGACAGTTTGCTTTGCTTGAAAAAATAAATTCAAATAACAGACTTACACCGGAAGAAGAAGACGAATACAAAAAAATCAGAAAAAGGATAGATAGAATTTGCAATGCTGCAAGCCAGGCAAATGTGCGTGTAATGATTGATGCAGAAGAATCATGGATTCAGGATGCGATAGATTTGATGACAGAAGAGATGATGAAAAAATACAACCGCGAAAAGGCTGTTGTATATAATACGCTGCAACTCTATCGCAACGACAGACTTGCATTTTTGAAATCAACAGTTGAAAAGGCAAAAGCTGAAAATTGGTTTCCTGGGTTTAAACTTGTACGTGGAGCCTACATGGAAAAAGAACGTGAGCGTGCCGCAAAAATGGGATATCCTACCCCTATTCACAAAAATAAAAATGACGCAGACCATGATTATAATTCAGCGTTGAATTATTGTGTTGATCATTTTCCTTTTGTTTCTGTTTTTGCAGGAACCCATAATGAAGAAAGTTCACTTCACCTCGTAAAGAAGATGGCTGAAAAAAAGATTGAAAAAGCAGATGAACGAATTTATTTTTCACAACTTTTCGGCATGAGTGACAACATTAGTTTTAACCTTGCTTCTGAGGGTTATAATGTTGCAAAATACATTCCGTACGGTCCGGTAAAAGATGTTATGCCCTATCTCATTCGCAGAGCTGAAGAAAATACTTCAGTTGCGGGGCAAACAGGAAGAGAGTTGAAACTGATTACTTCAGAAATCAGCCGCAGAAAAGGGAAAAACTAAATCTGTTTTCTTCTACAACTTTCGGTTATAACTTAATTTTCTCATTTTTGTATTGTACAAAAGTGCAATAAAGCAACTATGGCGGGAAAGAAAACAACAGCTCCTTTAGAAAGTAGAAATAGCGAAGCTTATCTCCAGTTGATGCTGGAAAACACGATCAAGTCTTTTATTCTTTTGGATAAAAACTACAGGATTTTGCTTTTCAATAAGCCTGCTGATAAAGGCATGCGCTACTTTTACGATAAACCAATGGAAATTAACGCTTCTTATTGGAATTATGTAGAAAAAGATGGCAACAGTTCATTTATTAAACACTTTGAAAAAGCATTAGCAGGAAAAAAAATAACAACAGAAAAAGCACTTAAAAATCCTGAAGGTGAAACCATCTGGATTGAGTCAAGCTTTGTTCCTGTATATGATGAAAGTAAAAAAGTAAGCAGCGTACTTTACTCCTACCTGAACATCACTGAAAAAAAGGAAGCCGAACAAGCGCTGAACGAATCGGAGGCAAACCTTCGTGCTGTATTTAACAGCAGCCGTGACGGGTATTTTCTTATCGACTCAATGTTTAAGGTAATTGCACTAAATCCGGCTGCACGCGACACCTTTAAACATTTCTACAATAAGAAATTAAATCTTGGAGACAACATTCTGGACCATGTTGAAAGTGATGCTAAACTGAGGTTTATCCGAAATATGAAGATTGCATTGAAAGGAGGATACGTAACAAGCGGAGGACAGAAGGAAGTAAATGGCAAACCATTTTTTTATGAACTGAAATACAATGGCGTAAAAAATGAAGACGGAAAAATTTATGGTGTTACACTTGTAGCCTCAAATGTTACTGAAACAAAACTTGCTGAAAAAGCGCTGATTAGTTCTGAAACTAATCTTAGGTCAATATTTAATAACACCATCCATACATTTTATTTAGTGGATAAAGATTTTAAGGTTGTAGCTTTTAATCAGGCTGCAATACGCATGATTAAAATGAAGTTCAACCGGGAGTTGAAAAAAGGTGATAATATCACAGATTGTATCCGAGAAAAGAATCGTTTGTCGTGCATTGAAGAAATAAAAAATGCATTTGCAGGAAAATCTATTCTTACAGAAAGACAAGTTGACGTGAACGGGAAAGAATTTTGGTTCGAGCGCCAATACAACCCGGTTTATAACGAAAATAATGAATTAACAGGAGTTACCATCTGGTCGTCAAACATAACAGAGCGCAAGAAAGCAGAAGAAACAACACGTATAAACGAGCGAAAATTCAGAACACTTACTACACTTGCGCCTGTTGGAATTTATCAGCATGACGCAAATGGGAATTTGATTTATGTAAATGAAAAATTGCTTGAAATATTAGGAATTTCTGTTGCCGATGCATACAGCGCAACACCACTCAGAAATACGCATCCGGAAGATTATGAGGCAGTAAAAAGAAAGTGGAATAAAATAACTGCTGCCCAAGGTGAATTCAATATGGAATATCGTATTATTTCTCCGGCCGGAATAATACGATATGTTACGGAAAAGGCGGTACCACTCAAAGACACCGAAGAAAAATTTATCGGATACATGGGAACTGTAACCGATGTAACGGAACAAAAACAAAAGGCACAGCTTGAAACTGAAAAAGAACTTGCAGAAAAATCGTTGAAATTCAAATCAGATTTTCTTGCGGGGATGAGTCATGAAATAAGAACTCCGCTTAATGGAATTCTGAGTATGTCTGAATTATTATTGGATACAAATCTTAACCCTGAGCAATATGAATTTGTTGAGAATATTCACAACTCTTCAATAAATCTCCGTTCCATTGTAAACGATATTCTTGACCTTAGTAAACTGGAAGCAGGTAAAATGCGCCTTACACCAATTGCTTTTCATTGGGATGCATTGATTGGTGAGATTATTAAGACATACAAAGCACTTGCAAGCGAAAAGAATATAAATCTTGCAACAGAGTTTGCATCTGTTATTCCTGATGTTGTTATTACAGACCGCAGGAGAGTGATGCAGGTAATAGTAAACCTGTTGAGAAACGCTATTAAATTTACTCCTCAGGGAAGCATCATTATTAAATCAGAGGTGATGGAACAGCGAGGAACAGCTTTGAAAATAAAGGTTTCTGTTATTGATACCGGAGTAGGAATTGAGCAATCTGATCTTGACAAACTGTTTATAGATTTTTCGCAGATAGACACCCCTTTTTCGCGCGACATGGAAGGAACAGGATTGGGATTATCTCTCTCTAAAAAATTAGTGAACTTACTCGGTGGCGAAATTGGAGTAGAGAGCGAAGCCGGCAAAGGAAGTACGTTTTGGTTTTATGTAATTGCAGATAGTGAAATAAAAAAGGAAGAAGTAAAAAGGGATAAACCAAAACCTGCTGAACTGAAATTTGATTGTAAAGTATTAGTAGCAGAAGACAATCTGATTAATCAACGAGCATTTTCTGTTATGCTGAAAAAAGTGGGTTGTACTGTTGATCTGGCTTCAACCGGCATAGAAGCATCCGAAGCCGCAGCGGCAAAAGACTACGACATTATTTTTATGGATATTCAAATGCCGGAAATGGATGGATTTACAGCTGCCGCGCATATTCGTAAGAATGGTAAAAAAGTTCCGCCCATTATTGCACTTAGCGGGAATGTAATTGATGTTCAATCGCAAAATGAGGAAACAAAAATGATGGATGATTACCTGCTGAAACCCATTGTTTCCAATGATTTGGTGAATATGCTCAGCAAGTGGGTTGCCGGTAAAATGGTTTCAGCGGAGCAGTAAAAGGCTGAACAAAACAATCAGAAGAATTCCTGCAATGTCCAGGAAAAATCCTGCCTTCATCATATCATTTACTTTTATTCTTTTACTGCCAAACACTATGGTGTTTGGTGCTGTTGCAACCGGCAACATAAAACCAAGTGATGCTGCAAATGTTGCAGGAATCATGAGCAACAACGGATGAACATCCAACCCTTTTTGAATGGAAATAAGAACAGGTAATGCCAGTTGTATGCTCGCAATATTGGAAGCAAATTCGCTGATGATTGTAATCATGATACAAATCAAAAGTATGATGACAACAGGGTCTGCCGTTTTAAAAAATTCAAGTTGAGCAGCAAGAAAATTACTAAGTCCTGAAACTTCAAACCCTTTGGCGATGGCAAAGCCACTGCCAAAAAGCAGAATAATATCAAAGGGAAGTTTTGATGCTTCTTGCCAGGTAATAAGTGCACGACCCTTTTCGCTTTTCGATGGAATAATAAATAAGAGTAAAGCCATAAACACAGCTACGGTGCTATCCTGAACTATTTCTGATTTGCCGAACAAGTTCGCCCATCCTGAAAGTTTTAAACTTCCTATGTCCATATCACTGCGGGTGAACCAGAGCAATGCAGTCGTTATAAAAACAGCACCTACTGCTTTTTCCTCTGTGCTCATTTTCCCGAGACTTTTGTATTGATTAAGAAAATAGTTTTTGTCTAACACTATGTCTTTGCAACTGCTCAGAAAAATAGTTTTGAGAACAAAAAAACATACTGCTAAAAAGGTTAACGAAAGAGGAAATCCAATTTTAAACCAGGTAAGAAAATCAAGATCATTATTATTGGGATAGGTTTCGGTATAAAAGCGGTAAAAAATCATGTTTGGAGGAGTTCCTACCAGAGTTGCCATGCCACCAATGGTTGCTGAATAGGCAAGGCCAATAAATAAAGCAGCAGCTATCTTGTTATGTTGTTTTTTGTTCTCTATGTGGTTCTCAATTTGATGAACTATGGCAAACACAGCAGAAATTAACATCATGGTGGTTGCAGTGTTTGAAATCCACATGGAAAGTAGATATGCAGTAAGCATAACACCCAGTAAAATACTTGAGGGTGATTTGCCAAGCATGGAAAGAATTCTTAGTGCAATACGTTTATGCAGGTTCCAGCGCTCAATGGCAAAGGCAATGATAAAGCCACCGATGAAGAGAAAAATTACCTGATCCATGTATTGATAGGCAACTGTTTTTGCATCACATATTCCCAGGACTGGAATAAATATAAATGGTAGTAGCGAAGTAACGGCAAGGTGAACAATTTCAGTCAACCACCAGATTGCAATCCATATAGTAATTGCGGCCATGCGGGTTATCATGGGATTTGCAGGGTCAAGGTTGACAAATGCAATAATGAACACTGCCGCCAGCGGACCTGCAATAAGTTTAAGCCAATAACCCTTGTTCATTTATTCAACAAAGAAAATTAAAATTCGGGATTAACAATGTTTGTTTAAAATTGCAACATGTCAAATGACGTGTTACTCATCTTTCTGAATACCTCAAACGGGCAAACAAAACTTTCACAATCATTAGGAGAAGAAAAAGCGCAGGAGATAAATGAAAAGTTACAAATTGCAGTTTGTTCTGCAGCAAAATCTGTTGCCTGCAGTAAAGTTATTTTAGCTGATATAACTGTTCTTGAAAGTATTTGGGATAAAGACAATTTTAATAACGAAACACAGACCGGGAAATACCTGAATAATAAAATACAAAATGCATTTGCCAAACATATCATTCAGGATAAGGAAGATGTGAATAAGGTTGTTTTCATCTTTGCAGATTGTCCTCAATTAACTCAACAGATTATTGAAAAAGCTTTTGAGAGTTTGAACAAATACGATGTATGCATTGGTCCTGAAAAGAAAGGAAGTTATTATTTGATTGGCATGAAAGAACCTTTACCTTTTTTGTTTGATAACAAACTGTGGACAGGCAAACACCTGCTTGATGACACACTGGAGGAGTTGATTGATCAAGGCAAAAAATATTTTCTGCTTCCTGAGTTGCAAAGCGTAAATGATATTTATGACTTGCATTTGGTGAAATAAGCTCGTCATTAGATTGTTTCAATTGTTCCCTCCTCGCAATAACGAGAATACTTCTTACTTTTACAATCCTATAAATTTATTACGATGAAAAAAACACTACTCCTTCTCACGCTCTCACTTTCTTGTCTTCTTACTTCTTACGCTCAGCAGCGCGATACCATAACGGTTCAAACCTTTACTTATGGTTCTCCACAAAATGCCTGGTTTGCCTTGCCGCCTGATACAACAGGTTACGAGAAAATTCTGATGCACTATAAACTTAAGTGTAATCCCGCGCAAAGCCCTGCCTGTGGTGAGTGGGATTATTTGACTTATACTTATTTATATGACCATACCGGTGTATTGGACTCAACACTTTATACTGCACCAAGTTTTACGGTTGAGGGAACAAGTCCGGATACATTCGGATATATGAATACACCAACGTATACCTACATTCCGCATTTTCAGGATTACATTGTATACACTGATACCACTTCGCTCAACACGCATAACATAGGTCAGCCAACTGCTTCAAGCGGTGAAACATTTAGCGGAAATGCAAATTCACGCTCGCAATACATCTGGAAAACTGCTGAACTTTTAAGTGGCGGAGTAACTGCCGGAAACATTACTGCGCTTGCTTTGCAGTTTGATGTTCCGGGAAGTGAACTCAAGAATTTTACCATTCGCATAAAGCATACTTCGCTGGATTCGCTTACTGCAACTGAGTTTGAAAACAGCGGTTTTCAAACCGTATTTCTTCAGAACATTACGGTTGCTTCCTCAGGTATAACAACATTCAACTTTACAACACCTTTCAACTGGAACGGAACAGCTAACCTTGTAGTTGATTTCAGTTACAGCGCTACCGAATCAGGCCTTGCAAACACTGTATTTGGTGAAAATACAGGGTGGAATTCAGGAATTAATTCAAGGAATGATGACAAGTATCTTTCTTTCAACGGACCCGATTATGTGCAGGTTCCCGGTGCTGCTTTTGCTGAGCTTGACAGCTTTGTAACAGTTATGTTCTGGCAATATGGCGACCCTGTTATTCAACCGCAAGCCGATATTATTTTTGAAGGATATACTGCACAAAACCAGCGCGTGCTGAATGTGCATCTTCCTTGGGATAACGGCAATATCTATTGGGATGCGGGGAATGCCGGTGGCTTCGACAGGATTGAATTGGCTGCACAAACTGCACAGTATGAAGGACAATGGAATCACTGGGCCTTCACCAAAAATGTGGCTACAGGAAGCATGAAGATTTATCTCAACGGAATCTTATTTCACAGCGGAACAGGAATGACAAGACCAATGACAGGTATTACCAACTTTAAAATTGGTTCAGGTGGAGACGGGAACCTGAATTATGACGGCTACATTGATGAGTTCTCGTTCTGGAATAAAGAGCTTGATGCAGCTACCATTATGGAATGGATGAATAAAGATATTAATGGAACGCATCCTGATAT
>CAMAVO010000035.1 GCA_945861685.1 Chitinophaga pinensis | reverse complement strand
ACACAGTAACAATTATCACACCTCCAACTAACGGAACTGCTTTGGTTAACCCTGACGGAAGTATCACTTACACTCCGAACAGTCATTTCTACGGACAAGACAGCTTGGTTTACCAGGTGTGTGATGACGGAACTCCGCTTCCTGCGCTGTGTGATCAGGCTACTGTTTATATTAACGTAGTACCTGTTAACCTGCCTCCTGTAGCTATTGATGATATTAACAATACATTAATTAATACTCCAGTTTCAGGAAATGTATTAACTAACGATAGCGATCCTGACGGTGATAGCTTTACCGTTACAACAAATACTAATCCTTCAAACGGAACAGTAGTGATAAACCCTGACGGAAGTTATACTTATACACCAAACACAGGTTATACAGGTGAAGATACATTCACTTATACTATCTGTGATAATGGTATTCCGGGACCACTATGTGATGTTGCAACTGTAACTATTCACGTTATTCCTGTAACAACTGAAAATAATCCTCCTGTTGCAAATCCTGATAACGCAGTTACATTAGTGAATGTACCTGTTGGCGGAAATGTATTGGTAAATGATGGTGATCCTGATGGTGATAACATCATCTTGAATACTACTCCTGTTTCAAACCCAACCAACGGTTCAGTGGTATTAAATCCTGATGGTTCATATATCTACACACCAAACAACAACTTTGTTGGTGTCGATGTATTTACTTATGAAATTTGTGATGACGGTGTGCCTTCATTGTGCGACCAAACTACTGTTACGATTACTGTTCTTCACAACCCTAATGGTCCTGATAACGACCCTCCGTTTGCAGCTGACGATGCGTATTTAACTCCTGTTAATACACCTGTGAGCGGTGATATGTTGGCTAATGATTTTGACCCTAATGGTGATCCAATTGCTGTAAATACAACTCCTGTTTCAAACCCTGTAAACGGTAGTGTTGTGATAAACAGTGACGGAACATTTACTTACACTCCTAACTCAGGTTATATAGGTCCGGATCAGTTTGTATATGAGATTTGTGATGATGGTGGTCAAAGCGGACAAGTGCTTTGCGCACAGGGAACTGTTTACATTACTGTTTATCCTGTAATTGATATAACAGTTGTTGCTACTGATGCTTCATGCTTCGGTTACAGCGATGGTTCTGTTAACCTTACTGTAATAGGTGGTGTTGCACCATTCATATACGTATGGTCTAACGGTGCTACTACCGAAGACTTATCAGGTGTTCCTGCTGGAACTTATTCTGTAACAGTTACTGATGCTTTTGGATTGATACTTTCAGGAAGTGCAACTTCTGGACAACCTGCTCAGGTTATTGTTTCAGTTGATGCAAACGGACCAACAGAATTCTGTGCCGGTGGCAGCGTAACATTAACTGCTAACTCAACTTCACAAGGAACTTACCTGTGGTCTAACGGAGCTACAACTCAATCAATTGTTGTTTCAGCATCGGGTGATTACAGTGTGGTATTAACTGACGGAACCGGTTGTTTCGGAGCTTCAGCACCTGTATCAGTAACGGTATTTGAAAATCCTGTACCTGTAATCTCTGCTGACGGACCAACAGAATTCTGCGATGGCGGAAGCGTTGTTCTTTCAGCAAGTGAAGCAGTTATGTACGTATGGTCTCCCGGTGGTGAAACCACACAATCAATTTCAGTATCTGCTTCAGGCAGCTATAGTGTGTGGGTAATGGATGCAAACGGTTGCGAAGGAACTTCGGCTCCTGTTATTGTAACTGTTTATCAAAACCCTGTTCCTGTAATTTCTGCTGACGGACCAACAACATTCTGCTCAGGCGAAAGTGTAACACTCACTTCATCTGAAGCTCAAGGTTATTTGTGGTCTCCTAATGGTGAAACTACTCAGTCAATTACTGTTTCAACTTCAGGAGTATATACCGTTACTGTGTTTGATGAATTCGGTTGTCGCGGAACTTCTGCTCCTGCTGAGGTAGTGGTAAACAGCAATCCTGTTCCTCAGGTATCTGCTGACGGACCATTAACTTTCTGCGAAGGCGGAAGTGTAACACTAACTTCTTCTGAAGCTGCCGGTAATGTTTGGTCTCCAAACGGAGAAACAACACAATCAATAGTTGTTTCTGCTGCAGGTAGTTATTTTGTAACTGTAACTGATGAAAACGGTTGTGTAGGTGTTTCAAATCCTGTTGAAATATTTGTAAATCCAAATCCTATTCCGGTTGTTACTGCTGACGGACCATTAACTTTCTGCGCAGGCGAAACGGTAGTATTAACGTCAAGCGAAGCAGCAACGTATGTATGGTCTCCGGGCGGTGAGTTGACACAGTCTATCACTGTTTCTGCAAGCGGTGACTACAGTGTATGGGTAATGGATGTTAACGGCTGCGAAGGAACTTCGGCTCCTGTATCGGTTGTTGTAAATAATAATCCAGTTCCTGTTGTAAGTGCTAACGGACCAACTGAATTCTGCATGGGTGGTAGCGTAGTATTAACTGCTACAGATGCTGCTTCTTATGTATGGTCGCCAAACGGTGAAACTACTCAAAGCATTACTGTTGCTGGACAGGGAACATATTTTGTAACTGTAACGGATGCCAACGGATGCGTTGGGGTTTCAAATCCTGTTGCAGTAACTGTTAATCCTAATCCGGTTCCTGAAATTACTGCTGCCGGACCATTGACTTTCTGCGAAGGCGGTCAGGTTGCTCTTATTGCAAGCGAATCTGCAAGCTATGTATGGACACCAAATGGTGAAACCACACAGACAATAGTTGTATCTGCTTCAGGTGCTTATTCAGTGGCTGTAATTGATGCCAATGGATGTTCAGGTGTTTCTGCCGCAGTAGATGTGATAGTTAATCCTAATCCTGTCCCTGTTATTTCTGCAAGCGGACCATTATCGTTCTGCACAGGTGGAAGCGTAACACTTACTTCATCTGCTTCTGATATGTATATGTGGATGCCGGGTGGTGAAACTACTCAGTCAATCACCGTTTCTGCAAGTGGTGATTACAGTGTGATGGTAATGGATGCAAATGGTTGCGAAGGTACTTCGGCTCCTGTAACTGTAACTATTGTTGCAGCTCCGGTTCCGGTAGTAAGTATTGATGGGCCTGCTACTTTCTGCGAAGGCGAAAGTGTAACCTTGATTTCTTCTTCTGCAACTGGAAACGTTTGGTCACCAAATGGAGAAACAACACAATCAATTGTTGTTTCGGCTGCGGGAAGCTATTATGTAACTGTAACTGAAAACGGATGTGTAGGTGTTTCTGCTCCGGTTGATGTGGTGGTTAATCCTAATCCAACTCCTGTAGTTACTTCTGACGGTCCAACAACTTTCTGCCAAGGTGGAAGTGTAACATTGACATCATCGCCTGCTGCAAGTTACTTATGGTCACCAAATGGTGAAACTACTCAGAGTATCACTGTTGCTGATCCGGGTTCATATTATGTAATTGTGTTTGACGAAAATGGTTGTCGCGGTGTATCTGCTCCGGTTGCTGTGGTGGTGAATAATAACCCAACACCGGTTATTACTCCAAGCGGACCAACTACCTTCTGCTTAGGTGGTAGCGTAACATTAACTGCTTCTTCCGCTTCAGGATACTTGTGGTCTAATGGTGCAACTACTCAGTCTATCACTGTATCTACTCTTGGTAATTACTCGGTAACTGTTACTGATGCCAATGGCTGCTCAGGTACTTCTGCTCCAATTCAGGTAGATGTTACTCCTTCTATAGTGGTAACTGTAACAGCAAGTGGACCAACCGAAATCTGCGAAGGTGAATCGGTAACACTTACTGCAACTGCACCGGGTGCTTCTTCTTATCAGTGGTTCCGCAACGGTGTTGCTATTACAGGTGCTACCGGTGCTTCAATAACTGTATCTGATTTTGCTGACTACAATGTAGTGGCTTCTAATCAATATGGTTGCGAGGGTAACTCTCAGATAATACTTGTTAAAGTGGGTGAAGTGCCAAATGCTTATGCCGGACTGGATGAAATAATTTGTCCTGGCGAAAGCGTAACATTGACCGCAACCGGAGGAGAAAACTTCCTCTGGAGCAATGGTGCTACAACTCAGTCAATCACTGTTTCGCCTGAAGAGGCAACAGATTATACGGTGAGCGTAAGCAATCCTTTCTGCGGACAAACAGATATTGATACGGTGAGTGTTAGCGTAGCTGAACTCCCAATTGCTGCTATCCACGCATCTGATAATCCTTCACTTGGAAACCCTGTGAACTTTACAGATGTTTCGGGTGATAACAGCATCGTATCATGGTTCTGGGATTTTGGTGACGGCAATAGTGCTGCTACGCAAAATACACACCACACGTATGATTTTGAAGATGTGTTCACTGTAATACTTACTGTTGAAAACCAATATGGCTGCTCGGCTTCCGACACTGTTGAGGTTGAAGTAAAACAAATCATTCTTATCCCGAATATTATTACTCCTAACAATGACGGTTTCAACGATGCATTGGGTGTGAAAAATAACGGAGTGGACGATTACGGTATTACTATCTTCAACCGTTGGGGGCAAATTGTTTACGAGCGTGAGGCACGTGAAATCAACTGGGATGGAAGAACCAATTCAGGTGTTGAACTTGAAGAAGGAACTTACTTCTATATTCTGAAAGTAAACAACCCAAGCGGAAGTCTTGGAAGTTGGGAACAAACAGGATTTATTACTTTGGTTAGATAATAAATCAGGTCTTTAATAAAAACAAAAAGCCTCCGCAAAATTGCGGAGGCTTTTTGTTTTTCAGGTAATAAATCAATCCAATAATTTCATAATAAAAGATATTACCATAAGAATTATTAAATTTTTTGTTTAATAGAAACAACACCATGCTAACCCCTTACCGCTGGCTCTTATTTTTTGCAGGTTGGATTATCCTCTGCATTCCCGAATTTCTGAAAGTATATTACATCATGCCCTTGCCGGGCAGTCAGGAAGCAGATACTATTGAACTTGCTTATTTCATTAACAATGGCATTTGGCTTACACGCATTTTAGGGATACCACTCTTATTAGCTTCTCTTTATGCTTTATTTAAAAATGAAAAAAATGCTGGTAAAATTGCTGCAGGCTTTTTTGTTTTACTGGCAGGCGCTATTATTTACCTCACCAATTTTGTTATGCTTGCCGAAAAAATGTTTCTGCAGCCGCAGACAAAATTTTTTGCATCAACAGCTGAAAACAAAATACCCGAAGATGCTCTTGTTATATGTATTGAACAAGGCAGTGAAGCAAAAGCATATCCGATTCAATTGATGGGTTATCATCATCAGGTACGCGACACAGTTGGAGGTGTTGAAGTTATGGTTACTTATTGTACGGTGTGCCGCACAGGTAGGATATACAGCCCTTTTGTGGACGGGAAACCTGAAGAATTCAGGCTCGTTGGCATGGATCATTTCAACGCCATGTTTGAAGACAAGACAACAAAAAGCAGGTGGCGTCAAGCCACAGGAGAAGCCATTGCAGCTTCTAAAAAAGGTGTGCGCTTGCCTGAAATTCCATCACAACAAATGAGTCTGAAAGCATGGTTGGAGTTGCACCCTCAATCACTTATTCTGCAACCCGACAAGGCTTTTGAAAACGAATACGGAGGATTAACTGGTTATGATAAAGGCGAAATCAATTCAGGATTAGTGGGAACAAATAAGAGCTCATGGGAGAAAAAATCATGGGTAATCGGGATTGATGTGGAAGGCATTGCTGCGGCTTATGACTGGAATGCACTGAAAGAGAAAAAAATAATTCAGGATACACTTGGTAATCTTGCTGTGGCGATTGTTCTGGGCGATGACGGACAAACATTTTTTACATGGAACCGCAAGTTGAATGGTGAAACGCTGAACTTTAATTCAGATACTTTAAACTTATTAGCGGATGATAAAACGCACTCGCTGTGGACAAAAGCTGGTGAATGTGTAAGCGGTGAGCTGGCAGGAAATAAAATGAAGCCTGTACAATCTTATCAGGAGTTCTGGCATTCTTGGCAAACCTTTCATCCGGGAACACGGAAAGCGGAATAATATCTTAAATCTTCGCTAACTCAGCCTTCACAAAAGCAGCCAACTCATGCACATACTCTTTCGAGAAGTTGAAAGAGATACCGGCAGTTTCATAAACCTCACGTATCGGTCGTGAATAGCCGAGACTAAGAGCAGCCATATACTTATCAATTGTCTGCGTTGGGTTTTGTTTGTAATTTTTCCAGAGAGCAATGGCACCTAATTGTGCAATAGCGTATTCTACATAATAGAAAGGCACTTCAAACAGATGTAATTGCTTTTGCCACATAGTAGCACGTGCATCTTCGTTCCCGCTCCAATCAACAACTTTGGTGTCAAATTTATCAAGAACACTCTGCCATGCAATTGCTCTTTCTTCAATGGTATGGTTTGGATTTTCATAAACCCAATGCTGAAACTTATCAATGGTTCCAACCCAAGGGAAAATGTGCAACACTTTTTCAAGATGCTCTTTTTTCGCTCTGCGCAAATCATCTTCATTTTCAAAGAAAATATCCCAATTATCCATTGTCAACAATTCCATTCCCATTGAAGCTAATTCTGCAACTTCGGATGGCAGGCTCTTCATTTGCGTTACGGGAAGGTTAGCGCTCAGGAAAGAATGCACTGCATGTCCTCCTTCGTGAATCATCGTAATCATATCACGGAATGAACCAACAGAATTCATGTAAATAAAAGGTGCGCTGGTTTCGTAAAGCGGATAATTAAAACCACCCGGTGCTTTTCCCTTTTTCGATTCAAGATCAAGGTTGCCTTTGGCTTTCATAATCTCCAAACACTCGGCAAAATAAGGACGTACGCGGTAAAACAACGCAATGGTTTTATCAGTCAACTCGTTTCCATCAGGTGTAACCGTCAATGCTTTTTTTTCGGTCTTGTCCACTTCCATATCCCAGGGACGAAGTGAATCTAATTTTAGTAGTTGCTTGCGTTCCAAATCAAACTCGCGCATAATTGGAACAATTTCCTGTGCAATGGCATCATGAAAATCAAAACAATCCTGCACGGTGTAATCAAATCGTCCAAGGTCTGCAAACTTATAGTCGCGGTAATTTTTAAAGCCTGCGTTTACTGCAATTTGATTTCTGAGTTTGATAAGTAATGAATAAAGCTCATTCAGTTTTTCAACATCTGCAAGTCTGCGTGCTTTCAACAATGTGTAAACTTCTTCGCGGATGCTGCGTTCGGTTTGCTTCAGAAAGTTTTGCGCTTTTTGCATCGTCATTTCCTCACCGGTGAAAGTAACGGTTTGCACTGCCGAAATGCTTCCGAACTTTTGTTGTTCTTCGTTTACTTCGCGCTCCAACGGAATATTCTCTTCACGGAAAATTTCTAATTGCTTTTTTATTCCGCGCAGGTAAACAAAATATTTTTTGCTGTCTAAATCGGCTGCAAATGGGGAATTGACAAGTTTTTTATTCATGTCATTTTCAAAAGGCGCAACTTTTGGTTGTATCTCATTGATGTAGAATAAAAACTTCTCAGCCAGTTTTTGGTCGGTTGTGTCAATGTTCATTCTAATGTAAGCCCAGCCTGTTTCCTCTTCAGCAACGGCTTCCACCTCACTGCGGTCTAAAATCCAGTTTTCCAAATCCTGAAGAGAGTTGATTTGTCTGTCGCGCAGATTCAAAAAATAAGGTTCAAGAACTTCCCACGAAATGATTTTAAAATCTTCGGGAAGAAAACGTCTTTTCTTTTTTAGGGATGTTTCGAGAGTTGCTTGCATGGGAATAATATTAACCCCTCGACTGCGCTCGGGGTGACAGATTTTCTTAAATAATAACTAAGCTGTTCCTGATTTTCTAACACCAACAGTTGTGCTGATTTTAGGTGCGGCCGATTTTGGAGTTACCTTCTTAACGTTTGCAACCGGTTTATTGGCTCCTTTATTATCGTGTGCATGTGCCACATCAATATGTTTCTCGTCTGCTTTCTTTTCTTTGGTTAACAAGCCTCCATCGTGCAGCATATTATACCATTGGAAAAGTTTTTTGATGTCGGATACATACACACGGTCTTTGTCATATTCCGGCAATACGTTTTCCATTTGTTTTTTCAACTCATCGTTTGATGCTTTTCCGGCATCAAATGCTTTTTCGCCTTTCAGGCTTTCCATTACTTTTTTCAAAACATCTTCCAATGGCTGGTCTTCACCTGTTGTGAAAATACTGATATTCTCCAGAGAAACTACTTTCTGTGAAGCGTAAACTGGAATACGTTTTTTGTCGGTTAATGATTCGGCTATAAAACCGTTTTTGGTCTGGCTGATAACTTTAAAAAGTCCGCTTTGTCCTGCAATTGAAACTATTTCGCTGATGTCCATCTTTTAGTATTTGTGAATTTTTGAATTATGTTGGCAAACCTACATGAAAAGGCTGAAATACGCAAAAACAGAAAGAAGATGTAAAAAGTTAGTGTCAGTATCAGACTATCTAACTACCACAATCTTTTTGCTGAACGATGATTCATCTGTTTTTACAGTACAGTAATAAATTCCTGCTGCAAGCTCAGAAACATCAATAGTGTGAAAATTATTTCCTTTTACAAGGTTAAAATTTCTGTTACTAATAACTTCTTCACTTACTGCATTAACAATACTGATTTGCGCTTTTGAATTTGTTATTGATTTCAACATAAAGTTTATGCTATTGCTTGTAGGGTTGGGATAAATCACAATTTTGTCTTGCACTATTTCATCACCTACCGAAACCTCGCATAAATTTCCCAACACCGCCTGATAAGCATTTACTCTTCCTGTACCTATTTTTCCTGCATAAATTTCGTTACCTATTACTGCATCAATATTATCGGCAGTGGCTTTTATTTGTTCCCCAACTTCTAACGCTGTAAGGCAAGGGAATTGTGACCACACGAGACCTGCAACTCCTGCAACTAATGGAGAAGCTATTGATGTGCCGCCTGTTGTTTGATAATAATATGTTCCACCAACTCTGGCGGTGCTGAAAACATTAAACCCTGGAGCACTCACATCTACTGAATCATTGCGAGTAAAAGGAGTTGTTCCACCAGGAGGATCAACCAAATTATTTGCATCAACCCCTGTAACACTTAAAACATATTCATAAGAAGCTGGGTAATAATAATTTTCCGAGTTAGCGTTTCCTGCCGAAGCAATGATTAATACATCGTTTACCAAAGTTGCATCATCAACAACATCTTGCGCTAATTGATTGAATGTTGTATTTCCCCATGAGCAGTTTACAATTTTTGCTCCGTGGTCAACACAATAAACAATGCCTTCATAACCTTGTGTAATAACCTGTGAACTGTTTGCAACTTTCACAGGAAGAAACATGCATTTGAAACCTGAACCAAGATAGCCTTTATCATTATCACCTGTTGCCGAACCTACTGCCGCCACTCCTGTTCCGTGGATTTCATTAGGAATATAGACATCATTATCGTTATCTACCATATCCCAACCGCTGAAATTATCTGTGTAGCCATCTCCGTCATCTCCGCCTCCAATCGGGTCGGCATAATTATGTTTTACATTCCCCGAAAGGTCTTCGTGTCCTAAGTCAAAACTTGTTTCGGTATATCCAATAATAACATTGGTATCACCAAGTGTTACATCCCATGCATCGTACAATTGCATGGTATTAAAGTGATACGGACTATCAGTATCTAATCTTGGATCAGTAGGGTCATAAGCTAAAGGATAACTCACATAATGCGGCTCTGCATAATCAAAATAACCGCTGCTCATCAATTGTTCTGATGTTTTAAAAACATCTTGTTCTGCGTTGTAATCCAATTCATAAATCAAAGACAAATCAGGCAATTTTCTGCCGCTGTCATTGTATTGTTTTGCCAAAGGTTTTCTCTGCGGAAACTTTCTGCGCAAACCTGTTATTTCAAGCGATTCAAAACCGGGGATAGTATTTTTTAATTCTGAAAAGTATGCTCGAAATTCGGGTTTAACTTTCAGGTTTATTCTTCCTTGAATATAATCATCACCGTTTGGATTTTTTACTACCACAAGATTATCTTGTGCATGAGTAAAAAATTGAAAGCAGGAAAGAGCGAGAAGAAGTATAAGTTTTTTCATAGCGAAAATATTATGCTGCAAATTACGGAAAAATTAAACTAATAACCCCAACCATGTGGCCGGGGTTATCAGTTAAACAGATTATATAAACTATTGTTTAGTGAACCACCATTACTTTTCCGTTTGCAGATACACCTTCGGCCTGAATGCTGAAGAAGTAACAGCCGGTATTAACCTGCTCTACGTTCCACTCAAAGCTAAGTCTTCCTGCTGCAGAAAGCTGCAATTGATGCGAATGAATAATAGCTTGACCTAACACATCGTAAATGGTTAAAGTGTAATTTCCTTTCTGCACATGTTCCATATTAATGAATACGCTTGAATTAGCAGGATTAGGGAATACTTTTACGTCAGACAATGTCTGTTGTTCTGAAATTCCGGTTGACTGAAACTGCTCAGGATCTGGTGTGCAGTAAATAGTTGCTCCGTTTGTCCATGCTGAACTTTGGTAAAACAACTGCTCGCCATTTTGTTTGTAGAAATTAATATCGGCAAGTTGTTCGGCATTGTCAATAATAAGACTAAGGCGCTCATCAGGCTCATTGGTGTTAAGATAAACACTCAGCACATTATTAGCCAATGTGGTGTAAAAATCAAGTGTATCACGCTCCTGCCAGAATTCACCAAACTCATCCATAGTAAGAATAAGAGCTGATTCGGGAAGACTGTCGAGATACATTTCTTCGGCAATTACTTTAAATTGTCTGTTTGGGTGAATGAGTAACACTGTTGGTGCATTATTTGCATCATTTTTTCTTGTTACAGAAGCCCAGACAGCAACTTTCTCAGGATAATTGGTGCTGCTTATAGAAGGTGACCACACATCCGAAATGGTCATTGGTATTTCAAGCACCGTTTGTTGGGCACCTGAATATTTTTTTCCGTCAACAGCATAAAACGGAAAATTGGTAAGCACATCATTAGCTGACCAGGAGGAATTAAATTTATATCCGGTTTGAGCCAACGCATAAGCCAGTGATTTGTTGTACAGTAATTCTCCTGTGCGGTATGTTTTGATGACTACGCCATGATCTGTTTCAAGCAGATTTCTTGAAACTTCCACTTCGCCATATGTTGAGCCACCTGTTGTAGTTCTGGAGGTAGTTGACCATAATGGATGATAGGTGCTTGGAGTAAGTCCTTGTACACCCAAAGGCCATCTGGAATCGGTTTCAAAATCAGACAAATGCGATACTGAGTGCGAACCCAATGTATGCCCGTGTGATAGGATGTATTGAATCGCAGGATAGGAAGTGGTGTAAAAACCGCTTATCAATCCGTTGGAATAATAACTGGTTGTAATATTATACATGGCTTTTACGCCTCTTGCATATTCCATATCAACAAAAAATCGGCTGGTATCCTGACAGGTTCTTGAATCATAGTCATGTGTAATCATAATGCTGGAGCTGCTGCAATAAGGGCTTGTATGAATGCGCACTGTCTTTGCAATATGATGACGGATAATATTTTGAACCAACATCATAAACACATCTGAGCCCGGCTCAAAACTATTGGAATAAACCTCCTGAGCATTTCCATCATCATCAATCTGAAAACGCAGAACTACATCGCGTAAATCAATTCCAAAGGTATATACATGTCCTTGCCCTGTTGCTTTGTAAACAAAAGCAGATTTATTATCTTCATATTTTGCAAGTGATGTACCTCCGTTGAGTGTGTAGGAACGACTTGTGCAAGAATAACCGCTTGAAGTACCTAAAAAACGTATGCTGGTTTCATCAGATTCACTAATGCGTTCAAATAACCAAGGCAAACTTGCAGTGTTTGAATTAAAGTATTTACGTGTATCTGATGATTGAACAGCCGATACTCCGCACAAACTAAAAAGGGTTGAAGCCTGCATGGAAGAACAGATAATTACACCTCCATTGTTTACATAATTTGTAATAGAAGTTCTTTCCGCGGAGTTAAAAGTGGTGCTTTTAACAACAGGACTGAAGAAAATAACCGGGTAAGTGAGTGCTGTGGTTAAACTGGTTGTTGTAGCATATTCAACACCCGCAGTATTCAATAGCCACTGAGAGGAGCGAAAACGTGAAGTATTGGCTTCGACATTGCGTGTGGAAAGATCCAACAGCGCTACCTTACGCTGCTGGGCAATGCCTTGCTGGCAAAACAGTAATGCCGAGCAGCAGATAATGAAGAAGATTTTCAATTTGCTAAAAGCTGGAATGGTAGATTTTGACTGCATATAAATATTAATTATTTGTGTTATAATTTGCAAAACAAGGCGCTAATGTACGAATAAAAGCCTTTAAACAAACCGATTGCGCCCTTTTATCTATCAAAAAGAAGCACTAATCGACAAACAACACTTATTTCATGTGTATATCGACTTAATGATAACTATTACTTAATGAAATCATAACTAGGAATGTCTTTTATAAAAACATGCTCACCATTTTCATAATCCATTTTGCAACAGAAATGGTTAATGCCATTTGTAACAACCAGATAATTCATTTTCAACGGTGCGTTGTAACGTGCAATCTGAAAGAAAACATCTTGTGTAATTTTTACTTCGGGAGCTTTGCACTCAATAATCATGCGTGGCATGCCATCATTGGTGTAAATAACAATATCGCCACGTTGTTTTTTGCTGCCCCGGTTAAGCGAAACCTCAACTGCAATTAATGAAGCAGGGAATTTTTTCTCGTTAATCAGAAATGTAATAATGTGTTGCCGCACCCATTCTTCGGGAGTAAGTGCAACATACTTCTTCCTTACGGTGTCAAAAATTTGCGTTCTTTTGTTCTCCTCTTTTATCTTGAATTGATAGTCAGGAAAATTGAGTTTTTGCATGATGAGTTTGAACAAAGATAATTGAAACAAAACTATGGATACTAAAAAACAAATTGTAGAAAACTGGCTGCCACGCTACACCGGCACAGAGTTGAAAGATTTTGGTGATTATATTCTGCTCACCAACTTTCAGAATTACGTAAATTATTTTGCAGAGAAGATGAAAGTGAAAGTAAACGGGCAGGATAAACCAATGCCCAACGCCACCAGCGGAAGAATTACCATCATCAATTTTGGTATGGGCAGCGCAAATGCTGCTACGGTAATGGATTTGCTGAGCGCGATAAAACCAAAAGCAGTTTTGTTTTTGGGCAAATGTGGCGGACTGAAAAAGAAAAACCAACTGGGCGATTTGATCTTACCGATTGCAGCCATAAGAGGTGAAGGAACTTCCAATGACTACATGCCGCCCGAAGTGCCTGCACTACCCGCTTTCAACATGCAAAAAGCCGTTTCAACTTCAATTCGTCAAAACGGAATGGACTACTGGACAGGCACTGTTTTCACGACCAATCGAAGAGTTTGGGAACACGATAATGAGTTCAAAAAATACCTGCGCAAAATCCGTGCAATGGGAATTGATATGGAAACCGCCACCATTTTTACGGCAGGCTTCCGGAATGAAATTTCATGTGGTGCATTATTATTGGTAAGCGACCAACCTATGATTTCATCCGGAGTAAAAACTGATAAAAGCGATAAAAAAGTAACACAGAAGTTTGTGGATAAGCATATAAAAATTGGCATCGATTCACTGAACGAATTAATAAATAATGGGCTTACAGTGAAGCATCTGAAATTTTAATTTTCAGGATTAATAGAACACAGATGACGCAGATTTGTCGGATAGAAACGGATTTTAAAATCAGCGAAAATCTGTTCAATCTGTGTTCCATTCTCTTTGTTTTTTTGCTTTCTTCTTTTCATTCTCAAGCCCAACACCCAAAAGGCTTCTTTCGTTCACCGCTTGATATTCCACTTTTTCTCTCCGGCAACTTTGGTGAACTGCGCAGCAATCATTTTCACTCTGGCTTAGACATAAAAACCCAAGGTATTGAAAACAAGCCTGTGTATGCGCCTGCCGATGGTTTTGTATCAAGAATAAAAATACAGGCAGGCGGCTACGGTAAAGCTATCTATCTTAAACATGCCAATGGATACACCACAGTTTACGGACACCTCAACGCTTACAACGACAGCGTTGCGAAATATGCAAAAGCAGAGCAATACAAAAAAGAAAGTTTCGAAATTGAGTTGTTTCCCGACAGCAATTTGTTTCGTGTAAAAAAGGGCGATGTAATTGCTTACACCGGAAACACAGGTAGTTCAGGTGGTCCGCATCTGCACTTTGAAATACGCGATACCAAAACCGAAAGCGCTTACAATCCTTTATTCTTTGGCTTTGAAGTGAAGGATAAAATTCCACCGGCAATTAGTTCTTTAACTGTTTATTCCTTTGATGAAAATACCCGCAAATGCTGGACAAGCAAGAAAACATATGCTGTTACAAAATCAGAAAATAAATATGTTGTGAATGGCGGAAAACCAATTGCAACATCGGGCATCACAGGCTTTGGGCTTGAAGTATATGACCAGTTAGACGGAGCAGATAACCACAACGGAGCGTATTCAATTGAGCTTTTAAAAGACAGTTCCCGAATTTATTTTCACAAGATTGACGAAATGCAATTTCACCTGTCGCGCTTTATTAATAGCCACATTGATTACGAAGAAAAAGTATTGAGCAAGAATGCAGTTCAGAAAAGTTTTGTTGAGCCGGGTAATCAATTAAAAATTTACGACACAAAAATCACAGCCGGCAAAACACTGATTGAAACCGCAAAGAAATATACGTTCAGTTACCTTGTTACAGATGTTGCAGACAACAGCTCTTTACTTGAATTTACAGTGGAAGCAACAAAATTTCCTGAGCCGCAAAAGAAAGACACGCTTGTTGCAAAAACATTTTACTTCGATTCGGTTAATACATTTAAAGCGGCCGGAATTGATTTACAAATGCCTGACTTTGCTCTTTACCACGACATTGATTTCCTCTATTCGGCAAAAACAAAAACAAAGCAAACCTATTCCACTATTCACCACATTCATAAAAATACAGAGCCGGTGCAACGTGAATACTCACTTTCCATAACACCCGATTCTATTCCTGAAAAAGTAAAAGAGAAATTACTGATTGTCTCGTTCAACACCAACGGCAATCCGGTTTCGGAAGGCGGCAAACTTGAAAACGGAGTAGTAATCACCAAAACAAAATCATTTGGATCCTTTGCTGTAATGGCCGATACCACCAAACCTAAAATTACACCTGTAAACATTACCCACGATGGCGACCTGAGTGCAGCCAAAACAATCAGAGTAAAAATCACAGACAACCTCTCCGGCATTGGCTATTACCGAGGCAGCATTGACGGAAAATGGATATTGATGGAATATGACGGCAAAAACAGTTTGCTTACTTACACCTTTGACCAAATACTTTCAAAAGGAAAGCATTATTTTGAACTTATCTTAACCGATGGCAAACAAAACAGCGCTAAATATGAGGCACATTTTCACCGGTAACTAAAAATAATTCTTGCAGAACGATAAACCTTATTATTTTTGCTCGCGTATCAATCCCTGTTTCAAACAAAAAAATATGAAAAAAACACTCATTCTCTTCTCTGCGCTTACATTCATTGCCTTGTTTACCAACGCTCAGTGTATTGAAGGCAACTGCTTTGACGGCAACGGAAAACTTATTTTCAAAAATGGCGATATGTATAACGGCCTTTGGGTAAAAGGCAAAATGGAAGGACAGGGAAGCTATACCTGGAAAAACGGTGATGTATATAAAGGCGCTTTCTTTGATGGTGTAATGGAAGGGCGCGGAACAATGATCTGGAAAAATGGCGACCGCTACATAGGCACATGGGATGAAAATAAAATGCAGGGACGTGGTCATTACATCTGGGAAACTCCTGGCGATGCTATGAGCCAAAATAAATTTGAAGGTGACTGGGTGGAAGGGGTTCAACGCTTTAAAGATGTTCAACCGGTGCTCGAAATTCAGCAACAGGAAAAATAACGTTGACAACAAAAAACAAAGAAGGCTGTCCGATTTTCGGACAGCCTTCTTTGTTTAACGGCACCTTAACCAAGCGACTATCTGCTTTGTATGTTATCTTTGCAACCGTGAAAACAAAAACAAAACTACTTCTGCTCCGCTTTTTCAGTGCACTGCTGTGTTTTCACTTTTTGAATATTAGCATTGAAACACACAAACACTTTCTTTCGCTTAATTCGTCAACAAATAGTGTTACCCCTTCTGCCGGCAATGAAACAGAAAGCCTGATTAACTTAGTAATGCTTGCAGGAGCAGATATGGAAAACCCTGCACCTGAAAACAACACCAATACTCCGGACACTGATGGTGAAGAAGAAGAAAAGAAATTCACCGATGATGAGTTCTATTTTTTACACCTCAACTATTTTCTTGTTTCCGATAGTCAAAATGCGCAACGCTTTCACGGTGTAAGCGACACCAGAGAGTTTATCTCTGAAATAATTCCCCCGCCTCCAAAGGCTTAATTCTATTTCCACTTTTCTATTTATTTTTTTGCGCATGAAATAAATCCATGTGCTTGTATTAATTTTATAAAACTTTTCAATGAAAGGAAAAACAGATTTTGAGTTATTGCCCGGTGGATATAACGGCACACTTTTCGGCAAGGATTTATCCTCCGGACTGGTAGTATTTTTAGTTGCCCTGCCTTTGTGTCTGGGCATTGCGCTGGCTTCGGGTGCGCCATTATTTGCAGGAGTTATTGCAGGTATTGTTGGCGGAATTGTAGTTGGCTTAATGAGTGGTTCACCGCTTGGTGTTTCTGGTCCGGCAGCCGGACTTGTTGTTATTGTGCTTACGGCATTACAAACCTTGGGAAGCTACGAAGCCCTGTTACTTGCTGTTGTTATTGCAGGCATCATTCAACTGCTTGCAGGTTTTGTAAATGCAGGAATTATAGCCTATTATTTTCCTTCCGCTGTAATTAAAGGAATGCTTGCCGCAATAGGTTTAACCCTTATTCTGAAAGAAATTCCGCATGCGTTAGGTTACGATGCCGATTTCATAGGTGATGATGCATTCATTCAAAAAGATGGTCACAATACCTTTACAGAAATCGGATATGCCATTCAGTATCATAATGACGGTGCTGTAATCATTGCATTGGTTTCCATTGCGCTGCTGGTATTCTTCGAGCGCCCGTTTATGAAAAAAATTGGCCTCTTCAAATTCCTGCCGGGTGCATTGTTTGTGGTTATGATTGGCATCGGGCTTAACCTCTTGTTCAATTCCGTTTTTCCAAAATGGACCATGGGCGAACACCACCTGGTTGAACTACCCGTTGCCTCCTCCCCTGCCGAATTCTTTGGATTTTTTACGCTTCCCGATTTCAGCGCATGGAAAAATCCGCAGATATACCTTACTGCGCTTACGCTGGCAATTGTGGCAAGCATTGAAACGTTGCTGTGCGTTGAAGCCACCGACAAATTAGACCCGCACCGCAGAAACACACCAACCAACCGCGAATTGAAAGCACAGGGAATCGGAAACATTATCTCCGGTTTAATCGGTGGAATTCCGGTAACACAGGTAATCGTTCGCAGCTCTGCCAACATCAACTCTGGCGGACAAACAAAAGTAGCAACCATCATACACGGTGTTATTCTTCTGCTCTCCGCTTTAATTATTCCACGCTTTCTGAATATGATACCGCTGGCTGCTCTGGCAGGTATTCTGCTCATGGTGGGCTACAAACTTTCCAGGCTTTCGCTTTACAAAGAAATGTACCGCAACGGCTGGGATCAGTTTATCCCTTTCCTTGTTACGGTAGTTGCTATACTTGCCACCGATTTGCTCAAAGGCATTGGCATAGGTATGGTGTTTGCATTCTTCTTTATTCTGCGCAGAAACTATAAATATGCCTATCATTACCAGAAAGAAAGTGTACAGCAGGGCGAAGTTATCCGCCTCACCCTTTCAGAAGATGTTACCTTTTTGAATAAAGGCAGTCTGGCGCTAACACTCACCAACCTGCCCGACAACTGCAAGGTAATTATTGACGGCTCAAAATCACAGGCAATAGATTACGATGTGCTCGAAACAATTCACGATTTTAAAAAACACACGGCTCCGTTCCGTAATATTACAGTCGAAACAATTCATATTAAAGACATAGTGGCATCATCAGGCCACTGATAAAAACCATTTAAAAAACTATAGATCATGCAACAATCCTATTTAAAACTATTAGACAACAACAAAGTTTGGGTAAAAGAAAAACTGGCTAATAACCCCAATTATTTTTTAAAACTATCACAACTGCAGGCACCGGACTACCTCTGGATTGGTTGCTCAGATAGTCGTGTACCCGCCAACGAAATTACAGGAACCGAGCCGGGCGAAGTTTTTGTACACCGCAACATTGCCAACATGGTAGTGCATACCGATATGAATATGCTCAGCGTGTTAGACTACGCAGTAAATGTGTTGCATGTAAAACACGTTATCGTTTGCGGACATTATGGCTGCGGTGGCGTACTCGCGGCTATGGGCAACCATCAATTCGGCCTTATCGACAACTGGCTGCGCCACATCAAAGACGGCTACGATAAACACCGCACCGAATTAGATGCTATTACCTATAATACCGAACGTGCCAATCGCTTTGTTGAAATCAGTGTAATGGAACAGGTGCATCATCTGAGCCAGACTTCCATCATTCAAAACTCATGGAAAAACCACAAACGCCCCTCTATCCACGGCTGGGTCTACGACCTTAAAACCGGTATCATCAAAGACCTCAACGTGCTTATGGACGGCATGGAAGATGTTTCGGGGGTGTATAAGTTTGATGATGCGAAATCTTAATAATCGCTGAACCTCAAAAACAAAAAAAGGGAACCGTTTGGTTCCCTTTTTTTGTTGATTCATATCAAAACAGCACCCATTTACATCAGAACTGCATCCATTTTTTTTACAACAGCATCCATTTACAACGTAACTGGATCCAAATTTTTTACAACAGCATCCATTTACAACGTAACTGCATCCATATTTTTTGCAACAGCATCCATTTACAACGCAACTGAAGCCAAATTTTTTAAAACTGCATCCATTTACAACGCAACTGAAGCCAAATTTTTTATAACAGCATCCATTTACAACACAACTGCATCCATATTTTTTACAACAGCATCCATTTACAAAACAACTGGAGCCAAATTTTTTACAACAGCATCCATTTACAACGCAACTGGATCCAAACTTTTTACAACAGCATCCAATTGCAATGCAATTGCATCCTAATGCATCGCCTTAAAGAAGAACTCCTTCAGCAACTCACCATGCTCGGTGCTCGGGTTATCCACCCCTTTTGATTTCACATCCATTTCCCTCAGCCACCCAATAATCTGGCGCACCTTGCGCTCGTTATAATTACGCGCAGCCGTTTCATAATCTTTCAGAAAATAAGGGTTCACCCCCAGCTCACCCGCAATTTGAGCCGAAGGAACAGAAGCTTTCAGAAAATGATACTTCATCAGCTTCGTAAAATAACCATACAGCGTAGCCATAATCAAAGGCAGCGGATGCTCCTTCTGGTTCTGCGCAAAATAATGCACTATGCGCGTAGTCTTTAAAACATCCCGTTCACCAAAAACCTTCTGCAACTCAAAAACATTATAATCCTTGCTGATACCAATATTCCGCTCAATAATATCCGAAGTAAGCGCAGCCCCCTTAGGCAAACTGATAAACACCTTACCCGTTTCATTCACAATCTTACCCAAATCATTTCCCAGATATTCGGCCAGCAAATTCGCATTCCGCGCATCAATCACATAACCCTTGCGCTTCACATAATCCGCAATCCATTCCGCCACCTTATAATCCTTCAGCTTCTCCGATTCAAATAAAACACCCGTCTTGTCAATCGTTTTGGCCAGCGCCTTGCGCTTGTCAAGCTTCTTATATTTATAGCAAATTACCAGCAGCGTACTCTTCTGCGGCTTCTCCACATACGCCAGCAACGGATTGGCATCCTCCTGCTTTTTAGGTTCAAGGTTCTTGATATTCTGCGCCTCCTTCACAATCACCACCTGATAATCACCCATCATCGGAAAACGTTTTGCCTCACTGATAACCGTCAGCAAATCCACATCACCACCGTAAAGCACACTCTGGTTAAACTCCTTCTGTCCCTCATCCAGCACATGCTCCGCAATATAATTCGCAATCACATCAATATAAAACGGCTCCTCCCCCATCAGGAAATAAACCGGTTTATAAATCCCGTTCTTTAAATCTTTTATTATCTGCTCGAAGGTCTGCACAATGCTCTTGTTTAGCAGCCCAAACTTAGTAAAATCCTACGTCATGCTGAACTTGTTTCAGCATCTCACTTATACCGTCACCCTGAACTTGTTTCAGGGTCTTTCTTTATTAACAACACATGCTTAAATAAGCAGAGCATC
>CAMAVO010000034.1 GCA_945861685.1 Chitinophaga pinensis | reverse complement strand
TGATGCCACGCCAATCTCAGGACCAGCGTGTGTATAAGAACCTGCATGGCTCATTCTTGGAATGCTTGAACCGATTACATTGCAAATTCCAATTATGGTTGCGCCTTTGCTTTTTGCAAGTTCTATAGCTGCAAGCGTATCAGCAGTTTCGCCACTTTGCGAAATAGCTATAACTACGTCTTTTTCGGTGATAATGGGATTGCGGTAACGGAATTCAGAAGCATATTCCACCTCAACTGGAATTCTTGCCAAATCTTCAATCAAATATTCGCCAACTAAACCTGAGTGCCATGAAGTTCCGCAGGCAACAATAATAAAGCGGTCGGCATTTATCATTTTCTGCTCGTAATCGCGCAAACCTCCGAGCCTGACAATACCTTCTTTTGCATTCAGTCTGCCGCGCATACTATCCATAATAGAGCGCGGTTGTTCATAAATCTCTTTCAGCATAAAGTGGTCGTAACCGCCTTTTTCCAATGCTTCAAGCTGCAGCTCCAATTCCTGAACATAAGGAGTTTTATCCTTGTTCTTGATGGTTTTTATTTTCAGTTCTTCGCCTCTGCGGATAATAGCAATTTCTTCGTCTTCAAGATACACTACATTCTTGGTGAATTCCACAATGGGAGTTGCATCCGAGGCAATAAAAAATTCATCCGTTCCAATTCCAACTACCATAGGACTTCCTTTTTTGGCTCCTATTAATTGGTTTGGTTCTTCCTGAGAAATTACAACAATTGCATAAGCGCCAATCACCTCATTCAACGCAATTCTAACAGCTTCTGCCAAATCGGTTTTTTCATTTTTCTGAATGTCTTCAATAAGGTGAACCAGTACTTCGGTATCAGTATCGCTTTTAAAAGTATGACCTCGTTTAATAAGCTCTTCTTTCAGCGGATGATAATTTTCTATAATACCATTGTGAATAATGGTGATTTTTCCGTCTTGCGAAACGTGTGGATGCGCATTTGCATCATTTGGTTCTCCGTGTGTTGCCCAACGGGTATGTCCCATTCCAAGCGTTCCGGATTTGTCTTTGTCTTTGGTAAAATTTTCAAGGTCGGCAACCTTTCCCTTGCATTTGTAAATGTTCAATTTGCCGTTTATGAGCGCAACTCCTGCGCTGTCGTAACCGCGATATTCTAAACGGTGCAAGCCTTTTATTACTATAGGATAGGCTTCTTTTTTACCGATATATGCTACAATTCCACACATCTTAATTTGTATTTAATGGGGCAAATCTATTCTAAAATTGTATAAGTCAAACGAAGCTTTAACGGCTTATCTGCGTTTCCGGTTCCATTTATTACCACACGATTTCCGCTAACAGATGCTCCTGCCACGCGCAGATAAATTGATTTGTCTGCGGTTGTATCTTTTAGTAATCCCTGAATGTGTCTTGGAATATTAAAAGCATACTCTAACTTGGTTGAGTTATAGTAGCCGCCAACAAATTCAGGAGATTCGCTGATGTTATCGTCAAGCACTTTATCTTTTCCATCGGTTCCCTTTTTTACTACAACAAGTCTTGAAGAGGGGCTTAACCGCGAAGTTGTTCCATCCGCAATCGGAAAAATCAATTCAGCTTTATTGATTGCAATTTGTTGTCCGTTGGCAACTAAATTATTCAGGTGCGGGAAAGTGATTTTTGCTTTTAATCCCTGCATGGACTGAAGGTATAAGCGTTCTGTTCCAAGCGTTGAATCTGCCAACTGAGCAGCAACGTCAAACGCATTGGAATAATTGTGTGTGAAATTATTAAAGCGTACCGTGTTTGCGGTTACTACAAAATTGAAATTTTGCTGCGCTGTGGTATCATCATTGTGATAATACAATGTCATTTTGGTGTAGGGTGAGGAAGGACTGATGTAAAGCAATGAACCCTGACCTGTCAATAAATCTGCTGTGGTAGGAGTAATATAAAAACCTTTGAAATCGCTTAAAAAACTTTCATCCGAAGTAAGGGATGTTGAATTAATGAGTTCATTTCCAAAGTTGTCATTGAGGCGAATTCGCATTTGTGGCGGCTCATTTGTGCCGTTTACTAAAACACTGTCGCGTGTGTCAATCAGCCCGGTATAAGTTCCGAGCGGTAATTTCTGGAAGTCAAGGGTATCATCTGAATAATAAGTGGTTGAATCGCCCATGTCTTCAAGTACTCTGTGAACACTGAAACTTTGTTCGCCTGCTAATTTCATAATATCGGCATAGTAACCGGCATAGGCCAATGAAAGAACTACAGAATCAACAGTAGCATTAGTTCCGAAAGCAGGATTAGCTGCAGAAAGTTTCAGCTGCGTGTAAATGCTTGCTTTCGATAACCCAAAAATAGGGTCGTTGTGGCTTCCTACAATATTAAAAGAAGTTCCCGTTGTACTCAATGAATCTTCCCGCAACGTATAAGCCCAAACAGTAATTGTATCGGTATGCTCACCTTGCAGACGGTCCTCTTCTGGCAATACTTCCAATCCAACGGTATCTGCTTTTTTGCAGGAATTAAAAACTAACAGAAATAAAAATAGAGCACTTAATAACCCTGAACTCTTACCAGAAAAAATGTTTTGCATATGGGTTTAAAAAAATTGCGGTCTCGCCTGTAGGCAAGACCGCAAAATAATTATTTACAAAGTTTTTGATTTCAATTCTTAGTCAGCCAAAACGCCTTCTTCTTCCAGAACGGCATCGTAAAATTCTGAGTAAGCATCCATGTAATCTTCGGGGCTTTGGTATTCCAGAACCGGTTTACCTGAAGCACGTAGGTAAGTATTGATCTCTTTCTCTGTGGCTTCACTTCCTTTGATTACTGCATCACTATGGTCAATTGCAGATTTGGTAAGGTTGATATAGTTTGGTGTTTTGTAATGCTTAAGGTCTTTATCGTTCATACCTTCCAGTTTCAGTTTCTGAGCGGTTTTAGCGTTCATCTGACCTGTAAAAGCATCGTCATAAACGGAATAAACAATTTTTGATTCTGCAAAAATAGGATCTTCGCTGTATGATTTTTTAACCATCAAAGGCAACATGCTGGTCATCCAGCCATGGCAATGAATAACATCGGGAGCCCATCCTAGTTTTTTTACGGTTTCAATTACCCCGCGACAAAAGAAAATAGAACGCTCATCGCTGTCTTCAAAAAGGCTTCCTTCGCTGTCAACATACGTAAGCTTGCGCTGAAAATATTCTTCGTTGTCTATGAAATAAACCTGCATGCGTGCAGATTGAATAGAAGCTACTTTAATAATAAGCGGATGGTCGTTATCATTGATGATAAGGTTCATCCCTGATAAACGGATAACCTCGTGCAACTGATTTCTGCGCTCGTTGATGCAACCAAAGCGTGGCATAAATGTTCTGATTTCTTTACCTCTCTCCTGAATTCCCTGCGGAAGTTTTCTTCCGATAGTTCCGATTGGACTTTCCTCTAAGTAAGGCGTAATTTCTGATGAAACGAATAATACTTTAGCTTTTTTCATGTGTTGTATTTAGTTTAACAATTTGTGAATTATTCTGCCAATGTTTTGCTTATTTCTGGTTGTTCCGGGGAGAGATTTTTGGACTTCATAGAACAACAGGCTTTTGGAAATAAGTATGCAAAAGTAAGCAATAAAAAACGACAATTCAAACTTTAATATAGCTTTGAACGGTTTTTTCTGAAATATAATTTCGTTTTTGCTTGATTTACAGTAGTTTCTGCTCCTAATTATTATTCATGAAGGTATTTGAAAAAGCGGCTGAACTGAACCAATTTCTTGCCTTGGGGCGGGCAAATGGCAAATCTGTGGGCTTTGTTCCAACTATGGGGGCATTGCATAGCGGGCATATTTCACTCATTAATAAAGCAAAGCAGGGGAATGATGTGGTGGTGGCAAGCGTGTTTGTAAACCCAACGCAGTTCAATAACCCCGATGATTTAAAGAAATACCCGCGTACCATTGAAGCTGATAAAGCATTATTGGAAAAGAATGGTTGTGATGCCTTGTTTTTTCCTTCGGTTGCAGAAATTTATCCTGAAAAGGACAACACTGTATTTGTCTTGGGCGGATTAGATACCTTAATGGAAGGCAAATTCCGTCCCGGGCATTTTAACGGGGTGGCAATGGTGGTGAAGAGGCTATTTGAAATTGTGCAGCCCAATAATGCCTATTTCGGGGAGAAGGATTTTCAGCAGTTGGCTATTATAAGATATATGGTCAAAGCTGAACGCCTTCGCGTTAATGTAATTGGCTGCCCAACGCTGAGAGAAAACAGCGGCTTGGCAATGAGTTCACGCAATATGCGCCTTACCGAGGAAGAAAAAGTTGAAGCCGCAGCTATTTACAAAGCAATGATTGAGGCAAACGAGAATGCTAAAACATTTTCGCCTCAAAAAGTAAAAGAACTTTTTGAGCGCAACATTAACCAGAACCCTGTTTTCAAGTTTGAATATTTTGAAATTGTTGATGCTGAAACACTTCTTCCAGTCAATGAATGGGACCCGCAACGTAAAGCCATAGGGTGTGTTGCTATTTGGATAAGAGATGTAAGGCTGATAGATAATCTGTTAATATTTCCATAGTTTTGTGCCCGCTATGATGATACAAGTAATGAAATCCAAAATCCACCGGGTAACGGTTACTCAGGCGGATCTTAATTATATCGGCAGTATTACTATTGACGAAGACCTGATGGATGCCGCCAACCTGTTGGAAAACGAACGGGTGCAGGTGGTAGATATCAATAATGGTGAGCGCCTTGAAACCTATGTGATAAAAGGTAAACGCGGTTCAGGCGTTATCTGCATGAACGGACCTGCTGCACGCAAGGTGCAAACGGGCGACATCATCATCATCATCGGTTATGGTTTCGTGGATTTTGAAGAAGCCCGAAACCACAAACCTTCCTTGGTTTTTCCTGACACAGCTACGAACAAACTAACCGTTTGACCAAAACGCTCATCAATATCCTCAAGTTCATTATTCCCCTCGGACTTGGGGTTTTTCTTATTTGGCTGGTTGTAAAAGACCTTAGTGCTGAAGATAGAGATAATGTTTGGCAATCGTTTCGTGAAGCAAATTATTTTTGGGTGGTAGTGGTAATGATAGCCGGTTTGCTCAGTCACCTCAGCCGCGCTTATCGCTGGTTGCTGATGCTGGAATCGTTGGGTTATAAATCCAAATTCGCTAATAGCTTTTTTGCGGTGGCTATCGGTTACCTTGCCAATTTAGCTTTTCCGCGTTTGGGTGAGGTTACCCGCTGCGGAATAATGAACCGTTATGAAAAAGTTCCGCTGCCTGCCTTGCTGGGAACCGTTATTGCCGAGCGCGTTATTGATATGCTTATTCTTTTGGTGCTTACGTTTATTACATTGTTTACGCAATACCATTTATTAGCCGAGCTTATCAATACGTATTTGGTTTTTCCTATTCAGGGTAAAATTGTTGCTTTAAAGGATTCTATTGGTTTGGTGATACTGGTTGTAAGTATTGCTTCTGTTCTTGCAGTTGCTTTGTTTATTTTTCTGAAGAAAAGACTGAAAACCTTCTTCGAGAAAATTTCTGCGGTTTCAAAAAACTTTGCCGAAGGACTTATTACCATCAAAAACGTGCGTAACAAGTGGTCGTTTGTTTTTCATTCGTTGTTTATCTGGACTATGTATATTGCCATGATGTATCTAAGCACGTTTGCCCTAGCCGAAACCACAGGCTTGTCAGTTGGTGCCATGCTTTCGGCCTTTGTTTTCGGAACGTTTGGTATGATTGCCGTACAGGGCGGAATTGGCGCTTATCCCGCTATACTTATGGTTGTGCTGGAGCTTTACGGAACTTCAAAAACTGGAGGTTTTGCCTTTGGCTGGCTTACCTGGAGCGCACAAACGGTTGTTATTTTGGTGCTTGGTTTTCTCGCCTTAATTTTATTGCCCTCTTTCAATAAAACACAAAGTGAAGAAAAGTAAACTTGAAATTATTCAGTCTAAAATCCTTTCAGGAGATTCACTTCAGAAGGCGCTGAATACCTGGCGTTTTTATGAAAAGAAGATTGTATTTACCAACGGTTGCTTTGATTTGCTCCACTACGGACATGTGGACTATCTTTCAAAAGCCAAAGATCTGGGCGATATATTAATTGTTGGCCTTAACACCGACAGTTCTGTAAAGCGACTGAAAGGCGAGCACCGCCCGTTGCAGAATGAAACCTCACGTGCCACTATTCTTGCCTCCTTGCAATTTGTTGATGCCGTGGTTTTGTTTGATGAGGATACGCCTTATAACCTTATTGCACACATTCGCCCCAACATACTTGTAAAAGGCAGCGACTATAAACCAGAACAAATAGTAGGCTACGATATTCTGCAAACCTACCATGGCCAAGTAAAGACCATTGACTTTGTGCCGGGGTATTCTACCTCTGCCATAGAGGAAAGGATTAAGAAAGGCTGATTTTATTTAAGGCTTAATAATTCACGCTCCATCCATTTTTTGCTGGTTTCGGTAAGCAGCATTTTTTCTTCGCTGTTGGCAGTTACAGCAATGTTTTTCATAGCCATGTAAGGTTTGTTATCTACAATGCTGTAAGCCACTAAACTTACTTCGCTGCCTTGCGGAATTCCTTCGAAGCGGATTTTCCCATTCTCATCAGCATAGCCTGACATTACCGATTGAATATTTTTGAAAACTAATCGTACGGATGGATGCAAGGCAGTATCAACACTCACAACAATTTCCATTTTTTCAGTTGGATCATCATAAAAGCGGTCGCAGTTAATCCAACCTAATGAACCGCTGCTTAGTAAATAGTTATCTAGTCCGGCTTCGTTTTTATTTACCTGAAAATATACATCACCGATGTTGCTGAAGTATTGTTCGGTTTCGGGATCATAATACATATCGACTTCCGAAACGGGTGCTTCACTTCCTTCACCCGAAGCTATCCAATCAAGATTTCCGTCTTCAGCAAAACCGTTAAACGTTTGCATTCCTTCTTTGTATTGTTTGTAAGGGAAAGCTAAAGTCATTTGAGCACCTTCTGCAAGTTGAGCTTCCTCATTGCCGCAAAATGCAGCAATGTGAACGGTGCCTCCTGTTTCCAGAATGTTGCTGCCCGACATGGTGTGCAGGTCAGCTTTCAGCAAATCGCCACGGCTGTAAAATTCCTGCAACTCAATGCGGATTTTATCTCCGGGCTCTGAACCGTCAGCGCACAGAAAAGCATAAGCAGGAAAAGTAATCTCAGTTCCTTTCTCCCCGCGTATGGTATTCTCTTCGGCAGGATTGATGGTAAATGATTGAATGTTCTTCGCGAAATAATCACCAATACCCAAGATGCTTTTCGCAGAAAGAACTACCTCTTTTTCAATTACCGCTTCACCACCTGATGCAGTAATTTCATAACGGATAAATTCAGGCTTTACATTTTTTGAAGCCAGGTATTGTTGCACACTGTTAAAACGTTCATCGCTGAAACGTGTCATCGAAAAATCCTCGCCATCCCCTACCAAACCAATGCGGATTTTTTTGCCTTCAGGCAGTTTAGAATAAATGGTGTCGAGCAAACCGGTAACGGTTGCAGTCAGTTCAGCGCTGTTGTTTTGAAAATAAACATTGGCACGTTGAACAGGTTGTGCTTGGATGTTTCCGCAAAGTGTAATCACTAAGGCGAAAACGCAGATGGACTTTTTCATGTTGATTGGTTTTAATTAGTTAACGTAGAATTGCAGCATATAGTATGTGGGTTTAATCACATAATACATGTAACATCTATTCGTTACAAAAAACCAAAAAAATAATTTTCAGGGAAGAATTTCCACAATCACAATTTTACCTTCCTGTGAGATAAGGTCTAATTGCACTCCGCTGATAAAGCGGTTTTGATTGTTGGGGTCAAACGAGCCAAGACCAGCCCACACAGCATGTCCTGCGTATTGTCCGTTTTTTGGTTCGTTCATATAACTGAGGCGTTTTTTATCACTGCCATCACTGTTCATTATCCACCAATCGGTGCCACCGGCTTTGCTTTCGGTATTACTCATCCATACAATTTTATTTCCGTCAGGACGGTAATGACTGTGTTCGTTGTAATTCTTATCCGTCAGTTTTTGAATGTTGGTTCCATCAACATTGATGGTGTAAATATGCTGATCCCAAAACGAAGGCTGATTAACACTACTGCAATAAATCAGTTGTTGGTTGTCGGGCGAAAAACCGTAGCACTCATAAAACGAAGGTTGGCCAGTTGGTACTATCTGAACATTGCTCACCCCCGGAACACCTGTTGAGTCAAAAGCAAAATCAGCCATCTTAATTACCCAATAACCCGCAAGTTTTTTCCCGTCCAAGACATTAGGCGCTTCCACTCTGTCTGTCCATGAAATCTTGGTCATGTCGGGCGAGAAGCGCGGACAAATAACACCGTGGTCATAATCATTCGGGATGTCAACAATTTTGAAGATAGCACTGCTGTCAACACGCATGATCCAAATATCGCAGTATGCACCAAAGCCGGGGAGGGCATCGGTTGAACTTCCGGGATGCACCGCTTTTTCGGCAACAAAAATGCACCATTTGCCATCGTAGCTCCATGCCATGTTTGCTATGTGTTTATTAGGTAATGCAGGATGGTCACAGGTTAAACACGTGTCTTCTGTGCCATCAGGATAAGACATGCGGATATCATAAAATCCATCTGTTCCCTTTTGCGAGTATAGTATGCGGTTACTGCCTGATGGATCCCATGAGCAATCAAGACCGCTTTCCTGAAAAGTGGTGATGATGGTAGGCTCTTCAAGAACAGGTGCAGCGCAGGAAGAGAGGAATAATAAAATTAGCAGCCAACTGTTTTTCACCCTTTAAACTTAGTTATTTTCTTTCCAGCGAAAACTTTTTATTTCCAAACCTGCTAAATCCAGAACGCGGTCAACAACAGTTGCTGCGAGCTGCTCAAAGTTTTCAGGACGCGAGTAAAAAGATGGCGAAGCGGGACAAATAATTCCACCTGCTTCGGTAATGGTTTTCATATTGTTGATGTGAATTAAACTGTATGGCGTATCGCGGGGAACGAGAATAAGTTTTCTGCGCTCTTTTAAAATTACATCGGCTGCGCGGGTGGTTAAATCGTTTGAAATTCCGCTTGCTATTCTTGCTAATGTACCCATACTGCAGGGACAAACAATCATCGTATTATAGCGTGCCGAGCCTGATGCAAAGGGCGAAAAAAAATCATTCTTGCTGTAGATTTTATAAGGCAGCTTTTCATAATCGGTATTGCCTAATTCAAACTTCCATACATCGCGGGCATTATCGCTCATTACTACTCCTACATCTTCAATCTGTTCCTGCAGTTGTTGTAATTTATCAAACAGCACTTTGGCATAAATGGCTCCGCTGGCACCGGTAACGGCTACAACTATTTTATGTTTACTCATTCGGCTTTATTCTCTTCTTTATTATTGAACTTGTAGCGTAAACTCACCTGTAATACCGAATTGTATTCGCCATTATTTAGCCGCAGGCCGCCATACATTTGTGTTTGTCCTGCCTGGTGTTTGCGAACGCGGAGAATAGAATTCAAGTAGCGAAGATTAAGGTCAAAACTATCGGAGATGCGGAAGTTAAGGCCGCCCAGACAACCAAATTCAAAGCGGTTGAAGGGTTGCTGGTTGAAATCATACTGTTCCCCTTCACCATTTTCGTTTCGGAATTTTGTGCTTATCAATACTGCTCCTGATAATCCAAGCTCAAAATCGAAACGTCCTTTCAGTTTGGATTTAAATACTAATGGAACCTCAATATAATTAAGATTGCGGTTAACAAAGCTTGTTCCTCCACTGATAGAGTCTTTGTAAAATTTCCGGAGCCCTTTTTGCACAAAAACCATTTCAATCTGAACAGCTGATTTGGTTTTGATTTTGCGGTTGGCAAACACACCGCCAACAAAACCTGCTTTCTGAAAACCATAAATATCTGTGCCGAGCAACTGACTAAAAGTGGCACCTGCTATTAAACCTCCGCCAAAGCTTTGGGCGTGGAGGTTAGAGGTTAGAAGTTGGAAAGCAGAAGTAAGACAGAGAAGAAGAAGAAGTTTTTTCATTTCATAAAATCAAACAAAAGTAACGATGTATTTGTTTACGCTGCTCAATTCATTTCAAACAAAATACATTTAGCTTTGCCGCCCTTATTTTATGAGCAAAGAAAAAATTCTCCTCTTCCTGCTTGCCGCCATACAGTTTACGCACATTGTTGACTTTATGATTGTGATGCCCTTGGGTCCACAACTGATGCGTTTGCTGGAAATGAATCCGCAGCAGTTTGCGCTGATGGTTTCGTCTTATACGTTTAGCGCGGGTGTGGTTGGTTTTATGTTTGCGTTTGTGGCCGACAGGTTCGACCGCAAAAAAGTGCTGCTCTTTTCTTACATCTGTTTTACGGTTGGAACTTTTTCATGTGGCTTTGCCAACTCCTATGAGTTTTTGCTGGCTGCACGTATTCTTACCGGTGCTTTTGGCGGTGTTATGAATGCCTTGGTTTATTCCATCATTGCCGATGCTTTTCCGTTTGAACGCAGGGCAGGGGCAATGGGCGTGGTGATGGCATCGTTTTCTTTTGCTTCGGCAGTAGGTGTTCCGTTGGGTTTGTTTCTGGCGTCTATTGCCGATTGGCATTTGCCTTTTCATGCTTTAGGTTTGGCGGGTGTAGTAATTACAGCGGGCATTTATTTTTACATACCTACCCTGCACGCTCATATTGGCAAGAGTAATAAAAACGAACGCATCTTTGATTTTCTCCTCAACATTGGTCGCACTCCCAACTTATTGAAAGCATTACTCTTTATGTTTCTGATGGTGATGGGGCAGTTTGTGGTGATACCGTTTATCAGTCCGTATATGGTTAGCAACATGGGTGTTTCTGAAAAGGAACTGACGTATGTTTACCTGCTGGGCGGCACTGCTACCTTCTTTACCTCGCCCTGGATTGGAAGGCTTTCAGATAAATACGGCAAGCCAAAAGTCTTTACCATTCTTGCCTTGCTTTCGGTTATTCCGTTGTTTATTGTTACCAATGTGCAAACAACTCCGCTGTGGATTGTGTTGGTGGTTTCGGTTTTATTTTTTGTTTTTATTTCGGGGCGAACTGTTCCGGGTATGACCATGATAACAAGCGCTGTTGAGCCGCAGCACCGCGCCAGTTTTATGAGTATCAATTCTGCTGTGCAACAGTTTTCTTCCGCAGGGGCTTCTATGATTGGCGGTATGATAGTAATGACGGATGCTTCGGGCAAAATGATAAATTATCAGTATGCCGGTTACCTGGCTATTGTGGCTACCTTGCTTTGTATTGTGGTGGGTAGGAGGTTGAAGGCGGTGGAGTAGCCTCACCCCCAGCCCCTCTCCGAGGGAGAGGGGAGCAGAGTGCTGAGTGGTTGGATGGCAAGTGTGATGGCAAAGCCCTCTCCTTTGGAGAGGGTTGGGTGAGGCTTTGTTTTTCTTTTACTTTTGCGTGCATGAAAAACATTGACACCTATAACTTCAGTGGCAAAAAAGCGCTGATACGCGTTGACTTTAACGTGCCGCTGAATGCCGAGCATGTTGTTACCGATGATACCCGCATACGTGCTGCCATACCTACTATAAAAAAAGTGCTTGAGGGTGGTGGTTCGGTTATTCTGATGTCGCATTTGGGAAGACCAAAAGACGGGCCTGCCAACAAATATTCGCTGAAACATATTGTTGCGCATCTTTCTAAACTTCTTTCGGTGGAGGTAAAGTTTGCTGAGGATTGCATTGGCGAAAAAGCAACTTCTGCTGCCGCTGCTTTAAAGCCGGGCGATGTTCTTTTACTGGAAAACCTGCGTTTTCATAAGCAGGAAGAGGCAGGAACGGAGGACTTTGCCAAGCAACTCGCCTCGCTGGGCGATGTGTATATCAACGATGCCTTCGGCACGGCACACCGCGCCCATGCTTCTACCACTATTGTTGCGCATTTCTTCCCTGAAGAAAAAATGTTTGGCTATGTGATGAGTGGTGAACTGAACAGCATAGATAAAGTTTTAAAAAATGCCGAGCGACCCTTCACGGCCATTATGGGTGGTGCAAAGGTTTCGGGCAAAATATCCATCATTACCAATTTGCTGGATAAGGTTGACAACATTATTATAGGTGGCGGAATGAGCTATACGTTTTTTAAAGCGATGGGCAAACAGGTTGGCTCTTCATTGGTAGAGGACGACAAGTTGCAAACGGCTTTAGACATTCTTAAAGCAGCCAAAGAAAAAGGAGTACAGATTTACCTTCCCAGCGATTCAATTTGCGGTGATAAATTTGACAATGCCGCCAAAACCGTTCACTGCCTTTCATTTGAAATTCCTGATGGCTATATGGGTCTGGATATTGGTCCGCAGGCGGCAGATGAATATGCCTCGGTAATTGAAAACTCAAAAACCATTTTGTGGAACGGACCCATGGGTGTTTTTGAAATGAGCAGTTTTGAAAGCGGAACCAAAGAAGTGGCGCTTGCAGTAGCAGCAGCAACAGCCAAAGGCGCTTATTCCTTAGTAGGCGGTGGCGACTCGGTGGCTGCCGTAAACCAGTTTCACCTTACTGATAAGGTGAGCTATGTATCAACAGGCGGTGGTGCACTGCTTGAATACATGGAAGGCATTGAGTTGCCGGGGGTGAAGGCTATACGGGAATAAGCCGCATAGCAGTCGGGAGTCGCTGACCACAGTAAATTGACCTCGGCATAGCAGTCGGCAGTCGCTGACCACAGTAAATCGTCCTCCGCAGTGCAGTCGGCAGTCGCTGACCACAGTAAATTGACCTCCGCATAGCAGTTGGCAATCGCTGACCACAGTAAATCGTCCTCGGCATAGCAGTCGACAGTCGCTGACCATAGTAAATTGACCTCGGCAGTGCAGTCAACGATTGCCGACTGCAGTAAATCAGAAATATTATTCTTTATTCTTCTCCCACTCCGCAGCAATCTCCTCTAACTCTTTATACCATGCTTTCCCAAACTTGCGTATTAAAGGTTCTTTCAGGAATTTGTAAACCGGAACGTTTAGTTTTTCGCCACAGGGTATGGCGGGTTTGCATACGCTCCACTTCTCGTAGTTCAAGGCCATGTAGCTTTTCATATCCTTAGTGCGGATGGGGTAGAGGTGGCACGAAACGGGTTTCTTAAAGTCTATTTTGCCGGCACGGTTGGCCATTTCAATGGCGCACTTGGCTATTTTGTTTTCGTCAAACACCACGTAAGCGCAGTGTTTGTTGCGTGAATTGAGGGGCGTTTCCAGTTCGTTAGTTTCATTCTTAACCCATTTGCCTTTTTTGGCAATGGTTTTTATGCCCGTTTCGTTCATGAAGGGTTTTACCTGCTCATAAATCTGGTCAAGTATCAGCGCTTCTTCCTCGTCAATGGGTGCTCCTCCCTCGCCTTCTACACAGCAGGCTCCTTTACAGGCGCCAAGGTCGCACACAAATTTTTTAGACAATATTTCATCACTTACAAGGGTATCTTTTACGGCTATCATTTTCTTCGCTGGCATAATGGCAGCGCAAGATGCCAAAATTTTATACATTCGCGTTCTAAATTTATTAAAACTATGAAGAAATTATTACTGCTATCCTCTATTTTCTATTTTCTATTTTCTATTTCAAATGTTAACGCCCAATGCCCCGGCTGCGTCATTGATACCCAATGCGGAGTAGGTATAAACCCTGTGGCGCCAACCCTTTGTCCGGCTGTGTTGCCCAATGCCATTCAAAACCAGCCTTACGACCAGAACCTGACCTTTTTTATGCCCCGTAATTTTGTTGACCAGGGAAGCGGACAGAACGTAACCCTTAACGGAATTACCGTTACCCAAATCGTTGGTATGCCTGCGGGACTTGCCTACAGTTGCGACCAGCCCGGCTGCGCTTACACTGTAACAGCGGATAGCCGCGGTTGCGTTAAAATATGCGGAACACCCACCGTTCCCGGAAACTACAACGTAGTGGTATCGGTAGTAGCCAACGTTACTACCCCTATCGGAACCATTAATAACCCTGCAAGTTTCTCTTTGTTTTTAATTGTTGAACCTGCTCCGGGTGGCAATCCTTATTTCGGTTTCAATCCTCCTTCAGCATGCGGTGAACTGGATGTTACGTATGAAGCGTATCTTGATTTCTCACCTAACCAGGTTACTGAATACGATTGGGATTTTGATAATGGAAATACTTCAACACAGCAAAATCCTCCGGTTCAATCCTACACTACGCCCGGTGATTATTACCCAAGCCTTATTACTACCGTTTACAATTATGTATTGACGGATGTAACTGTTACCACTTCCGGTTCGGGCTGGTGCGGTGATATTGAAGAGATAAGTCTCTTTGGTGTTTGTCAGGGTTCACCTGATCTGTATTTCACTTTTACCAACGGATCACAGAATTACACCTCTTCAGCAGGAAGCAATAACATCAGCAACTCTTGGAGTAACCTGGGTCTTGTTCTTGAAAACCCTGCCTTCAGTCTTAACTTCTGGGATCAGGACGGAACATCGCAGAATGATAATCTTGGAAACTATCCTACCTATGTTTCTGCTCCCGGAACATTCAACTTCACAACACCCGAAACATTCGGAACCTATACCATTGCTTTAGCGCTGGACACCACTTATCAGACACAAGATACCATCACCGTTTTTGCAAACCCTCCCGTGCCTCCAATGATTGCATTACCTAACGATAGCGTTTGCCTTGGTGATTCATTATTGCTTACTACCAGTTCAGGTCCTTATACCTATCAGTGGTCGCAAAGCGAAACATTCATCTCAGACAGCGAAGCAGTCTGGGTAAGTGTTCCCGGTCCTACAGGTTATTATAATTTATTAATCACCGACACCACCAACTTCTGTTTGAACCGTGCCGACTCAATCCGTGTATCATTTGTAAATGACCCTGCTCAGCCGTTCATTACTTTTAATCCAGGCATAGACGCATTGGAAATCACCAACAACAACAGCGGACTGTATGATGTAACATGGTATAATAACGGAGTTGAAGTTGTTGACTCAACCGGCAATACCCTTGGCGGACAGACCACAGCCGGACCTTACACAGCAACGTTTACAACTCCTATAGGCTGTTCAAGCGAATCATTTCCTTTTACACTTTGCTTAGCAGGTGGCATTGCATCTGTTTCTAAAGACACACTTTGCTGTGGTGATCTTGCTCAGGTAATTTCAGAAGGATTTGTAGCAAGTCCCGGATTTAATGTAGCATGGGCAGTAACGCCTTCAGACTTTGGTCCTGTCACCAATCAGCAACAGGCAACTGCAGCTAATGATGCAGGTTATATTTTCCCGGGATTAAATGACTCCTCTTATTCAGTTCAGCGCCAGTGTGCCAACCTTACCGATAGTCTGGAAGAAGGCTGGTATTACATCACACCGTTTATTGCCGAAGAAGCTAATATAACACCTGTTGTTTGGGATACACTTACCGCCTATTGCCGTCCAAGCATGGTAATTTGTCCAATCATTACAGGCGACAGCGGCTGGGCGCTTGACCCCTTGGTATTTATTTTCCCTGATGGAACATCGTTTAATGTAAACGACCAGTATCTGCCCGGAACACACATTGTCATTACGCAGCAATTGATTAGTATTTTGCCGGGTGGAACATTGCCTTGTATTCCGCTTACCGGACTTTTCCCCGGTGACCCCAACGGAACATGGATTATTTCGGCAACCAATATTGGCGTTGGAGCTGTATCGGTTGTTGTACCACCATTCCAGATTATAAACTATGCAGATAGCTGTAACCTTATTACCGAAGATCAGGTGTATACTTTTGATGAGCTTAATATTGATTTAGACCCCGGACAAACAGAGTCGGTTCAATTAGTTGTGCCTCCTGTACCGGGTGAGTTTCCTGCTATTGTAGAAACCTGTTCAGGTTTTGGTCAGCGCGACTCCGTTTATCTCAGAAACTGTTTCCCTGAACTGACCTGTACCATTTCAATTGACTCAATTCAGGCGCAAAACGTAACCACCTTTGACGGCTCCAACGGATTTATTGATGTAGAGGTAACGGGAGCATCGCAGCCTTTTACCCTTTCGTGGAGCAACGGTGCTACTACTGAAGACTTGTTTAACGTGCCAGCAGGAACCTATATCATCACCGTTACCGATGCAAACTGCACACGCACACTTACGGTTGTAATTACTCAGCCACCAAACGGCATTGAAGAAAACGGAACAGCAGGCTTTAATCTGTTGCAGAATATCCCTAATCCGTTTAACAGCAGTACGGTGATTAACTTTGTTTCTGACCAGCCGGGTGATTATGTGTTTACTGTTACCACTATTGAAGGCAAACTTTTAGAAACCCGTCAGGTGCAGGCATCAGCCGGTTTCAACAAGATTGAGTTCTTTACAGGAAACCTTCCTGCGGGCGTTTACTTCTATACGTTGAGCAATAAAGAGGTAAGAGCTACTAAGAGAATGATGATTGCGAAAAATTAACCACCCCCCTTACCCCCTCCTTCAAAAAAGGAGGGGGACTAAACAACCCTTGCATTTTGCAGGGGTTGTTTTTTGTCTAACTTTGATTACACCAACCGAGCAAAGCGAGCTCTTTGATTCCTATAAAGAACAAATAATAAAATCAAAAAAAGCCTAAAACCATGAAAAAATATTTACTTCTCATAGCAGCACTTTTTTCTTTTACAACAACGTTTTCGCAATCTCATTTCTACCTGAATTTATAACCTTGGTTATGCAAAGATGGGCGGGCTCAACTATGTGGTAGGTCGTTACAACGAAACAAGAACCTGGCTGACCAAGCCGATGGGTAACTTTACTTTTCCAAATGGCTTTTGTGCTTCGCTTGGAGGAAGCAGCCGAAAACTGATGTATGATATAACCTGGGTGGGGCGGCACATGACGAGAAATGGTGGTGGAGTACAACCAATCAATGGAATGTATGGAGAACGGGAGTTAAAGTGGAGGATGAATTCCTTTAATGTAGGTTTTGGAGTTGCACTTGGTCAAACCCGTAAGTTAAGAGTAAATCTTGGACTATCATTTGACTTTGGTTATGAACGTGTATTTACTCGTGTTGGTGAAAACGGTGTTTTTAACCCGGCAGAATTTGAGGAGATACAGAAAAACCTGCTGGTAGGAAGTTCAATTTTTGTGCAGATTATTCTCTCTACTGAAAATCTTCCGGGTGGTATTTTTATCCGTCCTTATGTTCAGTTCCCATACCTTAAAACGGATATATACAGAGTTAACGAATGGATAAACCCGACTACCTATTTTAACGACCCTGTAGATAACGATACTTATAGCTGGAATACAGGTGTTCAATTAGCAATTGGTCTCTTTCGCAGAAGAAGCGACTAACCTTCTTTACTGGTAAAAAAGTACATCCAGATAATGCGCGAAAAGCGGAAGTTGACAAACCAGAGTAATACCTGCGCCAGAACGATAAGTACAATAACGCGGTAATCATACTGTCCGGGCATAAACAATTCCCATAGTACAAATACGGCAACTGCTACTGCAACTGTTAACGCATAGCTTACATACATAGCCCCGAGAAAATAACCCGGTTCACGCTCAAACTTATGTCCGCAATGCGGGCAATTCTCGTGCATTACAGGCATTCTGAAAACAAACAGGTTTCCTTTATCGGAAAAGATAGCTCCTGTTTCGCATTTAGGGCATTTGCCTTTCAGCAATGAAAATATACGGTGTGAACTCATACTAATTGAACAGTTTTGAGACCACAAAGTTCTTAATTATTGAATGTAAAAATGCTGAAATCGTTAAAATCAAAGTTTTATTTCATAGGCATTACTGCTTCAAACGGTGAGCAGATTATGCACAAGCTGATGGTGGCGAGGTAATACTATAGCTGACCTTAAAAGTAAAAGCCTGCTCCCTGTATTATCAGGAGCAGGCTTTTACTTTTAATAAGGATATATGGTATTAAAAACGAGTGTATTTCGGGTTGAAAAATGTGGTTGGGTGTCGATGACGATCGTCTTTTGGATCGAAAAACGTGGTTGAGTGTCACAAGGAAGCGTTACTTGCCTTCAATAGAGCTATTTTATGTCAATGACGATCGTCATTGACATAAAATTCTGACATTCTGTCAAAAAGACGATCGTTATAGATACTCAATAGCCTCATTTACTCTCAATGACGATCGTCATTGAGAGTAAATAGCCTTAGTTAACCCAAAAGACGAGCGTCATCGATACTCAACCAATTTTGGCAATAAATCTATCAATACACCACCCAAAACATTCCCTCGTTTCCCTTGTTTTACTTCTTACCGAATACCTCGTTAATACGAAACAGAATTTCCTACATTTACTCGCTCATTTTAATTTCTGAATGAATATAAAACGACTTCTTGTTCTTGCGGTAATACTTTGTTTCATTGCTGCTATGTCCGTTTTCAGTCCCGGACAAAACGCAGTAAAAGCATCCTTCCACACCGAAGAAGAAATACGTGCCTTTAACGACCACAGCCGCGCACCTATAGACGAGGGCGATTACTTCCTCAACTCCTTCCGTTGCAGCGGATGCCACGGAAGAGATTCGTCAGGCAATGCCAATGTAAACGAAGCAGGCGATGATGTAAACCTCTATGATCACTGGCAACCCAGCATGATGGCAAACGCTGCACGCGACCCATTGTGGCGTGCCAAAGTAAGTCAGGAAATAACAACTAACCCTGCTCACTCAGGTGAACTGCAGGATAAATGCACATCGTGTCACGCACCCATGGGGCGTTACACCAAGTTTTATCATGGTGGAGGGCATTACACCATGGCCGAGATTGATGGCGACAGCCTTGCCTATGACGGAGTATCGTGTGCCGGTTGCCACACCATCGGACCAAACGGTTTGGGAACTATGTTCTCGGGAAACATTCCGTATGATACCACCCGCAAAGCCTACGGCCCTTTTCCTTTACCTGAAACAGGACCTATGCAATTGTATGAAGGATATACACCCACCTTTAGTCTGCACATGGATGAATCACGCGTGTGCTCACCTTGTCACACACTCTACACCAATACTGCCGACCTTAGCGGAAACCTCACGGGAACAAGCTTTCCCGAGCAGGTTACTTATCACGAATACCTTAATTCATCCTTCCCTGCCAACAGCATCACCTGTCAGAAATGTCACATGCCCCGCATTGAAGATCCTATTATTATAGCTAACGGACAAACAGGATTAACACCGCGCACACCGTTTAATCAGCATACCTTTCAGGGTGCAAATTATTTTATGCTCAACCTGATGAAAGAAAACAAACAGGCGCTGGGCATTACCGTTGAAGACTGGAAATACGACACCACGCTTGCCGCCACTTCGCGCTCTTTAAAACTGCAATCAATTGACCTTAATTTATACTTAGACAGTTTAACTTCCGATACTGCATTCTTTACCGTAAAACTCAAGAACAAAGCAGGACATAAGTTTCCTTCGGGCTATCCTTCGCGCAGGGCGGTTGTGCAGTTTGTAGCGCTCAACGCGAATAACGATACTGTTTTTAAATCAGGAATATTCGGAAGCGATGCGCGTGTGAATAACGAGACACCTGCCTTTGAACCGCACTACAATGTTATAAAGCAAAGCGGAAAATCACAGATTTATGAAATGGTGATGGGCGATGTGAACGGAAATTACACATCAACATTGGAACGCGCAGCTGTTATGCTGAAAGACAACCGCATTCCGCCCGATGGTTTCACCAGCTCCTCATCCGTTTACGATACCGTTGCCGTTGTTGGCGTTCCCGCAAGCGATACCGATTTCAATATCGAAAACTCAACAGAAGGTTCAGGCGCAGATTATGTGCATTATCATGTTCCAGTTGCCGCTTTCTCGGGTAACATTTCTGCTTATGCACGCATGTATTATCAAACCGTTCCTCCCAAGTTTCTTGACGAGATGTTTGCACTCAGCACCGCACCCATCAACACCTTCCGCGATATGTATAACAATGCCGATAAGCAACCCTTCCTGATGCAACACGATAGTTTGCTCAACGTGCAGCTCATCACAGGAATTCAGGAACAGGCAAATGAACTTTTCATTTATCCTTCGCTTACTTTTGACGGAAGAATTTCCATTATTTCACCCACTGAAATTAAAACCATCACGGTTTACAATGCAGAAGGCAAGATAGTACTCTGTTCCCCCTCCTTCCTTCAAGGAGGGGGCCAGGGGGTGGTAATACTCCCCGAGACTTCCGGCATCTATTTTATAGTAGTTCAAACCGCCAATAAATCTTTTCACCGAAAAGTGTTGCGTCAATAGTTTATTTCATCTACTTTACCGCCTTATTAGCCTGATACCCAATTAAAATCTAATTAATAAATCCTATGCAAATCTTTACTCTTAAACGTGCAGTCATTGCTTGCTCACTTGTTGTTGCAGCAAGCAGTGCGGCACTTGCACAGCTTTCATTTACCAACGCTAATTCAAAATTAGAGGTAATGACCAACAGCGGTTGCGTTATTACTGTAACCGATGTAAACTTTGATGGTTTGGATGACTTAGTTAGAATGGATCAGAGTCATCTTGTTAATGTTGATATCCAGGAGCGTGATGGTAATTTCACCAACTACTACATCCGCGACAATGGCGGAGGCAGTTCATGGGGTATGGCTGTTGCCGATATTGACCAGAACGGTTACAAAGACATTATTGCAGACGGTGCGGGAGGCATCAACGTGATTAAACTTTTCTGGAACGGAACTACTTTTACTTCTACCAGCACCACACTTGCAAACTCAGGTTTCTTTCTCCAGAACATTACCATTTGCGATGCAAATAACGATGGCTGGCTTGATGTTTTCGGATGTGATGATAATGATGCAAGCACCTTGTATGTAAACAACGGATCAGGATCATTAGCGCCATCAAACCTTATCAACTTTGCGCTTAACCCGGGTACCAACTACAATGGCGACCCTGCTGATTCGGGTAACTACGGCAGCGTTTGGACCGACTTTGACGGTGATAACGACCTTGACCTTTTTGTAGCACACTGCCGTCAGAGCACTTCAAGTGTTACTGACCTGCGCAGAAAAGACCGCCTGTTTGAAAACAACGGCAGTAACGTATATACCGAAACAAGCACTGCACGCGGAATAGAACTTC
>CAMAVO010000033.1 GCA_945861685.1 Chitinophaga pinensis | reverse complement strand
AAATGCTCACCAAACCCAAATTCCCTTCCGTTCAATTTTCTTTTCAGTCAGAACTTAAAAAGCGTGTAAACGCCTACTTTTCCGAGCAGGCAAAGAAAAAAACAGGTAACTGGAAACTGTATTTAAAGACAGCTATTCTTGCTTTAAGTTTCATTGGCATTTATACTACACTGGTATTCTTCACACCCGGAATATTTATATCCATCGTGCTTGCAATTATGCTGGGAATAAATGTGGCGGCAATTGGTTTTAACGTAATGCACGATGGATCACACGGCAGTTATTCAAAGCACAGTTTTGTTAATCAGCTTGCAGCTTCCAGTTTAGATTTCTTAGGTGCAAGTTCGTTCATGTGGAAAATAAAACACAACGTAATTCACCATACCTACACCAACATTGAAGGCTTTGATGATGATATTGACATAAAGCCCTGGATGCGTATGACCTTAACGCAGAAGAAACATTTTCTCCACCGTTTCCAACATATTTATTTTATTCTGCTGTATGCTCTGCTGTATATTTTTTGGGTTGGTTTTACTGATTTTAAGAAATATTTCAGCGGGAAAATTGCAGACATGCCTATACAAAAAATGAGTTGGAAAGATCACGTTGGTTTCTGGGCAAGCAAAGTTTCTTTCCTGTTTTTCTTTATCCTGCTTCCTGTTTACATGGCAGGTGTTTTGCCTTATCTGTTGGGCTTTTTCATCATGATGTTCTCAACAGGTATTTTTATCAGCATGGTGTTTCAGTTGGCACATACGGTTGAAGATTTAGAATTTCCTGAACCTAATCCGGTAAGTAATATTATGGAAGACGAGTGGGCCATTCACCAGATAAAAACCACGGCCAACTTTGCAACTAAAAACAAAATTCTTACCTGGCTTTTTGGCGGATTGAATTTTCAGATTGAGCATCACTTGTTCCCGAAGGTTAGTCACGTTCATTATCCGGAACTGAGTAAAATAGTAAAGAAAACAGCCGCTGATTTTGGAATTACCTACAACGAATTTCCGCGCATGTATCAGGCGGTTTGGGCGCACATTCTGTTATTGAAGAGGGTAGGGGCGGCAGCGTAAAGGATAGAACGCAGATTTTTATGATGGTTAAGATAAATTAAGATTTAATCTATCTGCGCTAATCATAAAAATCATAATAATCTGCGTTCTGTCACATCACATAGGATCAACATCTACACTCACAATCACTGATTTAAACTCTTTCTTCAGTTTTAGTTGTGTTATAATCTCTCGCAGTTTTTCTTTGATGCCTGAGGGCGCAACTTCTCTTTCAATCTTTAATAAAAAAGTTTTTAGGTAAAGTCCTTTAATGCGGGCAACCATGGGGAACTCAGGCCCAAGAAGATTTTTGCCAAAAGTATTTCTCCCCTCGCCCGAAATAAAACCGCAGGCAGTATTGAGTACATCCACATTCTTGTGCTTCAAGGTAATCTCCACCAAACGATAAAAAGGAGGATAGTTGAAACTCTTGCGTTCCAACATTTCGTTCCCATACATTGCTTCGTAATTATTAGTGATCACCTGCTGGATGATAAACTTCTCGGGGTCGTGTGTTTGTATAATTACTTTTCCTCTTTTCTGTTTTCTGCCTGCGCGTCCGCTAACCTGTGCCATCAGTTGGTAGCTGCGTTCGTGCGCACGGAAATCAGGGAAGTTTAGCATGCCGTCAGCATTTAAAATACCAACTAATCCAACGTTGTCAAAGTCCAGACCTTTAGTAAGCATTTGCGTTCCGACAAGAATATCAATGTTGCCGTCTTCAAAATTTTCAATCAATTGCTGGTGCGCATATTTTCCGCGGGTGGTGTCTAAATCCATGCGCGCCACTTTAGCATCAGGAAAAAATATGCCTATTTCTTCTTCAATTTTTTCTGTTCCAAAACCCTTTGCCTGCAAGGCGGTGTCACCACAAGCCGGACAAGTAGCAGGTACCTTTTCGGTATAACCGCAATAGTGGCAACGCAGATGATTTTGATATTTGTGATACGTTAATGTTACATCACAACTGATGCAATGCTGCGTCCATGCGCAGGTGTTGCATTCCAACACGGGCGAGTAGCCGCGCCTGTTTTGAAAAAGAATAACTTGTTCTTTGTTTGTAAGCGCAAGTTCCATATTCTCTAAAAGCATGGGCGAGAAATTAGATTTCATCAGTTTGCGCTTCTTCGCTTCTTTGATGTCAGCAATAAAAATTTCAGGCATCAGCACACCACCATACCGCCCGACTAATTTCACCAAACCATACTTATTAATTTCCGCATTGCAATAGCTTTCAATGGAAGGTGTAGCAGAGCCCATCAGTGTTTTGGCTCCATGAATTCGTGAAAGAATAATTGCAGAATCTCTTGCGCTGTAGCGCGGAGCAGGGTCGTATTGCTTGAATGATGAATCATGTTCTTCATCTACAATTACCAAACCGAGGTTGGAGAAGGGCAGGAGCAGGGCAGAACGGGCACCGAGTAAAAGTTTGGGTTCTCCTGATTTGATAATGTTATTCCATACTTCCACCCGTTCATTGTCATTGAGTTTGGAGTGATAGACACTTACTGCATTACCAAATTTTTTTTGCAACCGTGAAGTGATCTGTGTAGTCAATGCAATTTCAGGGAGAAGATACAAGGCCTGTTTTTCAGATTTCAGTGTTTCTTCAATTAATCGCATGTATATCTCTGTTTTGCCGCTACCGGTAACGCCATGCAGCAGCACTACATCTTTTGCTTCGTAATGTTTATGGATGCTTTCAATCGCAGTTTGTTGTTCTTCACTGAGATTAAGTTCGGGACTTTTTGCATTGCCGATATCTTTCAATCTTCCGGTTTCCAGCGTTTCAATTCTAAAAATATTTTTCTTCACCAAGGCAACAAAAGCAGCATTGGAAGAAGGCACTGCTTTCAACAGCACAGATTTCTTCACCGGATTTTCTTCACCCTGATAACGCCCTGAAAGATTAAGCAAGGCAACAAGAAGTTCAGCCTGTTTCTGTGCGCGTTTCAGCGAATCGAAAATCTGTTCTAATTTTTCTTCGCTGAATTTTTCTGATAAATAAACAAAGTCTTCCAGTTTGGGTTTGAACTTTTCTTTCAGTTCTTCTTCGCGCACCAACACTTTTTTCTTTACAAGATCGCCAATGATTTTGTCAATGGTTTTGCGTTCGGTTACCACAATAATGTCGCTCAACTTCATGGTGGTATTATTTTCCAGAGCTTCAACAATCTTTACTTCAATATCGGTAAGGTTAGAAATGTCGCCCTCAAAATCAGGGTGCAGGGCAATTACCGTTTCACTTGAAAGTTTTAAGCCGGAAGGCAATGCAGCATTCATTACCTCGCCTTCGCTGCACATGTAATAATCGGCCATCCACTTCCACAATTCCAGTTGCTTTTCGTTCACGCAAATATGTGAATCCGGTAATTCCAGAATGTATTTTGCTTCGTAATTCTGTGGAGGTTTTTCGTGAACAGCGCCAACAATTCCCGTATAAAGCCTGCTGGCTGCAAACTGAACAATCACGCGATGACCGACACGAATAAGGTCATTCATCTCCTGCGGAACACGGTAGGTGTAGCGTTTTGGAATGGCAAGCGGAAGAATGATGTCGGCAAAAAAGGTTTGCATTGAGTTGGCGAAGATAAAATCTATTTAACCACAGTTTTGAACAAATTGTAGTGAATGAATTTTTACTGCAATAATAGTGTCCACACATAAAATGAATAGTTTTACATCATGAAAAATTCTTCAGTTTTCACGACAAAAATTCTTCCTGTTATTAAAAATAGATACATCATTGCCATTCTCGCATTCCTGCTATGGATGACCATTTTTGATGAAAACAGTTTTGTCTCCATCTATAAAACACGACAAAAATTACAGGCCCTGGAAAAGGATAAAAAGTATTATACCACCGAAATAGCAAACAATAAAGAGAACCTTAACGAGCTAATGAGCAGCATGGATAATCTTGAAAAGTTTGCCCGTGAAAAATACCTAATGAAACGCGACAACGAAGATATTTTTGTGTTTGTAGAAGAGGTGAAGAAATGAAATTACTTAAGGAGCTTTGCTCTATCCACGCGCCTTCCAGCAGCGAAAAACCGATGACAGATTTTCTGCTCGGTTATATTAAAAAGCATCAAAAAAACTGGAAAGTAAAACCGAAAATCCATAGCGGTGGAGATTTGCAGGATTGCATTGTTCTTGTTTTTGGAAAGCCGCGCACTGCACTTTTTGCGCATATTGATTCAATCGGATTTACCACCCGCTACGAAACCGAACTCGTTAAAATTGGTGGCCCGGTTGTAAAAGAAGGTTGGAAATTAGTGGGAAAAGACAGCAAAGGTTCAATTGAATGCACACTGAAAGTTGACAAGGATAAAAATCCTCATTACGCTTACAAACGTAAAATTGACCGTGCAACTACACTCACATTTAAACCTGATTTTCGTGAGACAAAAGATTTCGTGCAGTGCTCTTACATGGACAACCGTCTTGGTGTTTGGAATGCATTACAAGTTGCAGAAACGCTTGAGAACGGAATAATTGCTTTCTCCACGTACGAAGAACATGGTGGTGGAACAGTGGGTTTTCTTGCTAAATATATTTACGAAAAGTTTAAAGTTAAACAGGCTTTGATTTCTGACATCACCTGGGTTACAAATGGTGTTCAGGCAGGCAAAGGAGTTGCGGTTTCTATGCGCGATTCAGGAATTCCGCGGAGGACATATTTAGACAGAGTTGTTGCGATAGCCCAAAAATCTAAAGTTCCTTTTCAGATTGAAGTGGAGTTTAGCGGAGGAAGTGATGGCAATCAATTGCAGAAAGCACCTTATCCTTTTGACTGGTGTTTCGTAGGTGCTCCCGAAAGCAATGTGCACACACCGGATGAGAAAGTGCAAAAAAAAGACATCGCGGCTATGACCGCGATGTATAAAGCTTTGATGAAGGAATTGTAATTCTTAAAACAGGATTTTCAGAAGTTCTTCTTTAGTCTGCAAACCTTTAACTCTAGCTGTTTCGCTTCCGTTTTTATATACTGTGAAAATCGGAATTTCAGTTACGCCCATTTCTTCGGCAAGTTGCTTGTGCTCGTCAATATTGATTTTTATAACCTTGATTTTGCCTTCGTTTTCTTTGCTTAACTCTTCCAGCATGGGAGACATTTTGCGGCATGGCGCGCACCAGGGCGCATAAAAATCAACTAAAACAGGAACATCGACTGTTACCAATTTCTTAAATTCAGCAACACTCATTGACGCTTTTACAGCGCCACTTCCGGGTGTAACATTTAGCCCGGCAGCTTTCCATTTCAAAATACCTCCTTTGAGTTCAATCACATTTTTGAAGCCGGAATTGCGCATTTCATTTGCAGCAGAAGAACTCCTTCCTCCCGAAAGACAGTAAACAAAAACAGGTTCATCTTTATCTAATTTTCCTGCTTTCTGGCTAAACTCATCAGAATTGTAATTGATGTTGATAGCGCCTGCAATGTAGCCACCCGAAAATTCTTCAGGTGTGCGAACATCCAGTATTACCGGGTTGTTTTCGCCATGAATTTTTTCGCTGAAGGCTTTTGCATCCAATTGTTGACCTGACCCGCTATTGTTGCAGGCAGCTACAAAAAATGTAAAAGCAGCAAAAAACAGATGATTTATTTTGTTTACCATATCATGCATATTGATTAATGATTTGTTCTAATTGATTTGCCTGTATCACACCTGATTGTCTCCATTTTATTTCACCTTTCTTAAAAAGAATAAGTGTAGGAACTCCCTGGATTTGATAGGCACTTGCTGCATCGGGATTCCGGTCAACATCAATTTTAATAATGCGTGCTTTGTCGCCAATTTTCTTTTTCAATTCATCTAAAATAGGTTTCATTATTTTACAGGGGCCGCACCATTCAGCTGAAAAATCAACCAATACAGGTATTTCGCCTCTTGTTAATTGTTGAAATGTTTCGTTCATAAAGGTACTGTTGTTTTGTTTGCTACTTCAACTACGGGATTTAAAATCACTTTTGAGTTGATTGAATTGGAGATAAGGCAGGCACTTTCTGATTTTTGTAATACGCGTTCTGCACGCTCGCGGTCGCTTTCGTTTACAATAGTTACATGAGCATCCAATGTAATTTCAGTCATTCTGAATTTTCCTTCCACTTGTTCCAGTTTACCTTTTGAGTTGCAATGAAATTCTGAGAATTCTAGTTTTGAATTCTCGGCAATAGCCAGAAAAGTGGTCATAAAGCAACTGCTTACCGATGCAGTAAACAAATGTTCAGGGGACCAGATGCCCGGAATACCTTTCGGAAACTCAGGAGGTGTAGCTACTTCAATGCAGCCGCCTTGGTTTGATGTGGCATTCAGTTCGGGTGAGCACATCATTCCCTGACGGTCGTGTTTCCAGCTGATGTTTACATTGTAATAATGTGGTTCCATAGTATTGTTTTTTTAAGAAATTTTATTTTGAAGAGATTGCCAGTTTCCGCCATTGTGAACATCTTTAAAACCATTGCTTTTCAACATCGATTTTGCAGCTCCGCTTCGCATACCTGAGGCACAGCATGTAATGATGACTTTATCTTTCTTTAGTTTACTTATATGGCTTGATAACGAATCAACGGGAATATTTTTTGATCCTCTGATGTGGCCTCCGGCATATTCGCCTTTGCTGCGCACATCAATAATTTCTGCGCCCGATTTCACTAATTCGCGGTAGTCAACTGTTTTTATGCCTAAAAGGCTTTTAATTTTAGCAATCATTGTTTTTATTTTTTAGGACAAGTACTGATTCCGAATGGAAGGTAAAGCGGACAAAAAGAAATGACACTCGTAAGCAGAAATATTCCGCCCAATGCAAGCAATACATAACCTAACGTTCCTGAAATTGTTCCTGTGAAATACAGCACTGCAATTACAACAGCTACTACAACACGTAGTATTCTGTCAAGTGTTCCCATGTTTGTTTTCATTTTCTTGTTTTTTTAGTTTATGGTACAAAAGTATTTCAACAAGCAGGGAACAATCAGCAACTAATGTTACATATCGCTCAGCAGTTTGATTTGATTACGGTATAAGAGCAGTTTTTTCTGGTTTTCTAATTGCTTCAAAAGGCGAGAAATCACAACACGTGAAGTGGCCAGTTCATCTGCAATCTGTTGGTGTGTCAGGTTTATTAAAGCCGAGCCGGAGGCTTTTGATTTATCTTTCAGGTAAGTAACCAATCGTTCATCTAATTTGTGAAAAGCAATGCCATCAATGGTTTTCAATAATTCATTAAAACGCATACGGATGGTGCGCATTACAAAACTTTTCCAGGTGGGGTATTTGCTCATCCATTCGTCCATCATTTCAATAGGAATAAGAATGCCTTCTGAATCCTCTTCTGCCACAGCACGCACTTCGCTTGCGTGGCGCATCATGCAGCAGGTAAAAGTCATGGCGCATGATTCATTGCCGCCAACATAATACAACAACAATTCATTGCCGTTTTCGTTGTTCCGTGTAACTTTCAGTGAACCTTTCAGCACAATAGGAACATACAGAACAGGCTGACCGATGTCAAGGAGAAGCTCGCCTTCTTTAAGTGTCAGGTATTTTGCTTTTTGTCTGATTTCTTCAATCAGTTCGGGTTCAAATACGTCTTTAAGAATTGTTAACTGTTCTGTCATTTCTATGCAATGTTAGTTTGTTGCAAAGAAACGGAATATGATTTTAATCAGGGATTTTACTCCACCCAGTCAGCAACAAATGTATTGGTGTTGTGTGTGCCACCATTGTTGCGGTTAGATGAGAACACAAGATGTTTTCCGTTGTTTGAAAAAACAGGAAATGCATCAAATACTCCATCGTAAGTAATTTGTTCCAGTCCTGTTCCGTCAAGGTTTATCATAAATAAATTGAAGTGATAACCTTTTTCAGAAGCATGGTTAGAAGAGAAAATAATTTTGTTGCCGGAAGGGTGAAAGAAAGGTGCCCAGTTTGCTTTTCCAAGATTGGTTAGCTGTTTCAGGTCACTGCCATCGGCATTACAGATGAATAATTCCATTTTGGTTGGCATTACTAAACCTTCTTTCAACAGGTCTTTGTATTCTTTTATTTCTTCTTCAGTTGTTGGGCGCGAAGCACGGAAAATAAGTTTTGTTCCGTCAGGAGAAAAGAAAGCACCGCCATCATAACCCAATCCGCTGGTAATTTGTTTTACATCAGAACCATCACTATTCATAGTGTAAAGTTCAGGGTCGCCAGAGCGCAAGGAAGTGAAAACAATCTTGTCTCCTTTAGGCGAAACGGTTGCTTCTGCATCATAACCGGGTGAGTTGGTAAGTTGTTTTTTGATGTTGCCTTTAAGGTCGGCAACAAAAATATCGAAGCTGTCATAGATTGGCCACACATATTTGTGGTCGGCACGGGGCTCTGGCTTTGGAGGGCAGGCATCACCGGTAAGATGCGTGGAGGCATACAGAAAAGTAGTATCGCCCGAAAGAAAATAGGAACAGGTTGTTCGTCCTTTTCCGGTGCTTACCATCTTGGGTTTGTAACACCAGTCTGCTTTATCTACCTCATAAACAAAAATCTGATCACATTCAGCACCAAGTTTTTCGTTGGTTATCTGCATTACTAAACTGCTGTCGTCAAAACTCCAATAAGCTTCTGCATTGTCGCCACCAAAAGTAAGTTGACGAACATTGGTCAAATGTTTTTCCTGCGGGTAATGAACAGCGCTGTCGGATGGTGTGGTTTGTTGATTAGTTGATTCTTGTTTTTGACCGCAAGAAGAAAAAAGAAGACTGGAAATAATTGATGAATAGATAATTTGTTTTGTCATGTATTTTTTTGCCTTGATGGCATTATGTTTCTAAACCTTAGATTTGCGGCAAATATAAACGCTATGCTTCATAAAGTTTTCCATTTTATACTTTTTCTTTTTGCTGTTCAATTTGGATTTGCGCAGTCTGCTGCTGAAATAATTTCATCACTTAAAACTGACCTCACCTATTTAGCCGATGATAAATTAGAAGGGAGAGAAACCGGAACTAAAGGTGGAGAACTGGCTGCAGATTATATCGCAAAAAGATTTGCAGAAATTGGTTTGATGCCTAAAGGTGACAACGGAAACTTTTTTCAGGTTTTTAATCAGAAACCAAAAGGTGTGCATGGTGAAACACTTTCTGACAGTGTGAAAGACGTGAGTGTGAAAAATGTACTTGGTTATATCGGTAATGGTGCAGCAACAACTATTATAATTGGAGCACATTACGATCATCTTGGTTTTGGCGATGAAAGCTCGCTTAACACAGGTGCAAAAGCCATACACAATGGAGCCGATGACAATGCAAGCGGCACGGCAGCATTGTTGCAGTTAGCTCAAGACCTGAAAGAAAAATATAAGAACAACAATTACTTATTTATTGCTTTTTCGGGCGAAGAAAAAGGCTTGTGGGGCTCTAGCTATTATTCTAAAAATTCAACTATTCCCATTTCTACAGTCAATTATATGATAAACATGGACATGGTAGGGAGGCTTGCAGAAAACAAGTTGGCTATTTATGGAACAGGCACTTCGCCTGTATGGAATGATTTGCTGAAAACAGTAATCCCCGACAGCATAAAATTGACTAAAACAGAATCAGGTATTGGTCCCAGCGACCACACTTCTTTTTACCTGAAAGATATTCCTGTGCTGCATTTTTTTACAGGGCAACACGAGGATTATCACAAACCATCTGATGATGTGGATAAAATCAATTTCAATGGAATTGTAACAGTTATTGATTTTATAGAAAAAGTAATTGCAGAATTGAATGATGACGGCAAACTTGCTTTTACTAAAACCAAAGAAGAAGATAAAGCCAACACGCCTGCATTTAAAGTTACATTAGGAGTTATGCCTGATTATATGTTTAGCGGAAAAGGTATGCAGATAAGCGCAGTGCGCGATGGAAAGCCGGCTGCAAAAGCTGGATTACTTGCCGGTGACATTGTCATCAAAATTGGAAAAACCGATGTTGTAGATATGCAAAGCTATATGCAAGCACTGAGCCTTTACAAATCTGGCGATAAAGTAAAAGTGGTTGCCCTGCGAGAAGGGAAAAAGAAAACGGTGAAGGTTGTTTTCTAAGATTATTCTTCCACCTTCTTTTATTCTAATCAGTTATTTGGATAACCTGCATCAACCCAAGCTTTTATCTTGTTTATATTACAGTTGCTAAGTTTTGATGTTTGCGGCATGGATTGAGCCATACCGTTTTGCGCAACTGAATTATATAATTTACCTGATGCAGCTACAGCTGCTACTCCTGAATAATTACTCAGATTAATACCACCTGACGGAGAACTGCCGCTGTGACAGCCGTTGCAATTACTTGAAATAATAGGTGCAATATCGTTTGCAAATGACATATTTGAGGTGTTGCAAGTTGAACTGTCGCCTTCTGTGCATTCATCATTCAATCCTCCTTGTATAATCCATTGTGCAATAATATCTATCTGCTCGTTGGTTAATGGAGTATTTCCTGCAGGAGGCATCATATCTTCACCATTATTAGTGGTTATAACTTCATATAATTTACTGTCGTTTAAATTGCCTGGGTGTATAGAAGAATATGCTCCGGCATGTGTTGAATAATTATATCCTTCTTCATGGGTTATCGCATCGTGGCATCCGCTTTTTGCGCAGTTACTGCTGAGGATTGGAAGCACATCGTTTACAAAATAAATGTGATTGGTATCGCAATTACCGCCACCAATTTCTGTTAGTGGAACAGGTGTTTTATCTTTGGTGCAACCCGAAATAAGTGCCATTGCTGTTAATAGAACTATGATATTATTTTTCATTTTTTTTCTTTTTAATAACGTTGAAAATTCTTGAGATGTTAAAACCAAGTCGGAACTCGCCTTTGAGCCAGCTTGAGTGATTTTCGGTAAGGAACTGGCTTTCGATTAAGCCTTTATTATTGCTGAACAGGATATGGAATACGTGTCCGCCTGTTTCAATTTCAAGACCAATACCCAACGGGCTGTAGTAGCCGTTTTTTGGTGTGCGCATTTTATCAAACACATAGTAGTAATCGAAAACAATACCCATGCGTTTGGTGAATTTTATTCTTCCGCCTATTCCCAGTGCAAATAATTCGTTCTTATCGGTATAGTGCACATAATTACGGTGGATATAGGTGGGGAGCAACTCAAGTGAAATGCCGCTGGTTATTTTCCGGGCGATAATAAGTTGCCCTACATAATTCAGGCGGTGCGAAAAATTGTCTTTAAAATAATTGACAGCATAAATATCTTCCGAGCTTTTCATGGTGGTTAAACCGGCAATCACGTAGGCAGAAATGGTTAAGGGGAATCCACCGTTTTTGCGCTGCGAAATGATTTTATACTTTGATGAAAAATCAAGAATCTGGCGGTGGAGGTAGGCTCCTTTGCTGCGGGCAAACCCCACGCACCAGTTGTCGGTTATTCCATAGTCGAACGAAAGGCGGATGTCAGTGACATTGTCAAATCCGTAGAGGGTTTGCACACCTCCGGCTTTTCCAGCAATATCATCGAAGTGGTGCGAAATTCGAAAATCAAGTTCGCCATGCTTCACCTGTTCAATGGTTTGTGTATTGATAAGGCGGGTTGTTTTAAAGGTGGCTATAACGGGTGTTTTTTCTTTGGGAGTTTCTTCGTCATTGAACATATCGCCCAAGCTGCCTTCCTGCGGAAAGGCGCTTAATGAAAGTGCAATAAAAAGAATACTGATTAGGTGCTTTTTCATTTCGTCTGAGGTTTTGGGATGTAATTGCTTTTTACCGTTATTTCCAGTTCTTCGGCAATTTTCTTTACCAATAGTGTAGGAATTTCAATGTTGTGGTCAACACATTTTACCTTAAATTTTGAGGACGAAGTGATTTTTCCTTTCTCAACTACAATAGTCCCCTGAACGGTGCGCTCTTTTGTAACCCCGTGAACAGTAAATTTTCCGGCTACAGTTACTTCATAAGTGCCCTCCTTACTTAGGTCGGGAAGGTTTTGAATCGTCCCGATAAAATCTGCATTTGGATATTTTTCGCTTTCTAAATAATTTTCATTAAAGTGTTCTTCCATAAGGGCATCTTCAAATTTAAAACTCTCAATTGGTGCTTTAAAAAACACTTCACCCGTTTGCGTATTCAGAGCTGCCTGAGCAGTTTGAGTAACACCTTCAATATTTTCAAGAGGTGCTTCTGAAAATAGGCGGATGTAGGTATTGCGGCTCATCCATACCTGTGAATAGACACTGGTTGTAACGGTTAGCAGCATTGCTGCAAAAAATAATTTTTTCATGGTTATATATTTTATTGACGGGTACTATCCGTCAGTACAAATTGCGTTATATTTTAGTGATGTGGGGCTGATAACAATCAGCAGAAAACATGATTTACATGTTGTTTACATACTATGAGTAAGAAAGCAAACAACTGTCTATCCAATACTATCAGGATAGTTTTGGTGGCTGCCAGATATCAGATGGGAGGGTAGCAGGTATGTGCTCGTTGTAGATGGTGAATTGATTTTTTGCTGATGTAGCAAAAACGATAAATGAAGTAGTTTCTTTTGCGGGTGTGGCGATGTTAAGTGAAGTTGACTGGCTGAGGTCGTGAGATTTAAAGGGCAGTTTCATGTCCTGCTGGTAATCGGAATAGTGGATGTTACCGCTGAAATAGTGGTGAACAATAAATTGTGTGAGTGACATGCCTCTTTCATTATGTTGCAAAAAATGCTTTGCCATAAAAGGCAACTTTTGCAACTGCCGCAATTCTGTTTGTGAAAACAAAATTGTAGCGGCAAGAATTATGGCGGTAAAGCGTTTCACAGATGCAAAAATATAGCTATTAAAAAGTCTTAATGGCCATTTTTCGTTAGAATGCCGATAATAACAGGTAAGTGTTATTACTCTTTATTCTTCACATAAATCAATTTAATCCTGCTTTTTGGATTTGGGTTTGAGCGTTGTTCAATTTCAAATTTTCCGGTAGAATGAATTAGTGGAGTCAGTTTCTCAAAACCGTAGTTGCGTGAGTCAAAGTTGGGTTGTTTCTTCACTAAGAGTGAGCCTACATCACCCAGAAATGCCCAGCCGTCTTCTTCAGCAGCATCTGAAACAGTTGCGGCTATCAACTTAATTACTTCAGGTGTTATTTTTTCTACTTCATCTTTTTCTTCCTCAACAGAAGCTCGGTTTCCTATTGTTGCCGGGCTTAAATCTTTTGAAACTGGTTTTTCAACTGCTGCTGCATGTTTTGATTTGGTTTCCTTTGTTGGAGCTATAAAAGGACGTGAGCGTTTTTTAAGAATTTCAATGTAGATGAATTTATCGCAAGCTACTATAAAAGGGTTGGGCGTTTTCTTTTCGCCTATTCCAAAAACTTTCATTCCTGCTTCGCGCAGTCGTGTTGCAAGTCGTGTAAAATCACTATCGCTTGATACGATGCAAAATCCGTTTACCCGTTCAGAGTAAAGAATGTCCATTGCATCAATAATCATAGCTGAGTCGGTTGAGTTTTTACCGGTGGTGTAGCCATATTGTTGAATAGGAGTGATGGCGTTTTCAAGCAGCACGTTTTTCCAGCGTTCCAAATGAGGTTTTGTCCAGTCGCCATAAATGCGCTTGATAGTAGGGTTGCCATATTTGGCTATTTCTTCCATCATTTCCTTTATGTAGGCCGATGGTATATTGTCACCGTCAATAAGCACGGCTAGTTTTAATTCTGTTTCCATTGTTTTGTTTGTTAATTCCTGTAAAGAAAAAAGCCCTCATTAAGAGGGCTTTTTTCTTCATTAAATGTGTTTATGTAATTAATTAAGCAAGCTTAACGTTTACTGCATTTAACCCTTTTTTGCCTTCTTGAAGCTCAAAGGTAACTTGGTCATTTTCTCTAACCTCGTCTTTCAGACCTGTTACGTGCACAAAGTGCTCTTTTCCTGATCCGTCTTCTTTAATAAAACCAAAACCTTTAGCATTGTTAAAGAATTTTACTGTTCCTGTGTTCATTGTAATTTGTTTGTTAATTGTTAATAATGGGCGCAAAGATATACTATTAATCGACAGAAATTACATTCTGCCGATAATAAATAATTTTCATGCCCAAAATGTATGGTGGACCCGGAGAGAATCGAACTCTCGTCCAAACAATTGATCAATGTGCTTTCTACATGTTTATTCTGCTTTTAATTTTTGTCAGACTTTGGCAAGCGGACAGGCCATCAATCTGCTTAGCTTCTTTAGTTTCGTCACACCAACGAAGCGTAGTGCAGCTATCTCAGCATTTGCGGTGCTCCTGACGGGACGCGGCAGAGAAGAGCTTCCCGGGGAACAACGGTTGCTAATACTTAGTATTAGGCAGCCATGGCGTAGTTATACTCGCCTTTTGTTGTTTGAGAATTAGGATTAAGGTGCCATATCCACAACGCACCACATGCTTACACAAAGAGCACATCGCTGTCAAAACCAGTCGGGCCCATATGTTTTTATTCAAAGAACTGTCCGCAAAGATACAAATAGTGAACCAAAGCCCTTTTAATGACAGCTTGTCCGCTTTTTTCTAATTTCGCGGACGATATGAAAATAGGAATTATACGAGAAGAAAAGCAACCTGCAGATAAGCGCGTTGCCTTTACACCGGAGCAATGCAAACAATTAAAAGAATGTTATCAGGGACTGGAAATTGTTGTTCAGCCAAGCCCTTGGCGTTGCTATAAAGACGAAGAATATCAGGCGCAGGAAATTTCATTGCACGAAAACATAACTGATTGTGATGTATTGTTCGGAATAAAAGAAGTTCCTAAAGAAACACTGATGGAAGAAAAGCAGTATTTCTTTTTCTCACACACCATAAAAAAGCAAGCTCACAACAAAGCACTTCTTCAGGCAATTGTGAAGAAAAATATTACAATGACTGATTATGAGTGTCTAACATATACTAATGAGGCACGTGTGCTCGGCTTCGGTAGATATGCAGGAATTGTTGGTACTTACAATGCTTTTCTGGCTTATGGCAAACGCAATGATTTATTTTCGCTTCCACCTGCTAATAATTTGCAGCATTATAAACCAGATATCGAGAATGAGTTAAAGAATATAAAACTTCCTGTAATTAAAATTGTGCTTACCGGAGGAGGAAGAGTTGCAAATGGTGCAATGGAAATTCTTGATTTTATGAAAATCAGAAAAGTGAAACCAACAGATTTTCTAACAGAAAAATTTTCTGAACCTGTCTACACGCAATTGAACCCAGAGGATTATTATACGCTCAATGGAAAGCATGATTTTGATATTCATTACCTGCATCATCACCCTCAGCAGTTTAAATCTGATTTCTTAAAGTACACAAAAGTTGCTGATGTTTTTATTTCCTGTCATTTCTGGGATAACCGAGCCGACAAACTTTTTACCAAAGAAGATGCAAAAGTCTCTGACTTTAAAATTAAAGTAATTGCTGATATCACCTGTGATATCAATGGTTCGGTTCCAACTACAATTCGTTCTTCTAAAATTGAAGAACCTATTTACGGTTATAATCCGCAAACTGAAAGCGAAGATGAACCTTTCAAAGAAAATGTAATTACCATAATGGCTGTTGATAATCTTCCTTGCGAAATGCCGCGTGATTCCTCGAATGATTTCGGTAAAGATTTAATTGATAAAGTAATACCTCATTTGCTGGGAGAAGATACCAACAAAATGATTGAACGTGCTACCATCTGCAAAGCAGGGAAACTAATGCCTGCTTTTGAATATCTGGCAGATTATATTGCTTAGTTCTTCGTCATGCTGAACTTCTTTCAGCATCTCAAATGTAAGACCCTGAAACAAGTTCAGGGTGACGAAGGCAGATTATTTCTTCTGCCTTGGGTCAAGCGCGTCTGTCAATCCTTCGCCAACAAGGTTGTAAACCGTAACGGTTAAGAAAATAGCAAAGCCTGGGAAAATTGCCAGCCACCATGCAGTTGGCGATTGACGCGCTGCCGACAAAACTGAACCCCATGTCAGCGTTTCTGCAGGAACACCGATACCTAAAAATGACAATGTTGATTCGATAAGAATAGCTGCGGCAATACCAAACGCAATAGCAATCAATACAGGCGAAAGCGCATTGGGAATAGCATGACGGAACAACGTGCGCATTTCAGAAAAACCAAGTGCATGTGCACTTTCAATAAATTCAAGGTTGCGCACTTTCAATAACTCAGCGCGGATAAAACGTGCAATGCCGGTCCAGGTAGTCATTCCTATAATTGCCATTACTAAAATGATGGAAGGTTTTGCAATGGCCACAATAGCTATACTCAAAAACAATGTTGGAATAGAAACCATAATTTCTACCATTCTTGAAACAATAATGTCCACTGCAATATTTACTTTTTGTTTGAAGAACGGAATTGCTTTCAGAGCAACAGCAAGCAAATTTGCAAGCACAAATATTAATGTCATCAGAACAAAACTTATCAGCAACTCAACAAAGAATTTACCGAAAGAAATACCGATTGCATCACCAAGAATATAAGACCGTGAGCCAAATCCATAGAAAAAAGCAAGGAACAAAGCAATGATGTTAAGTATCAGCCTGCCTCTTGAAATTTTCAATCGGTCATCACCATAATAGCCCGCAAGTGCGCCAAGCAGAATGCCAATAAACGCAGCAATCCCTTGCGAAATCAAACCTACTTGCAATGAAATCCGTGTTCCATGAATCATCGCTGCAAGAATATCGTGTCCCAATTCATCTGTTCCTAACCAATGTTTCCACCGGGTTGATTTTACTTCCTGTTCCGCGAACGGACTTACAGATTGCGAATTATACGCATCCATGTTCTTAGGTAAATAAGGAACTAAGGGAAATACCACCCATTCATATTCCAGATCTTTCCAGGTTACGTTTTGAAATTCAGGTTGCCAGTTGCTAAATCCTAAATCTACTGAATAAGATTTCAATAAAGGAAAGTAAACAGCATTGTTGTATTTGCAGGCAATAGGTTTTTCGTTGGCAATAAAATCAGCAAACACTGCAATGAAAATCAACACATAAATAAAGCGCAGCGAATAAACTGCCAGTTTATTTTTTTTGAATTGACGTTTCACATTCGCCCAGAAACTCTGGTCAGCAGCCGAAACGGTTTTTATTTCTTTTTCAGTCGCGCTCATTTTTTATTCGAGTAAGAAATACGTGGGTCAACTGCAGCATACAACATGTCTGCAACCAATGTTCCAACCAAAGTCAGAATGGCGGTAAACATTACTGCAGTAAAAACAATAGGATAATCGCGTGCATTCAAAGCTCCCAGACTGGTCATTCCCATTCCGGGAATAGAGAAAATAAATTCAATTACAAATGAACCCGAAATTGCCGCAGGAAAAATATTAGCGAACAAAGTCAGGATTGGTAACAATGAATTTCTGAATGCATGTTTCCAAACCACTTTTTTATCTTCTAACCCTTTTGCACGCGCTGTGCGGATATAATCCTGTCCGATTACATTCAGCATTCCTCCACGCATCTGGCGTGAGATGTAGGCTAACGAACCATAAGACAAACAGAAAATCGGAAGAATTAAATGGTAAGCCGTTTCCATAAATCGTTCTGCAAATGGCGCATCTGGAGGCAATGTTCCCAGTCCGAAAGCAGGAAACCAGTCAAAGTAATCGCCACCGCAGAAGTAAATGATAAGGATGGTTGCAATCCAGAACGAAGGCAGTGAATACAATATAAATAGGGTAGTGGTGGTAGCTCTTTCCTGCATGGTTCCTTTTTTTACTGCCGACATAACACCAATTGGAATTGCCAGTATGTAAGCAAGAAAAATAGAAATGGTGCTTAACAGAATTGTCCACCGCAACGCATCTTTCAATACCGACCAAACGGGGCGCTTATCGCGGTATGAAATTCCGAAATCACCTTTTACAAAGTTGGTAATCCACCGGTGATATTGATTTTCAAAACCATAAACATGAATAGCAGGAATATATTTTGCATAAGCATTTTGGTTTTTCAGCATCGCTGTGTATGCCTCTTTAGTTTTCTTAAAACTGCTTATTGAAGCAGCTAAGCCAGGTGTTCCGGCACATATCTTTTCTATGTCCGAAAAATAGAGTGCTACTTTTGGGTCTTCGTATGTTTTATATAAATCAGTGATTCGTTCTTTAACTCCGTTCATTGCAATGGCATTACTGTTGTTGCGCTCAATGGCGAAAACTGAATTCTCAAAACTTCTAAGGCTTTCATAGTAAGCTGCTACATCACTCCAGTTCCCATAGTTAGACGAAAGCCTGTCCAGATTTTCGCGGTGCGCTTTTTTGGGAATACGGTGTAGAGTATCACTTGAAGTTGAATTAGTGAACGAAAAATAAAACAGCGGCAAATCAAACCCAAGTTTATGTCTTAGTTCGTTGTATGCTTTTTCGGTAGAAAGTTTTTGTGATGATTGTCCTTCGTTTCCTGAGTTTTTATTCAGCATCAGTTCTACCGGATCACCCGGTGCATTGGCACTGAGAATAAACATCAGCAGCGAAATGACGATGATTGTAGGAATAAAAATAAGCAGCCGCTTAAGCAGGTATTGAAGCATTGTCTCTTCTCTTTTATTAAGATTACTTAACTAAAGCAAAACCTGCCTCCCAATAACCGGGACGCATCATAGAAGGCTCGGCATTGGTAAAACGTTTGTGAATGGCAATACGTTCAGTTGGCGCATACATGAAAATATAAGGAGATTCTTCGTGCAGCATTACCTGGAATCTTTTGTTCATCGCAGCGCGTTTGCTTTCGTCTAATTCAACGCGGATAGAATCAATCAGTGCATCTGAAGCAGCACTTCCAAAACCGGTATAGTTGCTTCCGTCATTATATGACTCACTGTGGAAAATTTGTTTATGGTCGTTAGGAACCGGTGCCTGCACCCACGCTCCGAAGAATACATCAAACTTGTGGTTCTTAAGGTTTTCAAGATAAACCGACCAGTCCTGAGCAACTACATTAATATTGATTCCAACTTTACGTGCATCTTCCTGCATTAACAAAGCTGTTGATTTACGTTCATCATTTCCTGAATTGTAAGTAAACTCAAGGTTCATCTGTACCTTTTGCCCGTTTACAACTTTGTCAAGAACACCGTCACCATCTGTATCTTTCCAACCTGCATCAGTCAACATTTGTTTTGCTTTTTCAGGGTTGTAATCAAAAGCAACAATATCTGAATTGTATTCGCTCTTTTTTGAAGGATGGATTGGACCCACAACACGTTGCGCCTGTCCGTATTTTATTATTTTTATCTGCTTGTCAACATCAATAAGGTGAGCAAGTGCCTGTCTTACCGCTTTGTCTGCAAGCTGTGGTTTACGTGTATTTAATCCGATGTAGGTGTAAGCTAACATTACCGGTGTGTAAGCGTTGAAATTCTCTGTAAATTTTTCCGACTCAGGAAGTGTTGCAAAATCTTTTGATTTTATGCTGCGCATAACATCAAGGTTTCCTGCTTTCAGGGCTACAAGTGCTGTGGTCTGGTCATTAATAGTTTGGTAAGTAATCTTTGGCGCATTAGCAACAAAATAATCGCCTCCGTTTTTAATTTGAGAACCCCACCAGTTTTCTTTTTTTACTAAAACAATTCGTTGCCCGGTTGCCCATTCTTCCAGTTTATAAGCACCGCTTCCGCTGATGAATTCTTTTTCACGTCCACGTTTTTCAGAGTTGAAGTCATCTGCAAATTCAGCCAGTTTAGGGTCATTGGCATATTTGCTTTGTTCAAGTGTCAACCCTTTAATTGTAAAACTTTTCATCAAACCTTTAGGGTCATAAAAATATTCGGGAAGAATAGAATAGTCACCGCTTGATGCTTCGGCAAGAATATAAACAGTGTTACTCACCAAAGTAAATTTGCGGGGCTCTTCAGGATAGGTTACAAAGTCAGTAATGAATTCGTAGTACGGACGAATTCTTTCGTTTTTTACTTTCGGATTTTTAATAACTTTCAAAGTAAACTCAACATCCTGTGGAGTTATAGGTTGTCCGTTATCCCATTTTGCTTCAGGGCGAATGGTGTAGGTAATGCGCAATCCACCTTCAGGTGTTTTTTCAATATGCGGACGACTTTCAGCAAGCAATGGAGTAAGTTCAAGTGTTTTGAAATCAATCTCCATCAGGCTTTGAAAAATATTTTTCAGAATATATCCGGCTCCTGCATCGCTATAGTTAGTAGGGTTAAGCATGTCGGCATCCGAAAGTTCATGAACAATTACATCTGGGCTTCCGGTTATCTTTTTAGGCTCACCGCCACCGCATGAATAAAGAACCATTGTGGCCAAAGCCGAAACAAAAAGTAGAGCAGGATTTTGAATTTTCATCAGTAAATTTTTGATTTTTATTTTTTGAAGCCTGCAAATATAGTATTAGAAATGAATAGCAAATGGCTAAAATTCCCGACTGAAAATAATTTATAGTTGGTGAATGAAATAAATATCTATTTTTGCCGTCCCTTTAAAAAAGGTGAGATGCCTGAGAGGCCGAAAGGAACAGTTTGCTAAACTGTCGTACGGGGTAACTTGTACCGAGGGTTCGAATCCCTCTCTCACCGCAGATTAGGCTGAAAGAGTGGATTGAAGTTCTTTGATTGATTTGATAAATGGTAACTGGATTATATTATTCATTATTAATTGTCAATTATAAATTGTTTTTTTCGGGGTGTAGCGTAGTCCGGTCATCGCGCCTGGTTTGGGACCAGGAGGTCGCAAGTTCGAATCTTGCCACCCCGACTTTTTTGAGTTAAAAGTTTAAAGTTTAAGGTTGTCTAACTTTAAATTTTAAACTTTTAACATTTATATCCGGTCCCATAGCTCAGCTGGATAGAGCACAGGTTTTCTAAACCTGCGGCCATTGGTTCGAATCCAATTGGGATCACTTTATATACTGATTATCAATAACTTACAAACGATATTGACTAAATCATTGACAAAAATATGACGAGGGGCTCACTGGTTCGAACCCAGTAGTTCCCACACAACAAAGACAAGCCTTTCAGGAAACTGAAAGGCTTCTTTGTTTTAGCTGGTTTAAATATGGTTTAAACTTTTGGATAAAAGATGACTTAAGTAACCTGATACCATTTAGTGGAGACATCAAAGAAAATAATGTATGGATTTTTCTGATATCACTATCTACACCACTTCAATTGCAGACAATGATAAAGATGGT
>CAMAVO010000032.1 GCA_945861685.1 Chitinophaga pinensis | reverse complement strand
TGATTAATAAAAAACGAATTCACCCGATACAATATCTGTTGGTTGGTTTTGCTATTTGTTTGTTTTATGTGTTGCTGCTTTCGCTTTCAGAGCATATAAATTTCGACAAGGCTTACCTTGCCGGATGTGTTGCAGTGCTTACACTCATTACGTTTTACTGTAAAAGTGTTTTCAAAAATAATTTGCTTACTGCACTTATCACCGGTATACTGGCAGTGCTTTACGGTTTCTTTTATTCGTTGCTTCAGCTGGAAGATTATGCTCTCCTGATGGGTAGTGTTGGCTTGCTGCTTATTCTTGCTGTGATTATGTACCTGACGAGAAATATTGACTGGTATAACACAGAAAAAACCGAATGACTTCTTTTAATTACACTTCGACAAGCTCAGTGTGACAAATTTGTAGTCAGTCTGAGCCTGTCGAAGACTTAAAGTGACAATTAAAAAAAACTATTTTTGCCAACCCAAAAAATAAAGTCATGACAAGAGGACCCATTTCACAATTTATTGAAAAACATTATTTGCATTTTAACTCAGCCGCATTGGTTGATGCAGCCAAAGGATACGAAACCCATTTGCTGGAAGGCGGCAAAATGATGATTACCCTTGCCGGTGCCATGAGCACTGCCGAGTTGGGAAAATCATTGGCCGAAATGATTCGTCAGGATAAGGTGCAGATTATTTCGTGCACAGGGGCAAACCTTGAAGAAGATATTATGAATTTGGTTGCGCACTCACACTACAAACGCGTGCCGCATTACAGAGACTTATCTCCGGAAGATGAACGTGATTTGTTGGATAATCATTTTAACCGCGTTACCGATACCTGCATACCTGAAGAGGAAGCTTTCCGCAGATTGCAGAAGCATATTCACAAACTGTGGAAAGATGCCAACGATGCGGGTGAACGTTATTTTCCGCATGAGTTTATGTACAAGATGCTGAACTCGGGCGTGCTGGAACAGTATTATGAAATTGACCCTAACGACAGCTGGATGCTGGCTGCGGCTAAAAAGAATTTACCTATTGTTTGTCCGGGTTGGGAAGACAGCACCATGGGAAACATCTTTGCTTCCTACGTTATTAAAAACGAAATGAACCCTACCACCATGAAGTCGGGTATTGAATACATGGTGTGGCTTTCACACTGGTATCGCGAGAACAGCGCAGGAAAGGGCGTTGGCTTTTTTCAGATTGGCGGTGGCATTGCAGGCGATTTTCCTATTTGCGTGGTGCCTATGATGTATCAGGATCTGGAGTGGCACGATGTTCCGTTCTGGAGTTATTTCTGTCAGATTTCTGATTCTACTACCAGCTATGGTTCGTACTCAGGAGCTGTGCCCAACGAAAAAATTACCTGGGGTAAATTAGATATCCATACACCCAAGTTTATTGTAGAGAGTGATGCTACTATTTGTGCCCCGCTTATGTTTGCGTGGGTGCTGGGGTGGTAGTTTTTATTTTTTTAACACAGAGGGCACAGAGAAAGCACGGAGTTGCACAGAGGTTTTCAACTCTTTTGCTTCAACACTGCTTTTTGCTTATGGTGGTGGCTGCAGCCCTGAAACCTGCCATCAATAAAAACCAGATGATGCGTTTTGTTCAAAATGTCAGGGTTGCCCTTAACAGTTACCTGGTAATATAGTTTGTTATTAACTGTATCAGGTTTTCCTCAGTTTATTTCTACAAAATCGGGTTGGGTGCTTTTTATTTTTTCAATATCAGTACCCGTTTCTATATCGTTTAACCATATAATGCAATCTTCAGAGTAGTCTTTGCAGCCTGTGAAAAAAAGTAAAGCATGAGAGTATAAAAATTAGAAGATATTTACACATCGACACTGCTTTTTTAATTTTGGTTTAAAATTTAAGGGCTATCAAATATATATAATTATTTTAATTCCAGCAATTTTGGAATTATATTTAAATAAAAATCTAAATAGTATTTTAACATCTTATCAAATTATTTAAGATATTTTAATTTTGTCAACTTGGGAATGTTCAAGTAGAAGTAAATATTGAATAATCCTTTCTTGTTACCTTCGGCACATCTATGCGCGAAACCGGTTTTATAAAACAGAACAAGGAAAAGTGGGTTGAGTTTGAGCAAACACTCAAACAAAAACAGAAAGACCCCGACAGTCTGAGCAACCTGTTTGTGCAGGTTACGGATGACCTGTCTTATTCACGCACCTTTTACCCCAACCGTTCGGTGCGCGTTTATCTTAACAATCTGGCGCAACAGATTTTTCAAAGCATCTACAAAAACAAAAAAGAGAAAGGCAATCGCTTTGCCATTTTCTGGGAAAAGGAATTGCCTTGCATCATGTATCAAACGAGGAAAGAACTGCTGGTTTCTTTTCTTGTATTTATGTTGGCAATGGGTGTGGGCGTTTTGTCAAGTGCCTATGACCCCGAGTTTTACCGTCTTATTCTTGGCGACAGTTATGTAGAAATGACCAAGGAAAACATCCGCACAGGAGACCCTATGGCCGTTTATAAAAAGATGAACGAGGTAGATATGTTTCTGGGTATAACAATCAACAACCTGTTTGTGGCATTTTACACATTTATATTGGGTGTTATCATGTCCGTAGGCACGCTTGCATTTTTGCTTTACAACGGAATTATGGTGGGCTCATTCCAGTATTTTTTTGTGGAGCAGGGCTTGTTCCGCGAATCATTTCTCACCATCTGGATGCACGGAACATTGGAGATTTCGGCCATTGTTATTGCAGGGTCAGCGGGTATTGTAATGGGCAATGGATTGGTATTTCCAGGCACTTATTCGCGCCTGCAATCGTTTCAGGTTTCTGCTCGCAGGGCAATAAAAATAATGCTGGGCATTACGCCCATTTTTGTCTTTGCCGCTTTTATTGAAGGTTTCCTCACGCGCTACACCGACCTTCCCGACCCGGTGAGACTGGCAGTAATTCTGCTCTCGCTATTTTTTATTCTCGGTTATTTTGTCTGGTACCCTCGCCATAAAGCCAATGAAGGCTTTGAAAACATTGAACCTGAATCAAGACTTAACGCTAACGGAACGAACAAAGCAGAATTTGCCGGTATTAAATCAAACGGTGAAGTTTTTATTCAGTTGTTTATTTTTTACCGTATATATTTAAAACAAATTATTACTGCTGCCCTTTTGCTGGCAGGCATTTTCAGCATTTCAACCTATTTTGTTCTGCGCGAAAAAATATTGGAACTCTATACCTATTACGGCACCGATTCAATGAATTCGCAGAGTTATTTCAATGTTTTTGAAAATCTGTATTCATATCTTAACTATTCAAAATATCCTGTGTTTTATCTATTCAACACTGTGTTCTTTTCATTACTTGTATTTGGGGTTTACTACCTGCTTTCAGCTTCGGCACAGGGCAAAACGCAGGACGAGATACTTTCCCGCAAACAGATATTGACAGCACTAAGCAAAAGATTTCCTACCGTTATTATTTTCATCGCCTTGCTGAATACAATCTTTTTTATCCCTGACGGGGGTTCATTTTTTCTGTTTGCTATTGTTTCACCTTTTCTGTTTTTGGTAATTTATGCTTGTCTCTTTAAAGAGACGTATTTCCTTCCGGCTTTAAATCACTGCCGCAAAATTTTAAAAGGCAATTGGTTTAACCTGCTTGGTCTTGCACTTATACTTTCGTTGCTTGGCTCTATTTATTTCTTTGTTTTCAACTCACCGTTTCTTTTCTTTTATTTTGAAATCATTACCTGGAACCTGAACGTTGCACCCGAAACACTGAGCAAAATCTTTCAGATTTTTATCACTTTCCTTTCGCTGTTTGCGATGGGGATTGTGGTGCCTATTGTATTAATCGGTATCGGTTTAAAATTTCATTCGCTGCTTGAAATAAATGAAGCAAACGAACTGAAACAACGCATCAGCAACATCGGATTTAAAAAACAACGCTATGGAATGGATGTGGAGAATTAGAGCATTGCTTTTTATTTTGCTGACTTTTTGTTCCGGTGTATTTGCACAGGATTCCACTGCTGTTATAGCTGAAAGCGATACTATAACGGAAGTAAAAAAGACTGAGCCCGCAGTTGAACTAAAAAAGTTTGACGAAAAACGCTGGCAAAACTTGACCAAGGATCTTAACTTCAACGAAGCTGTTAAAAAAAAGGGAAAAGAAAAGGAACCGCTTTCGATGCCGAGGTTCAACTTTAATCCTATGGTGGTGAAAGTGGTGGTAGTTACATTGGTAATTATTGCACTGGTGTTTTTGTTGTGGAAAATTTTCGGAAATGCAAAGTTTCTGAAAAACCAGAAAATAAAGGGAGGCGAATTTTCTTTCTTAGACGAAGCAGAAGAAAACCTTGAAGAATCAGATTTAGAACGTTTTCTGCGTGAAGCGTTGGAGAAAAAACAATACAAAATTGCGGTGCGCATCTATTACCTGATGAGCATAAAAGAGCTGATGCAGCAAAACTTTATTGTGTGGAAAAAGAACAAAACCAATTTTGAATACCTTACCGAAATGCGCGAACGCAAAGAGTTTGAACACTTCCATTCGCTAACGCGGGCATTTGAAATTGTGTGGTATGGAGATGTGGAGATTGAAGAAAAAGAGTTCGTTGTATTAAGCCCTTCGTTCAGCAGTTTTATCAATTCAATCAGAAGTAATGGGCAAAAATAAAATCCCCGTAATTGTTTTTCTGATTGTTGTGCTGGGGCTGGGCGTTGGCATTTATTTGTGGTACAGCAATATTGAAAAGCCAAAGCACAGCTGGTACGAAACGTATAAAAATGACAAGAAAGAACCTTACGATACCTATGTGATCGCTGAGATGCTGGAAAAATATTTTCCCTCAAAAAAGTTCAATGTTATCCGTAGGCCGCTGCACGAAAGTTTGCCGCGCAACACAGGAAACAACTATATTTTTATTGGCTCGGGAATGTTTTTAGACTCGCTGAGCGAATTGAAATTACTGGACTATGTAGATCGCGGAAACAATGTGTTTCTCTCTATTCCATCTATTCCATACATTATTGAGGATACCTTAAACCTGAGTATTTGCAAATACTATTATCCCACCAATAATTATTCAGATTCTGTAGCACATCTGAATTTTTATCAGGCAGATTTCAAAAGCAATCCGCCTTATGAACTTTCTTACCGCAATATGAACGACACCTTTTTCTATTCGTGGTCGTACCTTATTGACACCTGCATAAACTCAGCAGCACAGCCGCTTTTTTATGCCAATATGAATGATACGCTGGCGAACTATATGCGCGTTTCATTCGGCAAAGGTTATTTCTATATTCACACCACTCCGCTGGCATTTACAAATGTTCAACTGCTAAACAAGCGTTCTCTTGAATACGCAGAAAAAGTGTTTTCATTTTTACCCGAAGGTGATATCTACTGGGACGAGTTCTCAAAAATTCCGATTGAGTATAAAAACGATGATACTAACAATGAAGGTGGTGAACTGCGCTGGGAAAAAAGTCCGTTGTATTTTATTCTCTCGCAACCTGCGCTTAAAACTGCGTGGTATCTTATTCTTGCGTTGGTGCTGTTGTTTATTCTTTTTCGCGCCAAGCGCAGGCAACGGCCTATTCCGGTGCTTATTCCCAACACCAATACTTCACTGGAGTTTGCCGAAACAATTGGCAGAATTTATTACCTGCAAAACGACCACAAAAAATTAGCTTCGCAGAAGATGAAACTGTTTTTGGAAGGAATACGCAACCGATATAACATTGCCACAAATACTATTGACGATGCGTTTATTTTGAAACTCACACAAAAATCACAGGTGCAGCAAAAAGAGTTAGAACGATTATTTGAAAACTATAAAGTGATAGAAAACCAAAAAAGCATTAACGAAGAAAGCCTGATTATATTTAACCAATCCATTGATAATTTTTACACAAAAGCCAAATAACATGCAAGAAAATCAAACACCAAACACGGAACAAACGCCAGAGTTTAACATCGGAACGCCTTCACCGCTTGCTGCGGATTTGAACAAACTGAGCGAATCGGTTTACCGCGTCAAGAGCGAAATACACAAAGTGATTGTGGGGCAAGACCAGATGATAGAGTTGCTGCTAGCAGGGCTATTCACTAGCGGACACATTATTCTGGAAGGTGTTCCCGGTATTGCAAAAACGCTGACCGCAAAACTGCTATCGAAAACATTGTCGGTTAATTTTTCGCGTATTCAATTCACGCCTGACCTGATGCCCACTGATGTAATCGGCACAACGGTTTATAATATGAAATCATCGGAGTTTAATTTTAAGAAGGGTCCTATTTTCTCGAACATTGTGCTGATTGACGAGATCAATCGCTCTCCCGCAAAAACGCAGGCTGCTTTGTTTGAGGTAATGGAAGAGCGCCAGATTACAGTGGATGGTGTTACGCATTATTTAGAGTTCCCGTTTTTTGTAGTGGCCACGCAAAACCCCATTGAACAGGAAGGAACTTACAAACTGCCCGAAGCGCAATTAGACCGTTTTCTGTTTCGCATAAAGATGACCTACCCAACATTGGAAAACGAAAAAGATATTCTCAGAAAGTTCCGAAATGATTTCAACTTCCAACATACAGGTGATGTGAAAAGTATTTTAAACGCAAGTGATTTGCAGGCAATACGCTCGCTGATTGAAAAAATTCACATCAAAGACGAGTTGCTGGATTACATCGCAACGATTATACACAACACGCGCAACAACGGTGATTTGTTTCTGGGTGCTTCGCCACGCGCTTCGTTGGCGATTATGAAAACGAGTAAAGCAATTGCAGCCATGAGAGGCCGCGAGTTTGTTACACCTGACGACATCAAGTTTGTGGCGTATCCTGTGCTGAACCACCGCATCATTCTTTCGCCTGAACGCGAGATGGAGGGAACGGAGACGGAGCAAGTGATTAAAGAAATAATTGAGAAGGTGGAGGTACCAAGATAAAAAGCCAAATAGCCACAAGTGGAATAGCCAAGTAGCAACCGCATGAATTTACTCCGAAACTTATACCTCACCAATCGCTTCTTCCTTGCGGGAGCAGCTACGGTTGCGTTGTTTGTGTTCGGGTTTATTTTTCCGGTGGTGTTTCCTGTGGCGCAGATTGTCTTGATTGCGCAGATTGCTTTTTTTGTGCTGGATATTATTCTGCTGTTTCGCCCGTCATCGCAGGTGCTTTGCAAACGCACGGTGGGCAAAATGTTTTCGCTGGGCAACGAAAATCCTGTGCGCTTAGACATCATCAACCACTCGGCACAGCAACTGAAAATTACCATCATTGACGAAATTCCTTTTCAATTTCAGAAGCGTGACATGCGGATGCGCATTGTTTTAAAGTCGGGCGAAAAGCAATCGCTGGGCTATAACCTGCGCCCTATTGTAAGAGGTGAGTATGTTTTTAACAACATAAATATTTTCGGGCAAACGCAATTCGGTTTGGTGCAGCGCAGGTTTGTGAAGGAGACGAAGGAGATGATCAAAGTTTATCCTTCGGTGATGGACATGAAGAAGTATGAGCTATTGGCGATGGCGAAGATTTCGATTTATCAGGGCGTGAAAAAAATTCGCAGACTGGGACACAGTTACGAGTTTGAGCAGATAAAAAATTATGTGCAGGGCGATGATTTTCGCAGCATCAACTGGAAAGCTACAGGGCGCAAGGCTGAGCTGATGGTGAACCAATATGAGGACGAGCGCTCGCAACAGGTGTATTCGCTGATTGATAAAAGCCGCACCATGCGCATGCCTTTTAACGGACTGAGTTTACTCGACTATTCCATCAACGCCAGTCTGGCGATTTCTAACATTGCGTTGAAGAAACACGATAAATCGGGGCTGCTTACGTTCAGTGATAAAATAGGCAGCTCTATAAAAGCCGACCGCGGACAAAAGCAACTGCGCATGATTTTAGAAGCGCTGTACAACGAGGAAGAGCGCAAGATGGAAGCCAACTACGAACTGATGTATAACGCAGTGCGCAACCTGGTGCGCGGGCGCAGTTTGATTTTCTTCTACACTAATTTCGAGAGCCTGTATGCCTTAGAGCGGGTGCTTCCGTTGTTGCGCAGAATTAACAGCACCCACTTGCTGGTGGTTATGTTTTTTGAAAACACGGAGGTAAAAGATTTCTCAACCTCAGCTGCAAAAGATGTGGAAGAGATTTATCTGAAAACGATCGCACAGAAATTTGTGTCTGAGAAAAATCAGGTGGTGCAGCTGCTGAGACAATATGGCATTCAGAGTATTCTTACGCGGCCTGAGGATTTATCTATTAATACGGTGAATAAATACTTGGAGTTGAAGGCGAGGGGGATGATTTAACTACTTCTTTGGTTTATATTTTGAGGCTGCCAGAATTTTCTGTGCATCTTTTTCAGCCATCAGTTGTGCTATCGTTAATTGAGGATTTTCGGACATGTATTTTTTTACAATCATCCAGCCGGTAAATTCGCCAATGCGGGCAGGTGATTCGCGGGGAAGCCCGGGAGTAAAAGGACCTTCGCTGGTGTATTTATTCAACACATTATGGTCTGTTGAGTAAAGTAATTTGTTTTCCAACAGATGTCCCCATACAAAGGACTCGTTGGTTTTGCACCATTCCAGTTGTGCGTTTTTATAAGCAATAATAAGACTGTCGTGTGTTTCGGGAAGCAAGGCATCCAGCAGGTAAAGAATTTTTCCGTTGAAAATCATGTTGTCCAGCAATGTTTTTTGATCTTCTTTATTTTCAAATGTATTAAGTGCCCAACCCTTTACAGCAGTTGCAGGAAGACTTGCTTTGTTCATGTTGCGGACCACATACTTGGGCCAGGCAAGCATTTCGTAGTAAATGCTTTTTTCGCCAAGAAAAAATTCAAGTCCTATGGCAAGTGTGCTGTGGTCTGTAAAAACCGCATAATTGAATCCCGAAAAATCGGCAACAACTGTTGGCGGATTGCTATCGGGAAAATGATGCTTGAAGCGCTTGAACGCATCAGTCAAATCTTTTTCAAGGAAAGTAAGTTCAGGATAAGTTTTTTGTGTTTCCTTGTGTATTTCGCTGATGTCGGGATTGGTGATAAAGTTTTTCAAACCAACAGCCAGAGCTGTGTCGTTGGCGCTCTGCATATTAATTATGTCACGACAATATACGTCAAAAAAAGCACCGTATTTTTTTCGCAGCGCAGGAATTTCCTGCAACAGGCTATCGGGATTCTTTTCAAATACATCTTTATCAAGTCGCTGAATGTTTACTTCAAAAGGAATTTCAGAAACATCTACATCAATCCGTGGGTCGTTGTTGCAGGATTTGCAGCCTCCTATCAACATTATTATTGTAATAACTTTAAGTGCTTGAAAAAATCGCATTATAAAAAATACCTAATATTGCTCTTGAAAATTAAAACGCAAAACTATGAAAAAGAGTATATCGACATTTTTAATATTATTTAGTGTACTAACTGTAATGGCGCAGGAAGGCGAGAAGCAACCTAAATTCCGTTTCGGTCTGAAAGTTTCACCATCAGTGGCTTGGATGGGCCTGGACAAAACCAGGTTTAATGATTTGGATGTGGAAAACGGAGGGGCAAAAGTGAAATTCGGATACGGTTTAATCACCGAATTTGTACTGGCAAAAAATTATTCAATTCTTACCGGTGTTGAGGTAAACTATCTTGGCGGAAGCATTAATTATAAAGATGCAAATAAGGTAAATTACCAATTAAATGACAGTACTGCTTTATTCCTTTCATCGCGTGCATTTAAGCAGCAATACATTACTATTCCTTTGGCTCTGAAATTAAATACTAACGAAATAGGGTATATGACTTACTTCGGGCAAATCGGGGTTGATTTATCGTTTCAGATAAAAGGCAGAGCTAATGATGCCGGAACGCTATACTATAAAGCCAATCAGGATAGTAGTACCCATACGTTTTCCGTTCAGGGTGAGGAGTATAGCGCAGAAGATGTTAATATTTATAAGCAGACCGGAGTTTTTGGTTTTTTGCGTGTTGCTTTAAATGTGGGTGCAGGAGTTGAATGGAATATTGCGGGAAATACATCACTTTTATTTGCTGTGAATTATAATAATGGGTTCACTAATTTTTTCAAAAAAGCAGATACCATAAAAGAAGAAGACAAGACTAACTTACCGGTCAATAATAATAAAGACACAGCAGAGCCATTGGATCAAAAAGCGAGTTCTAATTATGTTGCGTTAACGGTTGGTGTTTTGTTTTAGGGTTTAACAGCAGGGGAAGCAGAGAAGGCGAGGAGAACCGCAGAGAATTTATATGAGACATCTTATCTTCTTCTTCTTTTTAGTTGTATTCACTTATAGTTCGATAGCTCAAACTGAAATGCAGGAAAAAAAAGGCAGAGTAACCGGCATTGGCGGAATATTTTTTAAAACAGTTGACCCTAAAAAAACGAAGGAATGGTATTCAAAAAATCTCGGCATGAAAACCGATGATTACGGAACTATGTTTGAATTTCGTACTTCAGAAAATCCCGAGCAGAAATCTTATTTACAATGGAGCCCGTTTTCTGAAAAGACCAACTACTTTGAGCCTTCGCAAAAAGAGTTTATGATTAACTATCGCGTTGAAAATATGGAAGCGCTGGTAGAAGAATTAAAAGCTAACGGAGTAACCGTACTTGACTCGATTGAAACTTTTGAATACGGCAAATTTGTCCACATCCTTGACCCCGAAAACAATAAAATAGAATTGTGGGAACCGATAGATAATGAGTTTGACAAAACGGAAGAGGGGAAGACATCGAAGTAATTTCTATTTTACATATTCCATTACCTTAGCGCGGCTTTTTAAAAAAGCGCTATGAAGATTTGGAGATTTATTAAACGACTTTTTCTTGGATTACTTATTCTCATTGTCCTGCTTATAGCAGCAGGAATGACCTACCTTATTATTGTTTCCAAAATTGACGAGCCTGTTGTAAAAGACACTGCAAGTTTAAAAACTGAGCGAATAAAATTAGACACCAATTTTTACTCACTCGGCAACAACCGTCTTAAAAAAGCTGAGTCGGGTTTATGGGAAATGTACCTGGAAGGCGATGGATTTGAACGTGGAGTTGCACATGGAAAATTGGCCAAAGAATTAGTTCAGCAACAGGAAAATTATTTTGTGGCATCCATCAAAAAAATAATTCCGTCTGAATTTTATCTGCATTTTCTGAAATATTTTATCGGTTGGTTTAACCGTGGTTTACCCGACTTTATAAATGAAGAATACAAGCAGGAGATTTTTGGTGTTTCGCAATCAGCATCTGAAGAGTTTAATTACATCGGCACCAACTACCAGCGTATATTGAATTACCATGCTGCTCACGATATTGGTCATGCCTTGCAGGACAAAAATATGGTGGTGGGCTGTACATCCTTTGCAGTTTGGAATTCGGATGCGGAAGACAGCGTTTTAACCATCGGACGAAACTTTGATTTTTATGTGGGCGATGATTTTGCGAAAGACAAAATCGTTTGTTTTTACAACCCTGATAGCGGACATAAATTTATGACCATCACTTGGGCGGGCTTTACGGGTGGAGTTTCCGGAATGAACATGGAAGGTTTGACCGTTACTATTAATGCGGCAAAATCACAACCACCTTTGGCTTCGGCAACACCTATTTCGTTGGTGGCACGTGAAATTCTGCAATATGCTTCCACCATTGACGATGCATTTGCCATTGCAAAAAAGCGACAGACTTTTGTTTCAGAATCCATTTTGATTGGCTCTGCAAAAGATAACCGCGCAGCGTTGATTGAAAAATCACCTGCAAAAACTGTTTTATTTAAGCCTGAAGGAAACCGTTTAATTTGTACCAATCATTTTCAATCACCTGATTTTGCTTCTGACGAATTGAACCAGAAACAAATAAAAGAAAGTGCTTCGGCATATCGCTACAAACGCATGGAAGAATTGCTGAACGAATCACCCGAAATGGATGTTCAGGAAGCGGCAGATATTTTGCGAGACCGCTCAGGACTTGGCGATTCAGATATTGGAATGGGGAATGAGAAAGCAGTAAATCAGCTACTCGCACACCACAGTGTTATTTTTCAACCAACAAAAAAACTAGTGTGGGTTTCTACTGCGCCTTTTCAGTTGGGCGATTATATGTGCTATAATTTAGACAGCGTATTTTCGGTGTTTCCTAAACTGAATGAAATAAAAGAACTGACTGTTGATTCGCTGTTAATATGGGAAGATGATTTTGTGGATTCTAAATCATTTGAGGACTTTTTATTTTTTAAAGACATAAAAAATCAGATGCAGGAAGGTTTAAGCATGGATGAGTTTACCATGAATTATGATGCAACCTATGCCTTTGAAAAATCAAATCCTGAATATTATCTCACGTATTGGCTGCTCGGTGATTACTACTCAAAAAACAAACAACCGCATGAAGCGGAGATATGTTATGAAATTGCATTAACCAAGGAAATTGCGACTGAAAGGGAGAAAGCGAAAATAGAAAATAGCTTGAAGGAAATCCAAGAAGAAGATTAACCAAAGAGGCACTGAGACAGAAAGATGTTACCGGAAATAGAAACCAAATCATTTATTGAAATAAAATCCTTCCAGGAAAAACTTCTGCAACAACTGCTTGCTTATATTTCAAAGAATTCAAAATACTATCAACGGATTTTTCAGCAAAATAAGTTTAATGCTGCCGAAATAAAAACGTTAGAAGACCTTCAGAAAATACCGGTTACAACAAAAGATGATTTGCAGCAATTCAATGATGATTTTATCTGTGTTCCCAAAAATAAAATCATTGATTATGTAACCACATCGGGCACGCTGGGCGACCCGGTAACTTTTGCCATGACGGAAAAAGATTTAGAACGTTTGGCATATAACGAAGCTATTTCGTTTGCTTGTGCAGGTGGTTCTGAAAATGAAGTTTATCAATTGATGACAACTATTGACAGACGTTTCATGGCCGGGCTTGCCTATTTTATGGGCGCACGAAAATTAGGAGCAGGAATTATCCGCGTTGGAGCAGGCATGCCAGAACTGCAATGGGACACGATTAAAAAAATGTTTCCAACAGCATTAATTACTGTTCCATCTTTCATTCTCAAACTGATTGATTTTGCTGAGAAAAATAATATTGAATATCGCAGCACTTCAATAAAAAAAGCCATTTGCATTGGCGAACCCATCCGCAATCCCGATTTCTCACTGAACACGCTCGGAGAAAAAATAAAAGAGAAATGGAATATTGAATTATTCAGCACGTATGCTTCTACCGAAATGGCAACAGCTTTCACTGAATGCGAAGCGGGCAGGGGAGGACATCACCATCCCGAACTGATTATTGTTGAGTTCTTGGACGACAATGATAAACCTGCAAAAGAAGGAGAAGCCGGTGAAGTAACCATTACAACGCTTGGTGTAGAAGGTATGCCCTTACTGCGTTTTAAAACAGGCGACATTTGTTTTCATCACACCGAAAAATGTGAGTGCGGAAGAAATACCATGCGTCTTGGCCCTGTTATTGGCCGCAAAAAACAGATGATAAAATACAAAGGCACTACGCTTTATCCGCCTGCTTTGTATGATATTCTCAATAACATTGAGCAGGTTGAAAATTATGTAGTGGAAGTTTTTACCAATGAAATAGGAACGGACGAAATTCTGATTCATCTTGCTGCGAAAGAGAAGTCAGAAGCACTTGTAAAAAATATAAGCGACCATTTTCGTGCAAAATTAAGGGTAACGCCAACTATAAAATTTGTTTCATCTGCAGAAATTAATGTGATGCAAAATCCCGAAATGAGCCGCAAGCCTCTGAAGTTTATTGATAAACGTGAATAATTTTTATTTGCTGAATTATTTCATGTAAGTTTGCACTCCGAAATGTCAACGCAGCCACGGTTAATATTAGACAGCAAAAGTTTCGGCCTCACCATTAACCGTCTTTGCTGCCAGTTAATAGAAAATCACAACGACTTTAAACAATCTGCCATCATTGGTTTGCAGCCGCGAGGAATTTTTCTGGCGCAGCGCATTCATAAGCTGATTACTGAAAAAACGGGTAATAAAAACATCCCTTGCGGAAACCTTGATATCACTTTTTATCGTGATGATTTCCGCAGAGGCGAGCAGCACTTGGCAAAGCCAACAGAGATTGATTTTGTAATTGAAGATAAGAAAGTAATTCTGGTAGATGATGTGCTTTTTACCGGAAGAACAATTCGTGCCGGATTAGATGCAATGATGGCTTTCGGAAGGCCTCAATTAGTGGAATTGCTAGTGCTGATTGACCGCAGATACAGTCGACACCTGCCTATTATGCCTAATTATGTGGGTAAAACGGTGGATACTATTTCAACCGAAAAAGTATCGGTTGAATGGAAAGAAACAGACGGAGAAGACAAAGTATTACTATTTCAAAAATGATAAATAAACTATGAGTCAACTGAGTGTTCAGCATCTTCTTGGAATAAAATACATCACCAAAAAGGATATTGAACTCATTTTTTCTCAGGCCGATCAGTTTAAAGAAGTTATCAACCGTCCGATTAAAAAAGTTCCATCGCTCCGCGATATTACAATTGCAAATATTTTCTTCGAAAACTCAACCCGCACAAGACTTTCATTTGAACTTGCCGAGAAAAGATTATCGGCAGATGTGGTTAATTTTTCCGCCTCATCTTCTTCAGTAAGTAAAGGCGAAACACTGATTGATACTGTGAATAACATCCTTGCCATGAAAGTGGATATTGTAGTGATGCGCCACCCAAAGCCCGGAGCACCGCTTTTCCTTTCAAAACATGTAAACGCACAAATAGTGAATGCAGGTGATGGTGCACACGAGCACCCAACTCAGGGCTTGCTGGATGCTTTTTCAATCCGCGAAAAATTAGGAGACCTGAAAGGTGTGAAAGTTGCCATTGTCGGTGATATTCTTCACTCGCGGGTGGCAATTTCAAATATCTATTGCCTGCAAAAAATGGGTGCAGAAGTTATGGTTTGCGGACCAACAACACTTATCCCGAAATATATCAGTGCATTAAATGTAAAAGTAGAACACGATATGAAAAAAGCCCTGCAATGGTGTGATGTTGCTAATATGCTGCGCATCCAGTTGGAAAGGCAGGATATTCAATATTTTCCTTCTCTGCGCGAATATGTGATGATGTATGGGCTGAATAAACAGATTTTAGACTCGCTGAAAAAAGAAATTATCATCATGCACCCGGGACCAATCAACCGTGGAGTGGAAATAACCAGCGATGTTGCAGACTCAAAACACTCTGTAATCCTTCAGCAGGTTGAAAATGGTGTGGCAATCCGTATGGCGGTTCTTTATCTTCTGGCATCTTAAATTATTTTTTCTGAAAAAATGTTTTTTTACTTTGTTAAATAAATTTTTCTACTTTTGCTTTTAAACAAAATGCCCCTATGAGCAACAACAGCTACACAATTGAAAAAAAAGAAAAATATGCCCAAATCAATCTCAAAGACGAGAAATTGGATAGTCATATTTCTCCTTCATTGAAATCGGAACTGGTAGTTTTGAATTCTGAAGGTTTTAAAAATATTATTATTGACCTGACCGACACCCGCTATTGCGATTCTTCGGGGTTGAGCGTAATTTTGGTTGCGAACCGTCTTTGCAAAAATTCAGGTGGAACATTTGTCCTCACGGGATTGCAGCGATCCGTAATGAAGTTGATTTCAATTTCACAGTTGGACACCATCTTAAATATAGCGCCAACTGTAAGCGAAGCTGTTGATCTTCTTTTTATGGAAGAAATTGAACGCGATAACGATAAACAAGCATAGTCTTTAACTTTAAATTTTATTAAAACCACTAACAATTAATTATGAAAAAAACACTACTCTCATTAATTTCAATCACAGCATTTGCAGCAAGCAGTTTTGCGCAGGTATGTATGCCTGATCCCAATGCAACAGGATTGCTTTACCCAATGACTCCAGACAGCACTACCAATGTATGGCAAGACTACACTCAGACAGTTACCATTTCAGTTCCTACTGACACTACAGTTTCTGTTATTACAGTATATGTTGACAGCATTCAGCTTGACTCGGTAAGAGGACTTCCTAACGGATTAACATATGGCTGCAACAGCAGTTTAGGTAATTGCACTTACCTTGGCGGAACTGAGGGATGTTTTATTATTTCCGGCAATGTAAATGATTCGGCAGGAACCTACCCTATTACATTTGATGTTGTCATCTATGGAGTATTAGATAGCACCGGTACAGGCGGAGATCCACTTGTTCTCCCTTATTCAATTGAGGTGTATAATTTATTTGTTGGCGAGCCTTTGGGAGTTCAAACGTTGAGCACATCTAAATTTGATGTAATCCAAAACGTTCCAAACCCTTTTAATGGAAGCACAATTATTAAATTTAACAATCCTGTTGCAGAAACTGTTAATTTTTATGTTTATGACATGATTGGAAGACAGGTTCACAACAGCAAAATCAATGCTGTAACTGGAGTTAATACTATAAACTATACTTCTGAAAAGTTGGCACCGGGTGCATACTTCTATACTATTGCAAACGGCAAGAACAGTATTACCAAGCGTATGATTGTTACTGGCAAGTAAAAATCAACTTATATTAATGAGCAAGCCGCTTCTGTCTTTACAGTGCGGCTTTCTTGTTTTTGTTAAAATATTAAGTGTTAAAATTCCAATATTTTTCATACAAGATAAGATAATTTCTATATTTGCACAGTTAATTAAAAACTCAAATAAATTAAAAACCTTAAAACAAAACAAATGATGAAAAAATTACTCTCTATTTTAATGATTGGTACTTGCGCAATTTTTGCTGCTCAAAATGCTAATGCACAAGCTTGTACCCCTGATCCTCAGTTTGCCGGAGACCCTGGAATTTATCCTGACAGTGCAATGGGCTACCTTCCTGCAGCATGTTCTGGTGATCCTTATGCAGAAACAATTACTGTTGTTTTGCCTTCTGATACAACTGTTAATTTCCCAGGAGTTGGTGTTGTTACCTTGGTAATGAATTACATTAAAGTTGACTCTGCTAAAGTTATTGTTGCAGCTGGTGATACTTCAGGCGTTCCTGCAGATATCGAATTTACATTTGAATGTTCTCCATCAAACTGCGAATTTCCTGGCGGAGCAAGCGGATGTCTTCAGTTGAATGGTAACCCAACTTCAGCAGATGAAGGAACATGGCCTTTAATCGTGTATGTTACTGCAAACGTAACACACCCGCTTCTTGGAACTTTTGATGCTCCTCAGTCAATTATTGCCAACTACATTATTACAATTGAAAATTGCGGTGCAGTTGAAACTCTTAATACTTCTAAATTTGAAGTTGGTCAGAACATTCCTAATCCTGCGAATGGTTCAACTACTATCAACTTTACTTCACCTTCACCATCAACTGTTGACTTCAAAGTTTACAACATGCTTGGAATGGTTGTGAAAAACAACAAAATTGATGCAGTTAGCGGTTTGAATAAAGTTAACTTCAACACTAATGAGCTAGCTCAAGGTGTTTATGTTTATTCAATCACAAACGGAAACACTACTATCACAAAAAGAATGGTTGTTTCAGGTAAATAACCTGATAATAATCATTGTAAAAAATGCCTCGCAGATTTGCGGGGCATTTTTTTTGTCAGAAAATTCTTATTTTTGCACGCATACAAATACTAAAAAACAAAAAAAATGAAAAAATTCTTACTCTTTATCACCTTATTATCCATTAACATCAGTGCATTTGCGCAAGCTAATCCATTTACCCCCGCATTAGGAGCATTGCCTAATTATACTGTAGGTTCTCCTTACTCAACTAATATTGCAATGTCAGCTATACCATCAAGTTTAACTGTCAACACAGCAGACTTAGCAGCTTCTGTTCCGGCTCTTCAGCAATTTATTTCTTTTCTGCCAGCAACTCTTGACATTACGATTACCAGTGTTACTTATAATGTAACTGGTCTTTTGTCTGGTCTTGATGCAACTTGCAACCCTTCAGGATGCACGTATAATGCTGGTGCTTCCGGATCAATTGATATTGAAGGAACTACATCGGATGCCGTTGGAACAGACACATTAAGGATAAAATCACTTACAACAGGAAGTACGGTTGTAACTATACCTCTTGTAGGGGATTTGCCTGTAAGTTTCCCCGGAACAGTACAAGGTCAGGCAGTACCTGAATTACCTACCCTTTTCGATGGAGGTCCTTACACTTTGCATACTACTAATGCAGTTGAGCAACTAGAAGCGACTTCATTTGATGTAATCCAAAACATCCCAAACCCATTCACAGGAAATACCACAATCAAGTTTTCTACTCCAATTGCAGGAAATGTTGATTTTACAGTATTTGACATGATTGGCAAACGCGTTTACTCAGAAAAAATTCAGGCACAAGCTAAAAGCAATTCTATTGTTTTCAATTCTGAAAAAATTAATGCAGGAACTTATTTCTATTCATTAAGTAACGGTACAAAAACAATCACCAATAAGATGATTGTTGCCGGAAAATAAATGAGTTTAAAGCTGACCATACTCGGTTGTGGTTCTGCTACACCAACAATTGACCGAAATCCTACCGCTCAAGTACTGCAAGTGCTTGAGCGGTTTTTTTTGATAGACTGTGGAGAAGGAACGCAATTACAAATGAGGCGAAATAAAATTCGTCCTCGCCATTTTGATCATATCTTCATCAGCCACCTGCATGGCGACCATTATCTTGGTTTGTTCGGGTTGCTTTCAAGCCTACATTTATACAGCAGAAATAAACCTATGCATGTATTTTGTCCGCCTAAACTAAAAGAGATAATAGACCTGCAACTCAAAGCCTCAGGCACCAGATTAAGTTACGAATTACACTTTCACGAATTAGTAGAAAACGGGGAACACTTAATTCTTGAAACCAATGAAGCATCAGTTTATTCATTTCCAATGAACCACCGTATTCCCTGCTGGGGTTTTAAGTTTATTGAAAAGCCCCGCCCAAAGAGCATGAAAGGCGAGAAGATTCGCGAATATAATATTCCGTTTTCTAAAATTGATGAAATCAGAAATGGAAATGATTTCTTTACCGAGAATGGGAAAATAATTCAGAATGATGAATTGACTTTTCCTGCAAAAGAAACTAGAACATATGCATTCTGTTCCGATACAATTTATGATGAACGTATTATTCCCTATGTAAAAGGTGTTGATTTGCTTTATCACGAGGCAACCTTTGCGCACGAATTGCTTGATAAAGCGACAAACAGGTATCATACAACAGCATTGCAGGCAGCAACATTTGCGCTAAAAGCTGAAGCAAAAGCATTGATTATCGGTCATTATTCTTCACGCTATGGCGAGGTATCTGCATTGCTTAATGAAGCCAGAACGGTGTTTGAAAACACAATCGCTGCCAGCGATAATCTGGTGATCGAAATTTCTTAAAATTTTTCATTGTATTGTGTAAGATTGAGGCTATATTTGTGCATTATTTGAAATCATTCTAAATAACTTTGTTAATGAATAAGATTAATGTTTTTCTTGCTGACGGAAATTACCTTGTAAGAGAAGGGCTGAAGTCTATTTTATCGGTTGATAAAACCGTTTCTGTTGCAGGTGAAGCCAATGACAGTGAGGAGTTGCAGGCCCAGGTAAAGAAGAAAAGAATTGACCTTTTGGTAATTGATTTCAGCTCACAGAATTTTGAATTGAAAGACATACAAAAAGCATTGCTTTCAAATCCTGATCTGAAAGTGCTTGCCATCACAACATATTACAGTCAGAGTTCTGTTCTTAAAGCAATAGAAAGTGGCGTTACAGGTTATATTCTGAAAGACTGCGGCAAAGAAGAAGTGATTGACGCTATTAAAGCCACAGGAAAAGGAACCAATTTTTTCTGCGGAAAAATTATTGAATCAATTGTCAAGGAAAACACATCCTATATTGATGTAAATAAAGTTGCAAGTTGTTGTGAACCTGTGAACCTGAGTAACCGAGAAATTGAAATCGTAAAACTGATTGCTCAAGGTTTTACCAACAAAGAAATTGCAGATAAATTATTTCTCAGCAATCACACCATTATTACTCACCGCAAAAATATAATGGCAAAAATTGGTGTAAAAAACACTGCAGGTATCGTGGTGTTTGCAGTGAAAGAAAGCCTTGTTCTTCCTGCCTGATTTCTTTGAATTATTTTCTCCTTCTGATTTTCGTTTTGCTTGTGTTTGTTCCGGTTATGGGACACATACGTAATCGCCCGGGAACACCGCGTTGGCTGAATATTTTGTTGCTTGTTATTCTTATGGCAACTGTTTTCTCAGCAATTCTTTTTGGACTTATCTTTAAATAAAAAAGGGGCTTAAAGCCCCTTTTTTATTTATGCAATTGTCCAGGTATTGCCGCCTTTGAGCAACTTATTCAAATCGCCCTTGCCAGATTTTGCAATTGTGGTTGTTATCTGATCAACCAATGCATCTTCGTAGCAGTAACGTGCTTCGGTATAGAATACTCCAAACGGACGCGGCAAATGTCCTTCCGTTGAAGGGTTGTCAAAGAAGCGGCTAAGTAATCCTGCTTTTACGCGGTCAGTTTCATCATGTATCCACAAATCGCTGGCAGCAGTGCCGTCTGTCAAGTCAACAATAACAGGTTTAAATCCGTCAAGTTTTATTCCTTTTGTTTTTCCTTCTCCGAAAATTAATGGTTGCCCTTGTTCTAAGAAAAGAGTTTCAACTGCTTTGGTTTCTTTATCGGTATAAATAAAGAAAGCACCATCATTAAACACGTTGCAGTTCTGATAAATCTCAACCATTGAAGTTCCTTTATGGTCGTTGGCTCTTTTAATCACCTCACGTAAATGTGTTGGGTCTCTGTCCATAGTTCGGGCAATAAAAGTAGAATCTGCACCAAGGCAAAGTGCCAAAGGATTGAATGGGTGGTCAATTGAACCCATCGGTGAAGATTTGGTGATTTTCCCTTCTTCAGAGGCAGGTGAATATTGTCCTTTTGTCAAACCATAAATCTGGTTATTAAAGAGGAGAATATTTACATTGAAATTTTTTCTGAGAATATGGATAAGGTGATTACCACCAATGGATAAAGCATCACCGTCACCAGTAACAATCCAAACGCTCAATTCAGGTCTTGCAGCTTTCAATCCGCTGGCTATGGCAGTAGCGCGTCCGTGAATACTGTGCATTCCAAATGTTTCCATATAATAAGGGAAACGTGAAGAGCATCCGATACCGGATACGAAAACAAGATTTTCGCGCTTTATTCCCAATTCAGGAACAACTTTCTGAACTTGTTTTAAAATAGAATAATCTCCGCAACCGGGGCACCAACGCACATCCTGATCGGTTTCAAGGTCTTTTGCTGTATAAGGTTTTTCGATAGTTTCTGACATAATTATAAATTATTTTTTCAGCGTTTCAACAATTTTTTCTTTTATCTCTGCGGCACTAAATGGCATACCTTTTATTTTATTGAAAGGAACGGCAGGTACTAAATATTTGTCGCGCAAAACTTTTACAAGTTGGCCATTGTTCATTTCAGGAACAATGATATTTTCAAAATTAT
>CAMAVO010000031.1 GCA_945861685.1 Chitinophaga pinensis | reverse complement strand
GATTCTCTCCGGGCTGAGAAAGCAAGGTTGGAGACCAAATGTTTAAAAAATTATTCCGTTTTGTCTGAATAATCTTCACTTCTGAATTTGTTCTGTATTGATTCTGCTAAGGTTTCGTCATCGTTTCTTGTAGTTTCATGATTGCTATCAAATGACCTATTCTCATCCTCATTTGTTTCCACATTAGAATAGTTTGGAATTTTCACTTTTGGTGATTCTTCTTTCGGCTTTACCTTCGTGACTTTAACTGCTCCAGTTAATTCATCAATAAGTACTTTTACCCCTAATCCAAAAATGAAAACAACAACACCCCCAATAATCCAGTATGTTGTAGTCATTTTGAAAGGCACGTTTGGTTGTGGCACAGTATTTAGTGGTGCCCCAAAGAGTTTGTTAATTTGATTGTAGTCTAACATTTTGTTTGTTTTTAAATGGTTTTTATTATTAGAACGAGAGAAAACTCAATCCGGTAAATCCGGTAATAACCTATCTGTAAAAAATGACAATTCAATTTTTGGTCAATATTATAAAGAACACCCGACCCTTGATTAAATTCGAGTTTTAGGCCAAGACCGTAAAGATATTCAAGGTGAAAAACACTTCCGTTTTTGTCGTCAATTACAAGAGATTTGAGTAACTTTAAGTTAATTAAAATTAATTCTTCGGGAGGCGATGTATCAACAGCATATGTAATTAACGGTGGAATAAGTTCAGTTTTTTCAGTGTTGTTTGTAATAATTTCTTTTTTTGTCATTTCTTGTTTCTTTTTTTTGTTAGAAAATTCATCTGCACATTTATCACAGCAATGTACAGAGTTCCGGTGCGCTGCCATAAACGGTTCTTTGCAGTTGAGGCATTCTCGATAGCGATCTGAAGTTGGGTCGAGTTTGTATGTTTTTTTATTTTTCATTTTTTAAATCATTTCAGTGAATAATATGTCATGTCTGTAACCTATTTATTGGTAATCTTGACTTTGTGAAAAGCTGATAAAAATTCCTCTTTATCAACAAAACTCTTGTTCCCAAACTTGTATAAATGAAATTCACCCTTTTTCAAGTGCTTATAAAAAGTAGGCTTTGAGCAAATTTTCTTCCGAAAAATTTCTATAATCGGTAAGTATTTGAATTCAAACGAAAGAGGAGCAGTGCCAGTATTCTGTGGTGGATGTTTTAAGGCAAGTAAAATGTTTTCAATATTACTTAATCGTGCATCAAGTATGTCAATCAGATTATGTGCCATGTCTTTTTTGTTTGGCACAAAGGTTTCTAAAACCTCAAGGAATATTCCACTTGCAGGTGGTTATTGGAGTTATAATTTTTAGGGCGGTTAAACCGCTGGAAGTATTAAATGCAGTAATTATGCGGTTTACCTAGTTGGCACAAAGGTTCCTAATACCTTAAAAAAAAACACCACTTGCATGTGGTAACAAGTGGTTTAACTCTATAGTTTTTCGTAGTGGCTATCAAAGTCATTATTAAAAGTGGTGATGATTTGGTCTATTTTTTCTAGAGCTTCTTTGTTTTTTTTACTTACTATTAATCTCTTGGCGGCCACTAAATCTTTCAAATGTTTACTATCAACTGTTTTATTTTTTGTAAGAGATGTAATCTGTGAATTTTTCGTTATTAGTTTTTGTAAAATCTTGGAGCTTCTAGTAACACTGTGCTTTTTTAACATTTCTTTAAAATTATTTTCATTAATTGTAATACCTAGAAAAAAATAAGCAATTGCAATTTGTTTTTGTGAGTAGAATTTTTCCTCATTTACATTACTTATCTTTTTAGTCACATTGAATGATTTAAGCCATTTGTAAAATTCCCAGCGGGCTTGTGCATAAATTTGTGGTGGAATTTTGGATTTATTCTGATGAGGATAGTTGGGACTATTAATGAAATCATAATTTTTCGGGTTTCCTTTCTTAATAACTTCATGAAAATAGGCTTGAACTTCTGATAAATAGTTCCTGGTGAAAACTGAATCCCCGTGGAGAAAAGAAATTTCAAAAAAGCCTTTTGGAGCAGGAATGGAAAATACAGTTTCGCAATTTTTAATCTCGCCTAATAAAAAATCATTTTTCATTTCTGAATTTTCAAAAGCTTGTAAAAATGATTTTTCCCATTTTTCAACAAGCTCATTTTTCCATTGTTCAAATAACTCTTTCTGCTTTTCCTTGATTTTTAAAACATCTATTTCGTTAAAGTCTTCCCATTTAACACCATGCACAACATCATCATTCTTTTTAAACAATTTTGCACCGTAAATCAGTGAAAATTTACCTGACAACCAATTTTTATAGGTGTATTTTTTCATCTTTAATTATTTTTTCATTAGGAAATTATTGTATGAGTTATTAATGTCGTCATCATCCACCCTCACGTATTCATTAAACGCTTTCAAATTTGTATGCCCCGTTATAGTCATAATTTCAATATCACTTATAGGGGGGGCAGCCTTTTTCGATAACGTGCAAAAAGTTCTCCGCCCTGTATGCGAAGAAATTAAATTGTATCTGAAATCCGAATGTTTCTTTTTCTTATTTCCACTTTTGGTAACCCATTGATGCATGGAATTGAATCCGGCCAGCTTCCCAATTTCTTTGATGATCCTGTTAAATTCAGCATTGGAAACCATTGGTAATTTTTGGGGATATTTATTAAAGATATAGGGAAGATATTCACGTAATTTTGGATGCAATGGGATTGTTATCCGCTTATTCGTTTTTTCCTGGTTGAAGTGAATGCTTGTTTTTGAAATATTTCTTTTATCTAAAAGTTTAGGTATGTCAGAGAACCTTTGCCCTGTTAGTATTTCTAAAAAAAATAAGTCCCTTACTTTTTCCAGTCGGTGATCGTTCGAAAGGTTGAGATTAAATAAATCTTCCACCTCCTTTAATTTCAGGGAAATTTTATAATTGGGTATTTCATCTAAGGAAGTGAGCTCATCAAAATCAATTTTACATTTTATAAATTCCTTTTTATACGCATATTTTATAAACTCTTTTAATTTTTTGAGCATTGTATTTATGCTGCTGTTTTTATCTCCTTTCTTTTTTACATAATAATTATCCCGAAATTTTACCCAAAAGTCTTCGTTAAGATTATTCATATTAATTTCACCAAAATCTTCCTGAAATTCTATCATGTGGCTTAATATCCTGACATATATTCTTTTTGTCCCATCGCTCCACCTGCCACTCTTTGCTCCCATAAATTTATTATAGGCAATGCTTAAGGTTATTTCATTGTTATCAATGTCTGTTCCCACTTGCTTATGGTATTCTCCTTTTATTTGTTGTAAAGTTGGTTTTATACCTTTTTTAATGAATGAGTCCTCGATACCTGTAAGGGTATTTTCAATGGTTTCTAAATCTTTTTTATATTCTAAATAATTTTCACTTCCTGATTTTAGCAAGCCTTTTCTACCTTTTCTTTTTCTGATGTTGCAGGATGCAGTTCTAAATTCTTTTCCGGTGGAAAATCTTAGCCTTTTTACTTTATTACTTACGGAAACATAAACAACACTTTTGAATCGTGCTTCAGGAGTCAGGAGATAAAAACTAACACTAATCATGATGTAAATTTTTTAATTTAGGAATGAAAAACATTGACAATACCATTGACAAAAATACTTAACTTTAATTAACTTTATTGAACTTATTTTCATAATAAAATTGTAACCTATTGAAATTCAATATTAAATATAGTAAAGTGTGGTAAAATGGGGTAAGGGAGCGGAATCCAATTGGGATCACTTCTTTTCTCCAACACTCTTCTGTTTATACTTTACTTAGCCCGGTTAATCCTGGCTATTCTTTTTTTCATATTCTTGCTTTCCTAAAACAAGCGCTATGCAAAAAAAATCCACCTTCTATGCCGTAATCTCTATCTTTTTCTTCTGGGGGTTTCTCGCAGCCAGCAACGGTATTTTCATTCCTTTCTGCAAAGAACATTTTCAACTTTCACAGTTTCAGTCGCAGTTAATTGACTCTACTTTTTACGGGGGCTACTTCATCGGCTCGCTGCTGTTGTTCCTTTATACCTTTATCAGAAAAAGAGATTTTGTAAACGAGCAGGGCTATGCCAAATCGTTTTCTCTCGGCTTGATTATTTCGGCTATTGGTGCCCTCTGCATGATACCTTCCCTGCACATCGGCAGCTACGGATTAATACTCACCTCCTTCTTTATTATAGCATTAGGTTTTTGTCTGCAGCAAACAGCCGCCAACCCCTTTGTAATTCTGCTGGGCGATGAACGCACTGGTGCCCACCGCCTCAACCTTGCAGGCGGTATCAACTCATTCGGTACTACCATCGGTCCTTTGATTGTAGCCTTTTTCCTCTTCGGTGGATTTTTTGCCTCAGCATCCGAAGGCAACCAAATTCAACTGAAAAATGTGGACACGCTTTACATCATACTGATTGTGTTGTTTCTTTCACTCGCGCTCATTTTACGTTTCATGAAAATTGAAGAAGTAAAAAAAGCAGCCGAAGAAAATTTCTCCATCGCAGCCTTAAAATATCCCCAATTAGTCCTGGGCATGATTGCCATTTTTATTTACGTGGGGGTAGAGGTAACCATACAAAGCAACATGGGCGCCTTGCTCAATACACCTGCATACGGCAATATTCCGGGCGAACTCATTTTTCCATTCATATCACTTTTCTGGGGCAGCCTTATGATTGGCCGCTGGACAGCCTCTGCCGAAGCCATGACCGAAAACAAAAGCACCAAAAAGATATTGCTCGCAGTGTTGCCCTTCATTGCCTTTGCCGTGGTATATGCCGTTAATTATTTCAAGGCAAGCAGCACTCCCGGACTGGATATCAACACCGTGTTCCTGCCTTACCTTGGCTTTGTGGCATTGATGGTAGCCGTTACCTTTTTCACCATCGAAAGCTCAGCTAAAATGCTGCTCGCCTTTTCACTGGCTGCTGCCCTGTGCATGATTGGCGGTATGCTCACCACCGGCAACCTTTCCCTCATGTTCTTCCTCAGCGGAGGTCTGTGGTGCTCCGTTATGTGGCCCTGCATTTTTGCACAGGCTATTAAAAATCTGGGTTCCTATACCTCACAAGCATCAGCCTTCCTGATTATGATGATTTTAGGTGGTGCTGTTATTCCCCCTTTTCAGGGTTGGCTGGCCGATATAACCGACATCAAAACATCCTATATCATCACTCCCATTTGCTTTACATACCTAGCCTATTACGGCTGGTGGGCTATGAATAATAATAAAGGAGAAGAGGTGAGGATGGGGCATTGAGGGTTTTTGAAAACCAACGCAAGGTATTTCGCTAGTATGAGAAAAAATATACTTCTTGTTTGCTCGTTTTTCATTTCGCTTATCTCATTTGCACAGCAATCGCTGAATTGCGGGACAGATGAATTACGCATTTTTACCCTTCAACAAAACCCTGAAATTGCAAAAGCAATAGTTAAACGCGAGAACGAACTGGAAATCTTTACCCGTGAATTTATTGCTGCAAAAACGGAAAAGGAATCAACTGCTGATACTGCGCTGTATTTTATTCCGGTTGTGTTTCATATTATCCATAATTACGGTAACGAGAATATTGCGAACGAACAGATTTACAGTGCTATTGAAATGCTGAATAAAACGTTCCGCAAAGAACGGGATGATACGGCAAGTATTGTGGATATTTTTAAACCGCTGCATGCTGATACTCGGATTGAATTTCGTTTGGCAAAACGCGACCCTGATGGAAATTGCCATAGCGGAATTAACCGAATTGCTTCATTGCTTTCGGAAACAGGCGACCATGCGGTAAAAAATCTTGTACACTGGAATCCTGCAAATTACCTGAATGTTTATGTGGTAAAAAATGCAGCGGGATTAGCAGGGCATGCTATTTTTCCTTCGGATGCAGATACGGTTCCGGAATGGGATGGTATTGTGCTTTCGCATAATTATGTGGGGACTATTGGCACATCCAATTTAACGCAATCGGTTGCTTTTGCGCACGAGTGCGGACACTATTTGAATTTGCAACACATCTGGGGCGGAAATAATGTTCCGGGTTATTATTTTTTGCCTTGTGCTGACCCGAATCATGATTGTAATATTGATGATGGAGTTGCGGATACTCCGCCAACAATCGGGTGGCAAAGTTGTAATCTGAGCGGCACATCGTGCAACAATTCTACGGTTGATATGGTTCAGAACGTGATGGATTATTCGTACTGCAACATTATGTTTACAACAGGACAGAAAGACAGAATGCAGGCTGCATTGAATTCGCCAATGGGAAACAGAAATAATTTGTGGCAACCTGCAAACCTAATAGCAACAGGTGTTTACGATGCACCTGTTTTGTGTGGCGCTGATTTCAGCAGTAACAAAAAAGTAGTTTGTCCGGGTGGTACAATTACATTTAATAATGAAAGTTATCATGTGCCGGTTGATTCTGTTTTGTGGACTTTTGAAGGTGGGACACCTGCAAGTTCAACTGAGGAATTACCAGTGGTAACATATACTTCAGAAGGAGTTTATAATGTGAGTTTAACGGTGTTTGTAAACGGCAGTAATTCTTTTGAAGTAAAAAGTAATTTCATTTCTGTTTTGCCGCAAACGGGAGGAACGGCATTTCCTTTTGCCGAATCATTTGAAACAGATGAAACAGAACTTGAAAGCATAGGTTGGTTTAAAAACAGTTTTGATTCGGAAAATAATTGGGAATTAGACGGGCAGGCTCCTTTCACCGGAACTGTTTCGGTGATGCTTGATAATTTCAGTAATACAATGGACAACAAAGATGAACTGTATAGTCCGTTGATTGACTTGTCGCAGGTAACTGAAACCAACATCAGTTTTTGGTATGCTTTTGCAGGAAAAACAGATTCAATTGCAGATGAGCTGCAATTGCAGATTAACAAAGGCTGCAGCAATTTTTGGTTGAATAAACTTACCATAAACGGAACGGAATTACAAACTTCAACACCGCTGATAAGTCCATTTTACCCAACAACTCAGCAACAATGGAAGCAAGGCGTTACAAACATACCTTCCTCCTATTTTGTGGATGATTTCCGTTTTCGTTTTGTATTTAGTGGTCGCGGTGGAAACAACGTATTTATTGACGATATTAATATTGATGTTGCAGCAGGTGTGGAAGAAAATTCTTTTGCGGAAAATTTGCTGAAAGTATTTCCTAATCCTACAACAGGTAAAATTAATCTTGTCTTACCTGAAAATGCAGGCAAGGCTATAGTAATAAAACTGCTTGATTCAAAAGGTTCATTAGTGGCTGTGTTTAATAATACAACAACTGTTGACATTTCAACATTCAGCCGCGGATTGTATTTTGTTATTGCTGAAACAGAAAATGGCATTTACCGCCAACGCATTGTGAAAGATTAACAGGAATAAATTTATTTTTGCATAAACAAATCCGTTTTTACATGAAGAAAATCTACTTAGCACTTCTCTTCTTCGTACTTGCTGCAAGCCACAATTCGTTTGCGCAATATGTTTTCAACTTCAGCTTTGGGCCTGGTGTTAGCTTAAACCGATTAGATCCTACACAGCTTGATACCTTTTCGGTTTCGTGGAACGACTACTATAAGGTTGGCCTGAAACAAGGTTTCTCGCTTTGGGATAAATCGTACACTGCGCCCGGCTTTGAAATAGCGTTTGATATGTATAATCCTTCGCGCATTTCAGCGCATATTTCGTTTTCGGCTGGAGCTTACTGGACCAAGCATGTGAACAAGAGTATTCTTTGGAATAACTATGTACATGAACTTGATTTTCGCTACAACGATGTTCCTGTTTTTATTGGATTAGGTCCGCAGTTTAAAGGGCTGGTATTTGTTGATTATTTATTTGGCGGAAACTTCCGTGATATATCATTGCGCTCAACAGTTACTTATCCCGATGGCTCGCGCAGCATGGGTTACGAGATGGATATACTTGGCTATTACGAAGCGGGCTCAACCAAACTTCATCACGGTGTTGGCATCTCGGCACGCCTCTGGCGCTTTATGATTTCTGCTCGTTGGACCTTTCCTATTCAATGGAAAAACGAAACAGGAAGCGAAACCCAACTGCTGGATTTTGATGTGAACCGTTGGCGACAAAGTGAATTCCCTGTTGACTTCCGCAAATTCTCCGATTTAAGTCAAGGTCTTGTTTATGACGAAGAGAATATGGTTGATGAAGTTCCGCTTCATAAATCAGTGATTAATATTTCGGTGAAATTTTTAATAGGGAGAATTAAAAACTAAGCATCATGAAAAAACTATTTACACTTTTATCGCTTACGCTATTTCTTGGTTTTTCGGGTTGCAAACAACCTGATGAAAAATTAGAAGACCGTTTAGACGGATTGTGGAATATTACGCATTACGAAAACGTAAAAAATTTCAATGACGGAACTGTTGAAGTGGTTGCAGAAACAGACAATGCCGGGTACTTCAGTTTTTACCGCGACAATCTTGATTTAAGCATTTTCGACTTTGAATACACTGCAAATGGCAGCACTAATACAGAATCGGGTTTGTATTATATGATTGACGACCATGCTAAACGCTTTATAATAATTGGCGGACAATGCATTGGTTGCGACATTTCTTACACTATCGAAGAAAACAAAAAGAACCGTCAGGTATGGAGTACTTACGACTTGCAACAACAAGGACTTGCAACCGACTTTGTTTACAGGCAAACGTTTGTGCTGGAGCGATAATTCAGTTGATTAAACGCTGAATTTTTCTTTCGTGAATTTTTCCAGCTCAGGAAAAAAAAGACGGAAATCTTTTTCGTAGTGATGATAATCTGTAATCAAATCGGCAGTGGCTTTTTCCATGTTTGATACAAACCTAGCTCTTCGGGCCATTCCAGATAAAACACGTTCAATACCTTCGGTTTTTGAATAATTGAAAAGTAAATCGTATTCAGTCATGTACTGAAAAAACCGTTTTAATTTTTCAGGCATCAGATCAAGATTTTTCTCCAGCATTAAATACGTTTCAGCAGAAAATACCTGTAATGGTTGTGGATGAAATTCATTCCAGTTGGCAGCCAGAAAATGGTCGTAAAAAATATCAACGATTACCCATGCATATTTATCATACTTCTCATACAAGCGCATACAGCTTTGCTTGAAAACGGGATGCGTATCAGTAAAGTCATCAATAGCGCGGTGCATGCGAATTCCCTCAATCACCTTTTCGGGAAAGCGCCCGTCTAGTTTTCCGCGCACACCATCGGCAATGTAATTTCCGAACATCAGTTCATCCGATGTGTGTGACAAATAAAGGTGAGCAAGAAAGTTCAATTATTTTGTAATTTTGTGTTTGGTCACATAAATATACAAATACATTAACACATGAAGTTACGTTCTGTTTTAGCAATACTCATCTCTTTCGCATTTTATTCGGCTTCCGCACAGGAAACTATCAACTGGGTAACCTTTGAAAAAGCTGTTGAACTGGCGCAAAAAGAACCGCGCCCTATTATTATGGATGTATATACAGACTGGTGCGGATGGTGCAAAAAAATGGATGCCTCCACGTTTGCCAATCCTAAAATTGCTGCGTATGTAAATCAATATTTTTATGCTGTAAAATTTAATGCTGAGCAAAAGGAACCCATCTTATTCAGAGAACGTGAATTCAAATTTATCCCTAACGGACAACGCGGATACCATGAACTTGCTGCCGAGCTGATGCAGGGAAAACTCTCCTACCCTACTATCGTTTATTTAGATAAAGACCTGAATCTTATTCAGCCTATTGCGGGTTTTCAAACACCGCAGGCGCTGGAACCAATCATTACATTTTTTGGTTCTGATAAATACAGAAGCATGACCTGGGAAGCATTTTCGGCAGAGTTTAAATCAAACCTGTAAAACAGAACGGTGCTTTACCTCATAGCCATTGCTCTTGCGCCTGCCCTTGCAATAGCTGTTTTCATTTACCGGAAAGACAAACACGAGAAAGAGCCTTTAGGTCTTTTGCTAAAATGCTTTTTTCTGGGCGGAGTAAGCATTGTACCTGCTGTTATCCTTGAAGTTTACGGAGGTCCTTTACTTGCGCTTGATGAGTACTGGTCGCACAATTTTGTTCATGCATTTATTGTAGTTGGCTTCAGCGAAGAATTTTCGAAATACATTTTTTTCAAACGCTTTGCCTACAACCGTGCTGAGTTTAACGAACCCTTTGACGGAATTATTTACAGCGTAATGGTTTCACTGGGTTTTGCCGCATTGGAAAATGTGATGTATGTAATGGATGGCGGAATTAGTGTTGGTCTGTTGCGCATGTTTACCGCTGTTCCCGCTCATGCGGCTAATGCAGTGATGCTGGGCTATTTTGCAGGGCTTGCAAAGTTTAATCCAAAACGCGAGAAGGTTTTATTAATCACCGGAATTCTTGCCGCCACCTTTTTCCACGGTGCTTATGATTTTTGTTTGTTTGTAAACAAAGTGCCTGTAATTGCATTCGGAGCATTGATTACCTTGATTGTGGTGATTGTTCTTTCGCGCAAAGCAATTAAGATGCACAGTGATAATTCGCCTTTCAGGCCGGAGAATATTTTTGGGAAAAGATAATGGAACGCAGATGACGCAGATGGAGCGGATTGAGGCGGATTACTTTTTAAACGCATCCTTCTTAAAGCTCATCAAATAACTGACGGGCAGATTTAAGCTTTATTTTACCCTGTTTTGCAAGGTTAACATTATGAACCGCCTCTTTCAAATCGTCTAAAATCTGTTGCTTTGTTTCGTTAACAGGTTTTGCTTTTACAAAAAAAAGGCTGTTCAACAATTCCAATACAAATTCTGCTTTGCTGTCTTTTATTTCCAATAATACTTTCATGAATTCAATTTTGACACAAAGATAATTCTTTCTAAAAATAATCAACCCCGCCAAACTCACATCTGACGGGGCTGATTTATTCACAACTAATCCAACTTATCTCGCAACACAGATTGTTATATCACTCCAGTCGCCTCTACCTTTTGAGTTAACACCGGCCACCCTGAAGCTATACTTAGTTCCGCTCTTCAGATTTTTAACCGTATGCCTTGATTTTGTAACAGGCTCGTCTAATGTTATCCATACGCTAGTTGCAGCCGGGGTAGTTCCGGGCGATCCGGGGTTAGTAGGGTTACCGGGCTGAGTTGTGCCGCCTTGTGCAACCTCTTCTTTCATCTGCACTATTTTTGTTTTCGTTCCTTTCAGCGGCTTAAATTTCAGGTCAATTTCGCCTTCATTTTTACCCGGTTCCGATTTTAAACCCTGAATAGCGCCCAAGTGAGTAGCAGCTTCCCTTGCTTTTTCAAGGTCAAAACCGGCACTGGTTATTTTTTCACCATCGCCCTTACTTTCGTCTTCCACATAAATAGCAAGCTCGCGAAAGATAGTATCAAAATTATCTTCGGCAGTTTGCTGTTGAAGCTTTTTTGATTTTCCACCGTCCGAAGCAGCTTCGTGCTTTGTTTCCAGTGTGTTAATGTTTCCCGTAACTGTCAGCAGGTCGGGATTGGGAGTTGGGTAAGTAGCGTTACCCGTCATCTGACTTACAATGTACCTTCCCTTTTGTATTTTTTGAGGGATTGGTAATTTAAGGAAAGCCAGACTTACTTTTCTTTTGTTCATTTTAATCGGTATTTGTTTGGGCTCAATACGGAGACCGCGTTATCACACCTGTGATACTATGATAACTAAGGCATCAGGGTATTTATTGTATGGGAATTGAGAAAATCCATATAATTTATTGAAAATGAGGCAGAAAAAATGTTTATACCTGTAAAATATGCCCGAATTCTGGTAGAATAAAGTTTATTCTGACAGAACTAAAGTTATTCTGTCAGGATTAAAGTTATTCTGCCAGCGCAAAGTTTATTCTGACAGAACAGAAACGATTCTGGTTAGAATTAAAGTTATTCGGCCAGCGCAGAAGTTATTCTGGCAGGATTAAAACGATTTTGGTTGGAATCAAAATTATTCTGGCAGCGGGGAAATTATTCTGACAGAATACAGGTCGCCCCTACGGGGCTTGTATTATTTCGGGGATGGTATTTTCTACCTACAGGGCGTTCCTACGGAACTTGGCATCTTCAATGGTACGAAGTAATAAAATTAACTTTGGGAATAACAAATATATAGAATTGTCCTTATGATTAAAGAGCAGGATTGAAAATTCTGCCTACCAGAAAGTTGAGACATTATAGTTTCAAGATTTTAATACATTTGACAAAAAAGAAATGAAAAAATTAATTCAAAACCTATCTTTCATTGTATTACTTTTAATGTGCACCTTGTCTTATGGACAAAATAATATGGAGGATGTGGTATATCTCAAAAATGGCAGTATAATAAGAGGAATTATTATTGAACAGGTACCAAACCAAAGTATTAAAATTCAAACTAAGGACAGGAATGTATTTGTATTCAAGTTTGATGAGATTGAAAAGTTAACTAAAGAAAATTTGCCTTTAGATAATTCCAAAAAATCTTCTCAAATAAATGATTTCAAAAAGAGAGGTTATATTAATATAACTGAAATAAATTATTGCCCCGGAATTGGGAGTAGCAACAGCGGAAATTATTCTTTGGGATTTAGAACAGTTAATGGTTACCAATTAAACGAATATCTGAGTTTAGGCATTGGTTTAGGCATTGATGCAAATAAAATCCAGACTTTATTACCGATTACTTTTGATCTGCGCGCTACCATTCTTAAAGGAATTGTGAGTCCAGTTTTCAATGTAAATATTGGCTATGCTTATCTTTTAAATAATAAGAATTCCAATTATTATTCAGAATTAAATGGTGGCTTGATAATTAATCCTTCTTTTGGTATCAAAACCTACATTTCCAAAAACACTGCTTTTCTATTTAACATCGGATATAAGATGCAATGGACAACAGCAACTATTGACTTGTACAGTGTGGGAAGTAATGGTTTCATAACCACTCAAAGCCAATACCAATTTCTTTCATTTAACACAGGTTTTTCATTCTGAATTAAACTAAAGGAGGGGGTTATTTTATCGCAGGAGATGGGGTGTTTCTATTCGTTATAGTTATTCTTTGCCGCCATAATTGAATAAAAAAGACAACCCCGCCAAACTCACGTTTGACGGGGCTGCCTTTTTAAAGAGTTGGAATTGCTTTTTAAAATGCCTTATCTTTGAACAAAATTATGAATAGCGACTACTTCCGTTTTATTGATACCCAAAAACTGGATAAAAAAGCAGAAACAGAAGTTTTTCCTTTCAGTACCAATTTATTTTGGGATAGTTCAATTAATACTATTGACTTAGAAAAAAATCAGCGCTACGTAATTGAGCGGGTATTAACACGCGGCTTTACAGAAGATTTTTATTTGCTGGTGAAAATCTATTCTTCTGAACAAATAAAAACAGCTTTGCGCAAAAGCAAAGAATTAGATGCAAAAACAGTAAATTTTTGCAGCCAGTATTTTAACCTGCCTAAATCCGAAATGCATGTTTCATCTTTCTACCGTTGAGAAAGAAACGTATGCTACGTTAAAAATTATTTTTACCATTCCCAAGATTAAAAGCAATTTTGCTCTTGCAGGAGGAACTTCGCTGGCATTGCAACTTGGTCACAGGCAATCCATCGACCTTGATATTTTTTCGCCTCAACCTTTCAGCATCCGTGAAACAGAATTGATGGTTTCAGGTCATGCTGCACTTAACTTTGAGTTGGTAAACAGCAATAAAAGCATGTTGTTTGCTTACGTAAATAAAATCAAGTGCGACTTTGTTTATGAACCTTCAAAACTTATCCAGCCGTTCATTGAAAATGATGGCATAAATTATTTTCACGTTGAAGATATAGCAGCCATGAAAATGCACACCATTTGCGGAAGAGGAAAGAAAAAAGATTTCTTTGACATTTATGTATTGATTGAAAACTTTGGCTGGCAAACTCTTTTGGAATGGTTCAGTAAAAAATATGACAGCAACCAACTTTACTTTCTCTGGCGGAGCATTACTTATTTTAATGATGCTGATGAAGATACAGATATTTCAGCTTTTGAACCTTACACAAAAAGCTGGGAAGAAATAAAAGAGTTCATTAAAACAAACTGTGTTTAAACAAGCAGCCCCGCCAAACTTACGTTTGACGGGGCTGTATAAATATCGAATATTGAACAAGGAATAACGAATGATGAAGTTATATTCCTTCTAAATTCTAAATTCCTTGTTCAATATTCATCATTCATTTTTTACATCATTCCACCCATTCCGCCCATTCCGCCTGGCATGCCACCCGGCATTCCGCCTCCTGCATTTTCTTCTTTCTCGTCAGCAAGTACGCACTCAGTTGTGAGCAACATTCCTGCGATGGAAGCAGCGTTTTCCAAAGCTACACGTGCAACTTTAGTAGGGTCAATAACTCCGGCTTTCAACAAATGCTCATACACATCGGTGCGTGCATTGTATCCAAAATCACCTTTTCCTTCTTTTACTTTTTGAACTACGATAGAACCTTCACCACCAGCGTTAGCAACGATCTGGCGCAATGGCTCTTCAATTGCTCTGCGAACAATTGCGATACCTGTAGTTTCATCATCGTTATCTCCAACCATTTTGTCTAAGGCTTCAACCGCACGGATGTAAGCAACGCCTCCACCCGGGATGATACCTTCTGCAATAGCAGCGCGGGTTGCGTGCAATGCATCGTCAACACGGTCTTTCTTCTCTTTCATTTCTACTTCAGTAGCAGCACCAACATAAAGAACCGCAACACCTCCGGCTAATTTAGCCAAACGCTCCTGCAATTTTTCTTTGTCGTAGTCTGAAGTTGTAGATTCAATCTGCGCTTTGATTTGGTTAACACGCGCTTTGATATCGTCTTTTGCACCTGCACCATTTACGATGGTAGTGTTGTCTTTATCAATTGTGATTTTCTCAGCAGTTCCAAGGTCAGAAAGGTCAGCGTTCTCTAATTTGAAACCTCTTTCTTCGCTGATAACTGTTCCGCCAGTCAAAATAGCGATGTCTTCTAACATTGCTTTTCTGCGATCACCGAAACCGGGAGCTTTTACAGCAGCGATTTTCAGTGAACCACGGATTTTATTTACTACCAACGTAGCCAATGCTTCACCATCAATTTCTTCAGCGATGATCAACAAAGGACGACCACTTTGAACTTGTTTCTCCAACAAAGGAAGTAACTCCTTCATGCTTGAAATCTTTTTGTCGTAGATCAAAATTTGAACGTTCTCCAGAACTGCTTCCATTTTCTCTGCGTTAGTCACAAAGTAAGGAGAAACATATCCGCGGTCGAATTGCATACCTTCCACTACTTCAACAGTAGTTTCCGTTCCTTTAGCTTCTTCAACAGTGATAACACCTTCTTTTTTCACTTTTTTCATTGCTTCAGCAATCAGTTTCCCGATGGTGCTGTCGCTGTTCGCAGAAATAGTAGCAACCTGTTCGATTTTATCGTTATCGTCACCAACTGATTTAGATTGTTTTTGCAGATTTTTAACAACTGCAATAACCGCTTTATCAATACCGCGTTTCAAATCCATTGGATTTGCTCCGGCAGCAACGTTTTTCAAACCTGCAGTAACAATTGCTTGTGCAAGCACCGTAGCAGTTGTAGTTCCGTCACCAGCGATGTCAGCGGTTTTTGAAGCCACTTCTTTCAGCATTTGCGCGCCCATGTTTTCAACCGGGTTCGAAAGTTCGATTTCTTTTGCAACCGTTACACCATCTTTAGTGATAGTTGGTGCACCGAATTTTTTGTCAATAATTACGTTACGTCCTTTTGGACCAAGTGTAACTTTTACAGCGTTCGCCAAAGCGTCAACGCCCTTCTTGATTTGGTCTCTCGCCTCAAGATTGAATATAATTTGTTTAGCCATTTTGTTAAATTGTTATTAGTTATTTGTTATTAGTTAATAGGATGATGATAGTGGCTAAGTGGTTTTTCGAATAACGAATAACCATTAACCTTTCACTTCTTAAATGACTGCGAAAATGTCGCTTTCACGCATGATAAGGTATTCTTTGCCATCAACGGTGATTTCAGTTCCGGCATATTTCCCGTAAAGAACTTCGTCACCAACTTTTACAGCAGGTTTGTTTCCTTTCTCATCAATTTCGCTTACAGAAACAATTTTGCCGCGTTGCGGTTTTTCTTTTGCGGTGTCGGGAATGATAATTCCTGATTTTGTTTTTTCTTCGGCAGCGGCTGCTTCAACAACCACACGGTTTTGTGTGCCGGCAATAGGTCTGATTTTTACTGACATTTTTGATTTGATTTATTGGTTTAACTAATTTGATAATTTATTTTCGGTGTGCGCCCCTTGTCACTTACCGTGCCAAGCGGTTTTAAGGGACAATTTTGCAGTTTTCAGCTAAAAAAAATGTCAGGCTGTGACAACCTGACATTTTAAAATGAAAGATGTTTTATTAAAAACTTAGTTTCCTGCAGGAGGTGCCGGTTGCTCTTGTTCTGCTGCCGGAGGCGCTTCCTGCGGTGCAGCTGAAGGATCTTGCGCGTTATCAATCTGTTCTTTTATAGCCGATTCGGTTTGCACACCTGCATCTTCACGGTTAATAAAAGCTGTTGAAGCAAGGCTTAATACCAATAAGGCAATGGCTAAACCCCATGTTGATTTCTCTAAAAAATCACCGGTCTTTTTAACACCCATCACTTGATTGGAAGCTCCAAAACTGGAAGACAGACCTCCGCCTTTAGAGTTTTGCACCAACACTACTAAAACCAGCAGTGCACATACTATAATGATTAAGATTGAAATGAATAAATACATGTTATTGTTCGTTTAATTTTTGTCTCAGATTTTCAATTCGGGCTGCAAAGGAAAGGCTTTTTTCGGGATATTTCAAACTTAATTTCTCGTAAGCCTTAATTGCCTTGGCAAAAAAGCCTTGTTTTTCATAAATCTGAGCCAGCGTTTCGGTTACCAGCTCATCGTCTTCTATAATACTTTGCTTTGCCATGTTTACAGGCGAGAAGAATTCAGCTTTCTGTGGTTTGCTGATTTTTGGTTCTTCACGTAAAAACTTGTCAATCAACGCATCTTTTTGTGAAGGCTTTTTCTTCTCACGCTCAATCTCTACAGCTTTTACCGAATGAATAGAAGCCAATCTCAACCATTCGGTGAACGTGTGTGTTTCGTTTGGTTGGGGTTGTTGTTTCTTAACAACAGGTTCTACCTTTTTCTCAACTACCGGCTCAACTTTTGGTTCTTCTTTCTTCTTAACTACAGGCTCTTCTGTCTTTACCCTTTCAATTGGTTTTAAAAGCGGCTTTTCCTGTGGAATTTCCTTTATCTCAACTACAGGCTCTACTTTTATTTCAGACTGAATTACCTTCTCTTCAGCCTCTGCAATTCCGTTGATGAGTTCATATAATTTCTTTCTGTCAGTTGAATAAGCCGCAGCAATTTTCAATTGTGCATTATAGCGGATATTTTTTTCGTTGTGCAGGTTTTTTGCCAGCAAAACCTGAGCAGTCTGAAAATAGGGATATTCCTTTACCAACTCGGTAAGCAGCGGAAGACTCTGTCCGTTAAGCGTGGCAGGTGAATTCAGAAAACTGTTGAACTGATCTAAATTCATCTTACCAGTTAATTACTGATTTATTAAAAATGTCCTGCACCAATTGGTCATTGATTTCGGTAACGAGTTGGTCTTGCACCGCAGCAAGGCTTTGTGAGCTATTGAAATCTGCAAAACGGGTAAAGCTTTGTTCAAAATTTTGTTTCTCATCTTTAGCGTTAGTGAATGTAACGCTGACTGTAATTGTCAGTCTATTCAATGCAGCAGTCTCGTTACCCTGAATGGCAACCGGAGCAGTAGCATAACCGGTTACAAATCCCTCAAAGTTCAGATCACCTTTGCTTGGAACTAAGGTTAAACTTGTTTGTGAAGTGAATTTATCACGTAATGTTTCTGTAAATTTTTGACTGAACGTTGGTGGAGCCAGCGGAGCATTGTTTTTAAAATAAATAATTGAAACTGTTTTTGATTCGCCAGTTGAAGCGCCTGTGAAAGAATAAACACCGCAACCTGCCTGAGTAAGCAGTAAGCAGCAGGCAGTAAGCAGCGCAAAACCCCTCATTTATCGATATTATACTCGTTGATCTTACGGTAAAGTGTGCGTTCAGAAATACCTAATTCCGCAGCGGCATCTTTGCGTTTGCCTTTGTGTTTTTCAAGCGCACGTTTAATCAAACCGATTTCCGTTTCTTCCAGTGAAAGTGATTGTTCTGCCACTTCTTCGGGAACTACAAAATGCTCTTCTTCCTTATTTTTACGCTGTATCTGAACTCCGTGATCCATATCCTGCAAAGGCTCCACTTCACGATACAATTTATTAATCAGTCCTTCATTTTTTTCACGGAACTGCTGATTGCCTTCTTCATTTGAAATTAACTCAACGACTAATTTTTTCATGTCATTGATATCTTTTTTCATATCAAAAAGCACTTTGTATAACAACTCGCGCTCTGAAAATTCGGGGTTATCTTTCGGCTTCTCGTAAACCGCAGGCAGGTTAGGTTTGCCATTATCGGTTGGCAGATAATGTTGAAATATTGCTCCTGAAATATTGCGTTCCTTTTCAATGATGGAAACCTGTTCCACAATATTTTTCAGTTGACGCACGTTACCGGGGAAAGTGTAGTTTTCCAACATGCGCACTGCATCGTCTTCTAACTTGATTGCAGGCATTCTGTATTTCTCAGCAAAATCGCTTGCAAACTTGCGGAAAAGCAAATGAATGTCCTCTCTCCTGTTACGCAAGGATGGAACATAAATAGGAACGGTGTTCAGCCTATAATATAGGTCTTCACGAAATTTTCCGCGCTCAATTGCCTGTGGAATATTTACGTTGGTAGCAGCCACCACACGCACATTTGTTTTCTGAGCTTTTGATGAACCCACTTTTATAAATTCACCTGTCTCCAGTACACGCAATAAACGAGCCTGCGTTGCCAAAGGCATCTCCGCAACCTCATCCAGAAAAATAGTTCCTCCGTCAGCTACTTCAAAATATCCTTTGCGTGTTTCGTGCGCTCCCGTGAATGAACCTTTCTCATGTCCGAATAATTCCGAATCTATTGTACCTTCAGGGATTGCACCGCAGTTCACGGCAATATAAGTTCCGTGTTTACGTGAACTCAACTGGTGAATAATTTTCGGAAATGTTTCTTTTCCCGAACCGCTTTCACCGGTAACCAAAACGGTAATGTCCGTTGGTGCAACCTGCATAGCCACTTCAATAGCGCGGTTCAGCAATGGTGAGTTGCCAATGATTCCAAAACGGTTTTTTATTTCTTGCGTTGTCATGATAATTTCTTCTTAAACTGCTTCCCCAATCAAGGTTCCGCCTGTGCACTTGGTAGCCAGCACATTCACAAAATCACCCTTCTTAAAATTGCCTTTCGGAAACACAACAACCGTGTTTTGTGAGTTGCGACCTGAAAGCATATCCTTTGATTTTTTTGAAAACTGCTCCACTAAAACTTTGTGAACTTTTCCTACACCTGCTTTCACTTTTTCTGCTGAATGTTTCAACTGGAGATCTATTACTTCCTGCAGTCTTTTCAACTTTATATTTTCAGGAACATCATCCTTCATGTTTTTCTCTGCAAATGTTTTCGGACGCTCGCTGTAAGCAAACATGTACGCAAAATCGTTGCGGACTTCCTCCATTAATGAAAGTGTTGCCTGATGTTCTTCTTCTGTTTCACCGCAAAAGCCGGTGATAATATCTGTTGAAATTCCGCAGTCAGGAATAATTCTTTTGATTGCTGCAATCCGGTCTAAATATTTTTCGCGTGTGTAGCCGCGGTTCATACGTGTCAACATGGAAGTGCTTCCCGCCTGAACCGGCAGATGAACGTAATTGCAAATGTTCTCGTGTTTCGCGATGGCATAAAGCACATCATCTGTCATATCCTGAGGATTAGAAGTGCTGAAACGCACCCGCAACTCAGGTGAAACGAGGGCAACCAGTTCCAAAAGATTAGCAAAGGTTGTAGCTGTTTTTTTCTGCTCTTCGGTGATTTCTTTTTTCAAACCACCTCCGGCATATAAGTATGAATCTACGTTTTGTCCGAGCAAAGTAACTTCACGATAACCGCGTTCAAAAAGGTCTTTTGCTTCTTCCACAATACTTTGCGGGTCGCGGCTGCGCTCACGGCCGCGGGTAAAAGGCACAACGCAAAAAGCGCACATATTATCACATCCGCGCATGATGCTGATGAAAGCTGTAACACCATTGCTTCCTAACCGAACAGGGCTGATGTCAGCATACGTTTCTTCACGCGACAACAATACATTTACTGCCTTTTGTCCGCCTTCAACGGTCTCAATCAGCTTAGGTAAATCGCGGTAAGCATCGGGGCCAACAACGATGTCAACTATTTTTTCTTCTTCCAGAAATTTTGCTTTCAAACGTTCTGCCATACAACCCATCACACCAACAATCAATGAAGGATTTTCTTTTTTGGCTTTTTTAAATTCAGTCAAACGCTGACGAACACGCTGCTCTGCATTTTCGCGGATAGCACAGGTATTTATTAAAACTAAATCTGCTTCGGTTTCGTCAGTTGTAGTGGAATAACCTTGTCCCACCAGAATGGAAGCAACAATTTCGCTGTCAGAAAAATTCATGGCGCAACCGTAGCTTTCAAGGAAAAGCTTTTTAGCCTCACCCCTGCCCTTCTCCAAAGGAGAGGGAGAAGGCAGAACAAGGGCTTCGCCTTGTCTGGTTTCATCAATTGTTTTCTCTTCGTTGAATTCCATTTGTGTTTCCCGAAATAAAAAGGGCTGCAAAGATATTCAAAATCACGAAACGTGACAATATGTCACGAACAAAGAGATAAACCTTTAATCGATTTTTTCGTTCGACAAACGTTAAAGTTTGCCCGTTTAGAGAAAAAATACTTTATTTTTGTGACTTAGTCCAAGAAAATCAATTGTTTAAATCAAAATTACAAATAGCAGAAAAAGGTTTTTGTGCAGCAGTTTTTATGCTGTGTTTTTCGCTATTTGCCAAGGCCCAACTGACTACAAACAATACGCAAACGCCAACTCAACTGGTGCAGAATGTTTTGCTCGGAAACGGAATTACCGTAAGCAATATCACCTATACAGGAAACTCAAATGCCCGTGGTTTTTTTAACGGAGCAACTTCTAATATCGGGCTTGCAAGCGGTGTTATACTTACTACCGGAGATATTATTAATGCACCCGGACCCAATAATAACCCAGGGGAGTTTACTGATAACTCATTAAATGGCGACCCTGACCTAGACCAAATTTCAACTGTTTCAACTTATGATGCCTGTATTCTGGAATTTGATTTTGTACCGTTGGCAGACTCTTTAACATTTCGTTATGCTTTTGGTTCAGAGGAGTACCCGGAATTTGTAGGCGCATCTTATAATGATGTTTTTGGATTTTTTATAAGCGGGCCTGGAATTACTGGCCCCTATTCCAACAATTCAAAAAACATTGCCATAATACCGAACACTTCGATACCTGTAACCATAAACGATGTAAATAATGGCTCAACTGATTGTCCTCCACTTGGAGGCGGACCAACAGGACCTTGCTCCAACTGCGCTTATTATGTTAATAATTGCACAGGTACAACAGTACAGTATGATGGTTTTACCACTGTTCTTGAAGCAAAGGCAACTGTTATTCCTTGCCAGACTTATCATATTAAACTTGCTGTTGG
>CAMAVO010000030.1 GCA_945861685.1 Chitinophaga pinensis | reverse complement strand
CGGAATAAGAATAATGTTGAGCCAGTTGGTTTCCATGGGCAGTAGTATTTAGCATAAAGGTAGATGCTCTGCCTATAGTGTGTTATGATTAGTGTCACTAATTTTCAACAAAGAGCGTGAAAAACTTTTATTCCGATATTAGCCGCATGAGAATATTAAAATGGATAGGAATAGTCTTGCTGCTGTTAGTTGTAGTTTACCTTGTTGGTCCAACACCTGAAAAATTTATTCCTGAGACATCTCTTCCTTTAATAACTGCTGATGCAACTGCGCTTGAAAAGAAGATTGCAGAAAAAGAAAATGCTTTTAAAACCCTGCGCCCCAATAATGAAGCGCGGATTATCTGGGCAGACAGCACTAAAGAAAAAACCGCATGGAGCATTGTTTTTCTGCATGGTTTTTCTGCTTCATGGCGGGAAGGCGACCCTGTAGTTTTGGATTTAGCAAAGCGATACGGTTGTAATATTTTTCTTCCCCGCCTTTACGGACATGGCTTAGATACAGCGGAGTGCATGGTAAATCTAACTGCTGAAAAACTCCTGCAAAGTGCTAAAGAAGCTGTTGCAATTGGCAAAGTGATAGGGGAGAAGGTGCTTGTTGTTTCCAGTTCCACAGGTGGAACATTATCACTCTACCTCGCTTCGGGAAAAGATAATATTGATGCGATGGTTTTGTATTCACCTAATGTAAAAATTTACGACCCTACTGCTAAATTGCTTGATAAACCCTGGGGCTTGCAAATTTCAAGAACCGTTTTAGGCAGTAAGTATCGGGTTTGGCCGGCACCTGAAGAAAAGAAAAAATATTTTACCAATTATTATCGCTTGGAAGCGTTGATTGGCGTTCAGTCTCTGATTTCGCATACCATGAAAAAAGAAACGTTTGGAAAAATTACCTGTCCTGTTTTTATAGGTTATTATTATAAAAATGAAGAAGAGCAGGATAAGGTTATATCTATCGAAGCTATAAAAGAAATGTATACGCAGTTATCAACTCCTGCAAATCAAAAACGCGAAATTCCTTTTCCTGAAGCCGGAAATCATGTGTTATGTTATTATCTGGATTCAAAAGATATTGCCGGTGTGGAACGTGAAACGTTTAAGTTTTGTGAAGAGGTGATAGGACTGAAACCGATTCAGTAATGTCAGAAGAAAGAGACATATACAAAATTCTAAACGGCCCTCCTGTTTTTAACTGGAGAACATTTCCATATTATGGTTTTTTCAGCATCATGGCTATAAACATTATGGTTTACGTTGTCATGCTTATTGATGGCGTTTCTTTTTTTGATCCTACCAGTGAGCAGTTAGTGCGCTGGGGTGCCAACTACGGACCCTACACTTTGAAAGATGAATGGTGGCGTTTATTCACCTGCGAGTTTGTGCACATTGGTTTCGGGCATTTGTTTGCCAACATGGTTTCGCTCCTGTATGTTGGAATTATTCTTGAACCACTCATTGGTACAGTGCGTTTTGTTACTGTTTACCTGCTTGCTACTGTTGCTGCTGCTTTGCTTAGCGTATGGTGGGATGGTAATGCAATCGGTGCAGGTGCATCGGGCGCTATATTGGGTATGTATGGAATGATGCTCATGTTTTCAGTAGTTGGAAGAAAAATGTTTGCGCCCGGTGAGTTGGGCGCGTTTTTTATCTGGGCTGCTTTTGTAATCGGTTTTAATCTGCTTTACGGTCTGAAAGACGGCATTGATAATTCAGCTCACCTTGGCGGAATTTTTTACGGAGTGTTTGCCGCTCTGGTGTTTTATCCTTCGTATCGCAAAACAGAATCGTTTTCAGTTACGCTGTTAAATGATGTTGTGCTGATTGTTATTTCTATCGGGATTTTTTATTTTGCTTATCAACAAATTCCAAAAGGTATGGCATATTACGATGACAAAATGGAAGCCTTTGATGTTAATCAGGAAATGGCGCTGGCAGTGCTTACACAATACGACAGAGACACTCTGGCTTATGAAAAACGGGATTACTATCTCGAACGTTTCAGGCAGGATGGAGTGGAGAGATGGGATAAAACCGTTCTCTCTTTATCTGAACTGAATAACCTCCCCGAAAATTACGGAACGCGCGTTGAGTTACTCATGAAATATTCTCTTCTTAGAAAAGAGAGTTGTGAGGTTATTATTAAGATTCTTGAAGAGAATACGGGCTACCCGGATGCTGAATTAATCCCACTTTATGATTCTATAAATGTGGTGATAAAAGAAATTGACCGTATCACCTTTATTATTGATAACGGTTATGAACCTGAATTGGATTCAGTTGAAGTTGCTCCGGGAGTTAAGGTGACGGATATTGACTTGGGAGAATAGCATACGGACGTAACGTCATGCTGAACTTGTTTCAGCATCTTATAAGAAAGACCCTGAAACAAGTTCAGGGTGACGAACGATTTACGCCAACACTTCTTTCACTGCGTTAGCAGCTTCCTGCAACTGAATAGCTGATTTTACTTTCAGTCCTGATTCGTCAATGATCTTTTTTGCTTCAACAGCATTGGTTCCTTGCAAACGCACAATGATGGGTACTTTAATTTCACCAATATTTTTGTAAGCATCAACAATTCCCTGCGCCACACGGTCGCAGCGAACAATACCACCAAAAATATTTACCAGAATTGCTTTTACTGTTTCGTCTTTCAGAATAATACGGAAAGCCTTTTCAACACGCGCTGCGTTGGCAGTTCCGCCTACGTCAAGAAAGTTGGCAGGCTCGCCACCTGATAATTTAATAATATCCATGGTTGCCATCGCAAGTCCGGCACCATTTACCATACAGCCAACGTTGCCATCCAGTTTCACGTAGTTCAAATCGTTTTCAGAAGCTTCAACTTCGGTTGGATCTTCTTCGCTTTTGTCGCGCATCGCTGCGTAATCAGGATGACGGAACAAGGCGTTGTCATCAATATTTACTTTTGCATCAACAGCAATAATTTTATCATCTGATGTTTTAAGAACAGGATTAATTTCAAACATGGCAGAGTCAGAAGCTACATACGCTTTGTAAAGCGCTTCTGTGAATTTTACCATTTCTTTAAATGCTTTTCCTGACAAGCCAAGGTTGAATGCAATTTTACGTGACTGAAATCCTTGTAAACCAACTTTAGGGTCAATCTCTTCTTTGTAGATTTTATCAGGAGTTGAGTGTGCAACTTCTTCAATATCCATTCCGCCTTCGGTGCTGTACATAATAATGTTGCGACCTGTCTGACGGTTTAATAAAACGCTCATGTAAAACTCTGCTGTTTTACTTTCACCCGGATAGTAAACATCTTCGGCAATCAACACTTTGTTTACTTTCTTTCCTTGTGGCCCTGTTTGCGGTGTTATCAGCTGCATACCAATGATGGCGTTTGCTCTTTCCTGAACTTCTTCAATGCTTTTTGCAAGTTTAACGCCTCCGCCTTTTCCGCGTCCTCCTGCATGTATCTGTGCTTTTATCACCCACCATGATGTTCCGGTTTCAATGTGTAATTGTTTAGCAGCTTTTACCGCTTCTTCGGGTGTTTCGGCTACAATGCCGCGTTGCACCTGCACGCCAAAACTTGCTAAAATAGATTTGCCCTGATATTCGTGGATGTTCATAGTATATTGGAAAGATTAAAGATTGAATTGATTGGTCGGCAAAAGTAGATTTTTTGCTTGAATACGATAAAACTATCTTTAGAAAAAACTTAATTTTCTTTTACTTTGCATAATATGGCAACAACTCAAACCGGCATTGCAATCATAGGCAGTGGCTTTTCAGGAATATGCATGGGCATACAACTGAAAAAAGCAGGCATTAATGATTTTCTGATTTTTGAACGTGCATCGGAAATAGGAGGAACTTGGCGTGACAATACTTACCCCGGTGTTGCCTGTGATGTTTCATCGCATATGTATTCGTTCTCGTTTGAACCGAATCCAAACTGGAGTCGTATGTTTTCGCCACAGGTTGAAATACTCAACTACTTAAAAGATTGTGTTGCAAAATATGAGCTTGCCTCATTTATAAACTACAATACCAATATTACAGGTGCTGAGTTTGATGAGGAAAATTCGCAATGGAAAATTCGCACACAATCAGGCGAAACAATACTTGCCAAAACCTTTGTGAATGGAATGGGTCCACTAAATCGCGCAGTAGTCCCGCACCTACAGGGCATTGAAAGTTTTACAGGAAAAACATTTCACTCATCAGAATGGGACCACAGTTTTGATTTGACAGGAAAGCGCGTTGCGATTATTGGCACAGGCGCAAGTGCCATTCAGATTGTTCCCAACATAGTAAATAAAGTTAAAGCACTTTATCTTTTTCAGCGCACAGCACCTTGGATTTTGCCCAAACCAGACCGCAACATGAGTGCGTTTGAGAAGAAATTATTTCGTTTTTTGCCGTTTACTCAAAAGCTCTATCGCTACTTTATTTATTGGGTATTAGAGTCAAGTGCACTGGGATTAGTAGTTAATCCTAAATGGACAAGATTGTTGGAAAAAATTTCGCTGAGGCATTTAAAAAGATTAGTTTCTGATGAAGAATTGAGAAAAAAACTCACACCAAAGTATATCTTGGGTTGCAAGCGTATTTTGCTTTCTAATGATTATTACAAAGCACTTACGTTGCCGCAATCGCAGGTTATATCAGAAGGTATAGACAGAGTAGAAGGCAACACAATCATTACTAAAGACGGTAAGCGAAGTGAAGTGGATGCAATTGTTTTCGGAACAGGATTTAATGCAGCAGATTATCCAAAGGATTTTGTGGTAAAAGGTTTGAACGGAAAACTATTGGCAGATGAATGGAAGCGAGGGCCGGAAGCGTATCTCGGCATAGCGGTTAAACATTTTCCTAACCTGTTTTTTATCATTGGTCCCAACACAGGACTTGGAAATAATTCAATGATATTTATGATTGAGGCGCAGGTGAATTATATTGTTCAGTGTATTAAAACTTTGCAAGAGAATGGCTTTAAATATTTGAATGTAAAAGACGATGTGCAGGAAAACTACAACATCGAAATTCAGAAACGTTTATCACATACCGTTTGGAATTCAGGTTGCGTAAGCTGGTATCAGACAGCAGAAGGAAAGAATACTTCCATCTGGCCTGGGTTTACATTTCAGTATTGGAAGCGAATGAAAAGACTGAAGAAGGAAGATTTTAAGTGGGTTAAATAAAAACTAAAATCATGTTCATCGGTCACTTTGCACTAGCTCTTGGAGCAAAGAAATTTGTTCCTAAAGTATCATTAGGAACAACCTTTATGGCTGTTCAATTTCTAGATTTACTCTGGCCGGCATTCCTTCTTATCGGAATTGAAAAAGTAAAGATTGAACCAGGTAATACAGCATTCACTCCACTTAATTTTATTCATTATCCTTTCTCTCACAGCCTTGTAAATGCTACTGTTTGGGCAATGTTATTTGCAACGGTGTTTTATTTTATCAGGAAGGATTTGAGAAGTGCTATGATTATAGCTGCACTTGTTATTAGTCACTGGTTTCTTGACTTGCTAACTCATCGCCCCGATTTACCTATATTGCCATGGAGTGACTGGAAAGTTGGTTTAGGTTTGTGGAATAATGTTGCTCTCACTTTAGCAACTGAAGTAGGATTATTTGTTGCCGGAATTTACTTCTTCATCACGAATACAGTTCTGGATAAAAAGCACAAAATCATTTTCTGGAGTCTGATTACTTTTCTGTTGGTTGTGTATGTGATGAACTTATTTGGTCCGCCACCACCATCGGAAGCGGCAATCAGTTATGCAGGTTTTTCCTTGTGGCTTTTGGTTGCGTGGGCTTATTGGGCTGATGAAACAGCCTAAACAGTTTGTGAAAAAAGTTGCGCTTGCGGCTGACTTCTGCGCAACCGTGCATCAAATGCCATGCAGATATTGCGGATATAATTTTTTCCGGAAGTAGTAACTTTCAAATGAAAGGGAATGATGTTAACCAACTTATCATGTTCTAATTCTTCCAGTTGTTCCAACGTGGAATAAAGAGCATTGCATTGCTCATCTTCTCGTTGCCATGATGTTTCGCCTTTGCAGATAATATTGAGAATGTGTTGGCGCAAAATTAAATCTTCTGCTGTGAGCAAATGTCCCCGAAATACAGGCAATTCACCTTCATTTATTTTTTCTATGTAGCCTTCCACAGTTTTTACATTTTGAGCAAAGGCAGTCCAGCTGTCGCTGATGGATGAAACCCCCAAACCAATCAGCAAACGTGTTTTGCCGGAAGTGTAGCCCATAAAATTACGGTGCAGGTTTCCTGTTCCTGATGCTTTGAAAAGCGAATCAGTGGGTAGTGCAAAATGGTCCATTCCAATTTCTAAGTATCCAGCCCATTCAAGCATCTCTCTTCCGGTCTCGTAAAGTTTACGTTTAGTTTCGGGTTGCGGTAAATCACTATCAGAATAGCCGCGCTGTGCGGGTTTTATCCATGGAACATGGGCGTAGCTGTAAAATGCAATGCGATCGGGGCGAAGCAGTTTTGCTTTATCAATTGTATCGGTAATACTTTCTACAGTTTGAAAAGGCAAGCCGTAAATCAAATCGTAGTTCACAGAAGTGAAACCGATTTCGCGGGCAAGCTCTGTTATCATTTTCACCTGCTCAAAACTTTGCAGACGATGAATTGCTTTTTGTACAAGTGTATCAAAGTCCTGTATTCCTAAACTCAAACGTCTGAAGCCAACTGAATAAAGCGTTTCAAGATGTTCTTTTGTTGTATTGTTGGGATGTGCTTCAAAACTTAGTTGCGCATCTTTTAACAGATGTCCGGAAGAAATAATTCCTTCCATTAAAACAGCAAGATTTTCGGGACTGAAAAAAGTAGGCGTTCCACCGCCAAGGTGTATTTCCTTGATGCGTGGAGTTTCCTGAAAAGTATCCAGATACATTGCCCACTCTTTCAGCAATGCATCAATATAAGGACGCTCAACAGCATGATTAACGGTTATACGTGTGTTACAACCGCAATAAGTACAAAGGCTTTCGCAATAAGGCAAATGAATGTAAAGGCTTATTCCTTCACTATCATTTGTTTGACGGAAAGCATCTAAGACCTGTCCTTTCCATGTTTCCGTTGTAAGATTATTTTCCCAATATGGAACAGTAGGGTAGCTGGTATAGCGCGGTCCCGGAACATTGTATTTGCTGATAAGCAACTTGTTCATTTCAGGCTGCTAATTTTTCAACGTGAAAATATTCTCTTGCTTTTTCCGCTGCCTCTTTGTCTGTCATGCGGTCTGCAGCTTCAATTTTAGTGATGAGTATTTTTAAAGACTCGTAATTTCTGATTTTTGAAGCAAGTTCATTTTTTGCTTCAGCCGGACCAAAAATATACAGTTCAGCATCTTCGCTGATACGAAGAATTACTTCAAGGTAAAACTTACGCAACAACTCTTTATGTCTGTTTTCAAATCCTGTTTCATCGCTGATATAATGTGAGCCCATGCGCGCATTGTTTTTATTCCGGTCTTCTCCTTCTTCACGTTCTTTTCCCTCAAATCCCGATTCAATAAAGTAGTCTTTCTCTTCATTTTTTTCGTTGAAGTTTATGATTACCGCACGTTTGTGGTCAATCCATATTCCTGTTCTGTTCTTTATATTCATGTTACAAGATGTATTTATTCAGTTGTAAATCTTTTTTTAAGCGTGTAATGAGATTTTTCTCAGCTTTGTTTTTGCCTTTGAAAGCATCACAAACATTTGTAGCTAAATAGTATGCTTTCTCTCGCATTTCCAACGTTACATAGTTGTTGTGTTCTTTTACAAATGAAATGAATGAATCATAAGCCACATCAGCATCTATGTCCATTTCTTCGTAGATATCAAACTCGAATTCGATATAGAAAGCAGTATCAGATCCAAACTCATCTGTTTCTTTTTCGGAAGGGACCAATTCAGATTTTATAATCCTCTTCAGTTCTTCTGCTTCATGTGGATTTATTTTTCCGTCTGCTTTGGCAACTGCATACAGCAGTTTGCCTAATTCTTTATAATAGTTACGTATAATCATGGCTTTGAATTTATTTACAAAACTACCGGACGCAAGGGACTGCAATGATGACAGTCATCATCATTGCTTGCTGATTTTTATCAGTTTTTCAGAAATAGAGCGGGGGCAAACCTGCTAATCAGAAAATTTTCCCGGGATTTAAAATCCCTTTAGGGTCAAAAACCTTTTTAATTCCACGCATTAGATTTAGGTTTACTTCGCCCATTGCAAGCGACATGTAAGGACGTTTGGCAATTCCTATTCCGTGTTCGCCTGAAAGTGTTCCGCCTAATTCTACAACGCGTTTAAAGATTTTTGCAATTCCTTCGTTCACTTCTTTATTCCACCATTCATCACTCAATTGTTCTTTCATGATGTTGATGTGTAAATTGCCGTCACCTGCGTGTCCGTAGCAAACCGAGTTGAATTTATATTCGTTTCCGATTTCTTTTACAAAAGTAATCAAGGCAGGAAGAGATGCGCGGGGAACGACAACATCTTCTGCTTTAGTTAATGAATATGCATTTACTGCCGGAGAAACATTTCTGCGCAGTCGCCACAACTCTTCTTTTTGTTGTGCTGAATCAGCAAAAAGAATTTCACCCGTTTCATAATCAGCAAGCGTTGTCATAATTTTTTCGGCATCCTTCATCAGGGCTTCTTCATCATTTCCGTCCAGTTCAATAATCAGGTGTGCATTGATTCCGTCAGGTAAATCAATATTTACTCCTTTGCCTAAATCTTCTAAATATGCTTTTGTTTTCACGATTGCTTCGCGCTCTACAAACTCCATTCCTGATGGATTTATTCCGGCCATATATACCGCAGTAATGCCGCGACACGCTTCTTCAGAAGTAGAAAATGGAACCAGCAGCGTTACATCTTTCTGCGGTAAAGGGCGAAGCTTGAAAACAATTTTTGTAATGATACCCAGGGTTCCTTCACTGCCGCACATTAGTTGTGTAAGATTGTATCCTGTTGAATTTTTTAAAACATTGGCAGCCGTTTTTATTATTTCACCTGTTGGCAAAACCACTTCCATATTTAAAACATAATCGCGGGTAACTCCATATTTTACAGCTTTTGGTCCACCTGCATTCTCAGCTAAATTTCCTCCAAGGAAACAGGTCCCGCGACTGCTTGGGTCAGGAGGATAAAACAATCCTTTTTCTTTTACCGCATTTTGAAAAACTTCGGTAATTACTCCCGGCTCAACTGTTGCCTGCAGGTTACGCTCATCAATTTCAATAATTTTATTGAGCCGTTCGGTGGAGAGCACAACACCTGCTGCCAATGGCAAAGCGCCACCGCTTAAACCTGTTCCGCCTCCCCGAGGTGTGACGGCAATAAATGCCTCGTTGCAGATTTTCATTATCTGCGAAATTTCTTCGGCATTAGCAGGTTTTATTACTACTTCAGGAATAAATTTATGGTCTTCGGTTTCGTCAGAAGCATTTATTTCGAGCGTTTCGACATCAATAAAAACAAATTCGTTGCCTACTATTTTTTTAAATTGTTCAAGAATTTGAGGTGTTACTTTAGTATAGTTCATGGAATGAAAATATGCAGAACAAACATCCGTAATTCAAGTACATGGATTTTGCAGTGCCAATTCTTTTTTCAACTAAACGCTGTTAAGTCTTTTGTATCTCAAACCCCGGAAACACCATCCCCTGAATAAACCCTGTTTTTGAAAAACCATACGGGTTTCCTTCTTCAACGGTAAAATTAATCAACTCAGTAAAAAAATCCTGAACTACATCATTAACCGTAAGACAAAGTGTAAGCCTGTATTGACCAGGGCGCAAGTTACTTTTTATTGAGAACTGATACTCATCATTATCTGAATTATGAATGAATGGTTGATTGGTGAGGATATTACTGATGTGATAAATATTATTGCCAAAACGGTCAACCAAATTGGCCCCAAAAATAACATTGTCTTTTCTTGCAGATGGATTAACTATTTTCAGTAAAACAGAAAACGAAATATCTTCTCCGTATTGAAATGCAGGTGTAGTAAATCTCAGTTCTCTGAAAATCAGTTCGCCTGCATACTTTCCTCTTGGTAAATCAAGCAGGTTGATGATTTGTCCCTGTAAACGGTGTTCGGTGTTATAAAAATCAACTGCTGCTTCGGCTGTACCGTCAAATACTTTTTTGCCGGCATCCAACACTATAGCTTTGTTGCAAATTGTTTTAAGTGCCTGCATATTGTGTGAAACAAAGAGAATGGTTCTTCCACTCTTCACAATGGAAGTCATCTTTTCAATACACTTTTGCTGAAAGAGTGAATCGCCTACGGCAAGAACTTCATCAATTGCTAAAATCTCAGGCTCAAGATGTGCACCTATGGAAAATGCAAGTCGCAACTGCATACCGCTTGAATAAAATTTCAGCGGATTATCAATAAATTCTTCTACTCCCGAAAACTCAACTATCTCTTCGAGTTTGGCATCTATTTCTTTCTTCTTCAAACCAAGAATAGAGCCATTCATGTAAATATTTTCTCTTCCTGTCAGTTCAAGGTGAAAGCCGGTTCCCACTTCCAGTAAGCTGGTTACTTTTCCTTTGCCTGTTATTCTTCCGCTGGTGGGTGAGGTAATGCGTGAAATGATTTTTAACAAAGTTGTTTTACCTGCACCATTTCTGCCAATGATGCCGAGTGTGTCGCCTTCTTTTACTTCAAAGCTGACATCATTCAATGCCCAAAATTCGCGCTCATTACTTTTTCCTCCTCTGAAAAAAATGGTCATTGAACCGCTCAATGTCTGATAAGCAGGGTTAATTACGCTCAGCGAATATTTTTTTGAAACATTATTTACTTCCAGAATGGTTTTCATCTCGCTTATGCTAAATCTGAAATTAGTGTTTCGTTCCTTTTAAAAATCAGCATTCCCAGAATAAAAATAAAAACTGCCATTCCACCGCTAATTGCAATTATCCTCCAGTCGACAGGATTGTGTGTAATTGCTGCACGTGCAAGACTTATTGCGCCTGCCATCGGGTTTAAGGAAAGCACATAATACAATGTTTTGTTAGAGATAGCGGAAATGGGATAAATAACCGGAGTGATGAAAAGCAAAAGTTGAATAAGAAAAGGCATTACAATTCTGAAGTCGCGGAAACGAATACTCATGGCACCGATAATTACACCCGTACCAACGGTAGTTATCAATGCAATTATCACAGCAAGCGGAAAGAATGCAATAAACCGGAAGAAGTCAGGCAATACTCTGAACCAGATAAGCAAACCACCGAAAAGGATAAAGGAAACCAGAAAATCAAAAAGTGAAACAATAACAGCAGCAAGCGGAAGTATAATTCGTGGAAAATAGTTCTTCTTAATAATCACCGCATTTGTCAACATGCTGTTACTGGAATTTATAGTACCACTCGAAAAAATATTCCAGATGATTAAACCCGTGAAAGCAAAAACCGAATACGGCAATTGGTCGGACGGAAAATGCAACATGCTACCAAAGAAAATATTGAGAATTACCATCATCAGAAAAGGCTGAATAAAAGCCCATGTAACGCCCAGAAAGGTTTGCTTATACTTTACCTTAATATCACGCCAGGCAAAAAAGTAAAGCAACTCGCGAAACTCCCAAATCTCCTTCAGATTAAGAGGTGTTCTGCTGTTCGCATCAATTACAAATGTGTTGTCTTTACTGTTCACTTAAATCAAAAATAGCGTAACGCTTGTTACTGTATATCCGGTTGCCCTTATCAAAATCAAAGTCCTCTTTTGCAATGATATGAGTAATACCGCAATTTCTGACCAATGAATCCAACAAAACAGTGTCGCTTGCAGCAAAAAAACGATTAACGATTTTTATTCGCTTATCCCATTCAGGCAAAGTATTATTGTGATAAATAGTGCTGTCAACAAACACGGGAGCACCTGTTGCAAGTCTGAAATCTGTCAGTTCCGGTGGAATAAGATAGTGCTGCTCTTCCGAACTATTCTTGCGGACAAACGTCCTTAATTCCTTATCACTTACAGTATCGTTTTTATGCAGAAGTGTTCCTGACAAGCCAAGGCAAACAATAAGAAACAGTGCCGCTAATAAGGTAAAATTTTTAAGATTCACATTAGGCAGATACTTCTCAAAAAGCAAGACAAAACCAATCGTTGAAACAAAGACAATAAGAGTTAGCATTCTCCATTTCAAAATAAAATCACCAGAGCTGTTTCCGAAAATGCGGAAGTATAAAGCCGAGAGTGTTGCTGTAAAAACAATGGAAATAATCAAGTTATTCAGTTTAACATTTGTGATGGATGAAAGATGTGCAACAACTACTGCAACAGCAACCGGAACAAGCACCACCGATATTCTCCACGGAGTTAAGTTCAAGAGAAAAATGCTACCTGAAGCATACGTGATTAAGGTAAGTACAATAAGAACTGCCAACCCGATTGACATCGGAAAAAACAAAGCAGTTTTTCTGACCAGCCACAACGCAAAGCCAATTAATAAGAATTGTAAAAATGCTTCCGCATTCATCCACACCTTATAATCAAAGTGGATATGCCCGTTGATGTTATTGCGAATATATTCAACCGTTTCGGGAGAAGATGTGCCGAAATTCTTGAGAACATAGATTAGGTAAGGGAAAACAATAACGAAAGAAATAACACCGCCAATAATTGCTGTTTTGTAATTCTTTTCTTTCAAAATAAATAAAAGGAAAATACAAATGAACACCGCACTCACGAGCAAATAATTTGCATGAAAACATGCTGCAATTGCTGCCAAAACAAATGCAAGCAGAAACCTTCTTTTTGCAAACAACGCAACCGACAACAAAATAAAAACACCGAAAACCGAAGGCTGAAAATAACCTCTCAAAATTCCTTGTTCAGCAAATCCTGAGTCCCAGGCCCAGCGTAAATCAAGGTTGAAGAAACGGGAAAAGAAAAAGCCCCAGATGAGGGTTGAGTGGGCAAAAAGAAACAAAACAAGCCTCACCCCAGCCCTCTCCAAAAGAGAGGGAGTCGTCCTAACAACATCCATGATTTCAAAAATGGCAATAACATAAACCAAGTTAAGCAAACAGTACCAAAACAAGAAACTATTGCTGCCGAAAAAACTGAACAAGTAGCTTACTAATCCCGAAAACAGGGGAAAAGGATCGGCCTGTGTAGCAAGAAAATCATTTTCAAGAAAACCGAAACCGCTGTTCTTAATTCCCCAGAAAAAATAGATGCATTGATTGCCGGTGGGAAAATACAGGTCGAGCGGATAAACCAATACCAACAAGACCGAAACAAGAATGTAGAAAAGAGATTTTTGTATTAACCGGTTCTTCATCCGGTTATCAGGCTATGGTTGCTTTCTGAAACTTACTAACGGTTTCGGGGTCGCTGTAAACCATTGATATCCCCTGCTCTAAATCTATCTTGTGATTCCAACCAAAGGAGTGAAGTTTGCTTACGTCCATCAGCTTGCGGGGAGTGCCATCTGGTTTTGATGCGTTAAATTTCAACTCACCATTAAAGCCTACAATCTTTTTCACCAACAGGGCAAGGTCTTTAATAGACAGGTCAGTGCCTGTACCTATGTTTACCAAACCTTCTTCATTGTAGTTCTGCATCAGGTAATAACAGGCATCGGCCAGATCATCTACATGCAAAAACTCACGCAAAGGTGTTCCGCTTCCCCATATTTCTACTTCGCTATTTCCTGCAACTTTTGCTTCATGAAATTTGCGAATGAGTGCCGGAAGCACATGTGACTTTTCTAAATCATAATTATCATTCGGGCCATACAAATTGGTTGGCATTACCGAAATAAAATTGCAACCGTATTGCTTGCGGTATGAATCACACAATTTTATTCCTGCAATTTTTGCGATGGCATAAGGTTCGTTGGTTTGTTCCAGCAAGCCTGTGAGCAGGTAATCTTCTTTCAGGGGTTGTGGTGCCAGTTTAGGATAGATGCATGAAGAGCCCAGAAACATCAGTTTCTCCACTTTATTCGCGTAGGCTGCATGAATGACATTGCATTCTATCATCAGGTTCTCGTAAATGAAGTCTGCACGATAAACATTGTTGGCCTGAATGCCTCCTACTTTAGCAGCAGCAAGAAAAACATAGTCGGGTTTCTCAGCAGCAAAAAAATCGTTTACTGCCTGTTGATTGCGCAGGTCTAATTCAGCAGAAGTACGAAACACAAAGTTGGAGAAACCTTCTGCTTTCAGTTTTCTGTGAATGGCAGAGCCTACCATTCCGCGGTGGCCTGCTATGTATATTTTACCTTCTTTTCTCATTTAGTATTCCTGTTGTCAACCTCTCCCCCAGCCTTATTGTCATTGCGATAAAATTTTAACCGCAAAGGGCGCAAAGGAATTCCGCAAAGGGTCGCAAAGGTTTATTATTCGTAATAGTTCTTCACCTTGTAACCGCTGTCCGAAAGGCTTTTTTCCTTGCGCATTACCTCCAAATCCGACTCCATCATATCATTGATAAGCGAGTGTAAATCGTGTTTAGGTTTCCAGCCGAGTTTTGTATTTGCCTTTGTTGGATTACCAATCAGCAACTCCACTTCCGAAGGGCGGAAGTATTTTTCATCCACCGCCAGTACTTCAGTTCCGGGTTTTACATAATAATCAGGATTATTAGATGAAACTACTACAGCAGTTTCTTTCACTCCCTCGCCTTTGTATTCTATTTCAACACCCACATGACGGAACGCCAATGTTATAAAATCACGAACCATGGTGGTTACCCCTGTTGCAATAACAAAGTCTTCGGCAACATCCTGCTGCATCATCAGCCACATGGCTTCTACATAATCTTTGGCATGTCCCCAATCACGTTTCGCATCCAAGTTTCCGATATAGAGTTTTTCCTGCAAGCCCATTGCAATGCGTGATACAGCTCTTGTTATTTTACGCGATACAAATGTTTCGCCTCTTATCGGGCTTTCGTGATTGAACAAGATGCCGTTAGCAGCAAACATACCATAGGCTTCGCGGTAATTTACCGTTATCCAGTAGCCGTATAATTTTGCAACACCGTAAGGCGAGCGTGGGTAAAAAGGTGTTGTTTCGCTTTGCGGAACTTCCTGCACCAGACCATACAATTCAGAAGTGGAAGCCTGATAAATGCGTGTTGTTTTTTCCAGGCCCAATAAGCGAACCGCCTCCAGAATGCGCAATGCACCCAGTCCATCCACATCGGCAGTATATTCAGGTGATTCAAAGCTCACCTTTACATGCGACATGGCTCCCAGATTATAAATTTCATCCGGTTTTACTTCCTGAATGATGCGGATAATATTACTTGAATCACTCAGATCGCCATAGTGCAGTTTAAAGCGTGCGCCCTTCTGGTGCGGGTCTTCGTAGATATGGTCAATACGGTCGGTATTGAAAAGCGAACTTCTTCTTTTAATTCCGTGAACTTCGTAGCCTTTATTCAATAAAAATTCGGAGAGATAGGCTCCGTCTTGTCCTGTTACGCCTGTTATCAATGCTTTCTTCATCTGCTGTTTTTATAAGGTGGCAAATTTAGGGTAATATTGCGATTTAAGAAATAGCACACGGATGACACGGATGGTAGAGATAAACACGGATTTTTTATCAGTGCGAATCCTTTAAATCCGTGTCATCCGTGTGCCAACCCCTTAACCATGACACTGATATTTTCCACCAACAATAAGCACAAATTGCAGGAAGTGCAGAAGCTGCTTCCCGCCAGCATTAACCTGGTAACACTTGCCGATGCAGGCATAAACGAAGATATTCCCGAAACTGCTGATACGCTGGAAGGCAACGCCTCCATTAAATCGCGCTTTGTGTTTGAGCTAACCGACCTCAACTGCTTTGCCGATGATACGGGCTTAGAAGTGGAGGCTCTGAATGGCGCTCCCGGGGTGTATTCTGCCCGCTATGCCGGTGAAAAATGTTCGTTTGCTGATAACGTAAATAAGCTCTTGCACGAAATGCGGGATAAGGACAACCGCGCAGCAAAGTTCCGCACGGTTATCTCGCTTATACTGAATGAGAAGGAATATTTTTTTGAGGGCGTTGTAGATGGTGAAATAACACGGGAAGTGCATGGCACAGACGGGTTCGGTTACGACCCAGTTTTTAAACCTACCGGCTTTGAAAAGACCTTTGCAGAAATGACTCTGGAAGAGAAAAACAAAATTTCGCACCGGGCGAGGGCGGTGGAGAAGTTGGTGGCGTTTTTGAAATCAGTTTGAGTTACCTCGCCAGAAAATCATCATAAAAAACCTGCTGAAAGGCTTTTAACTGTTCCGTTAGTTTTGCGATTTCTTCGGGTGTTTTTCCTTTATAGTCAAGCGGGTCGTCCAGCTCGCGATGGAGACTTACATATACACTGTCGGTAACCATGCCAGCACCGTAGTAATAACAGTAATATGCAAAGTGCGGAACGGTGGGGTTAAACATATCTTTTCCCCAGGTATAATGTTCAGCATTTAAACCTAATTGCTTTAAAAGTGTGGGCGTTATATCTAAATGCGAAAAGGCATATTTTATTTCCTTCTTTTTCCATTCGGATTTTAGTGCGTTGCCGAAAAAAGCCATGGGGATGCGATGATATTCTTTATTCACCAGATCAAAGTTTTTACGGCTTGCATGGCTGTGGTCGGCCACCAGAACAAACAAGGTGTTATCATACCACGATTCATTTTTCACCTTGTTAAAAAACATACGCAATGCCTCATCCGTATAGTGCACCGATTGTTCGTACTCACTGGCTCCCTGTATATTTTCCGGATGGGGAAAATCATAAGGCGCATGCGAGCTCAACGTATACCAGCAAGCAAAAAAAGGTGATGGTGATTGATTCAATATAGCCGTAATTTCGGGAGCCATAGGCTGGTCGTGAATGCCCAGCGAGCCACGCAGCAAAGCTTTATCAAAATCAATTTCCTGCTTCACCACATCAAAATCTTTGTCATATACATAAGCCTTGAAATTGCCGAAGTTCAGATCTCCTGCATAAACAAAAGTATTGTAGTAGCCTGCCTTTTTAATATCATCGGTAATGCAAGGCAGCGATGGGATTTTTTTAGGCTGATTGATAACCGAGATTTTAAACGAAGAAGGATAAGAACTGAGAATAGCAGGAAAGCCCTGATCAGAAACATATCCCGCAGGAAAAAAGTTAGTAAACTTTATACCTTCATTGGCAAGGCTGTCGAAAAACGGAGTGAAATTATCACCGCCAAAAGCAGCAGAAAGATTTGCACTCCAGCTTTCGAGCACAATCATAACAATGTTTGGCCGTTGTGTGGTGAGTATTATTTCAGTGGTATCCCGGGGAATGGAATACATATCTTTGAGAATAGCCCTCGCTTTTTCGCCATCCATATGGCGATGCGGGTTTGAATTCATGTTATGATTGTATTCAATAATATCTTTTGTAAGGTAGCGGACTGAGTTGACTGCTGCATCATTCAGCGGTTGATGTTTAGAATAAATAGCATCACTCTCAGAAAGGGGAAAGCGCTGAAAACCACCTCGCACAAAAACAAAAAGCATAACTGCTAAAGGAAGATAAAGCAGGGTATTCGCTAACTTTTTAGTTATTCCGGGTGTGTTAGTTGTTATAAGAAAAGGTTTAACAACTTTCCGATACGCTTTTATATAGAGAAACGTAAACAATACCATTGGAATAAGAAAAAGCAATACCAATCCCCAGGGAGTATATTTAATCACTTCTTCAGGGTTCAGCAGGTGCAGTAAAGCTTGTATATTAACCTTCGTGTGCCATTCCTGATACAGGCTTATTTCGCCAAAGCTCACAAGGTTGTTTGCTACAATAAGGAAATAACTGATTGCATGGCTCAGTTTAACCCAGAACCTAGCTTGTGTAGTGCTGTAAATAAATGCAAAAAGAAAAGGAATAATTACAAAATACGAAACGGTTGAAAGGTCGAGGCGAAAGCCGGAAACCAATGAGTAGGCTATTTCGGAATACGATGCACCTTCAACAAAATGAAGCGTTGCAACAAGGAAGATAATGCGGTTGACACAGAGAACACAGAGCCAGAACAACAGCAGGCGCAACACATATTTATAAATGCTGATCATGCAAACTGTTTGTTTTAATTATCAGAAAATTATTTCATCATTAATTTCTTCTGCACTTTCTTTTTCCCTGAATTAAAATCCAAGAGATAAATTCCGGGTGATGACTGCATTGAAATGTTAAAGGTATTAGCACCTTTTTCTTTCTCCATATCAATAACCGAAACTAATTTGCCGTTGATGTCCGTGATGCGGCACTTCTCTTTTCCGTTGAGTAAATAGTTTTCAGGAAGCTTAATGATAAAAAGATTATCCGATGGATTTGGGTAAACAAGAATATCAAATTTACTTGAAGCACCTGCTGTTTCATCAACCGAAGCAATGGTAGAATTTTCAATGGTCATGCACGAAATGGTGGTTCCTTCATAATCAATAATGCACAACTGCACCGAGTCGTCTTCAAAGATTTCAATCTTTCCGAATGCATTGTTAAAATTCATATTTTCCACTCCGTTACCTCCGCCATTCCAAAGTGAATCCTTCACGTGCGGTTGCCCTAATTGCTGACCATAATAGTCAATCCAATAAGCCAATTGAAGATTAGTAACACTCAGTCCGCTTGCATTCATTTCGGGAAGTCCGGAGTTGGTACCGTCATCCATAACATTGTGGTGTGTGTCACCACTAATGGAGATTACATCTTTAATGTTATTGCTTGCAATAAAACTCAGCAACTCTTCCTGCTGATGCGGATAGCCTGCCCAATAATCTGAAAAACTTGCCGCTAAGCGGAAACCGGATCCACGCTCACCATTCAAATCAAATGTAAAAGATTGTGCGGCAAGCCCGAAATTAATAAGCCTTCGCAACGACTTGTTGAACGGCACACCACCAACAATAAACTTCCAATCTGCAGTTGAATTTTGCAAACCGTTTTTCAGCCAGTTCATTTGATTAACGCTCAAAATCCGGTGGTTGGTGTCAGGCGTGAAACTCCACACATTAGAAGTTGAATCATAACTGTAGGCTTCAGCCGCAGGACTTGAAGTAGCACGTGTATCTATGAAAAAGAATTCGGCATTGCCCAGTTTAAAACTATGGTATAATCCTTCCGATGTATCCACAATGGAATAACCCGGAAAATATTCCATGTATGATTTAAACCAGTTTTCGCGCGCTCCCTGTGGAACGGGATTTAATGTCCAACCGTTCACCACTTCACCGGAAGAAGTGTCTAACGTAATTCCTGTTCTATAATTTGCACAGTTGCCATTATAATTATCATCATCATCGGCAACATAATCAATAGGAACGGTGAGCAACATATCTTTCATACGGTCTTCATTATAGCGTCTTCTCCAGCTTTCCTGCGCACGCACATAATTCTCAGGATAATCCTGATTCATCTGGTACGAAGGATAGGTAAAATCACCGGTGTGTAACATCATGATGGGCTCCAGTTCCTGCATACGGTCAAACACATCCATGTTGGAGGTTTCCTGACACGAGCCTGTTGTGAGCACATAATTTCCTTTGACTCCCTCTTCAGGAAACGTGGTGAAATAACCCGAACGCTCTTCTTCAATATCGTCAATGATAACACGGTAATAATACTTGGTGTAAGACTGCAAACCCGTTACAGTAACAATGCGTGAATTATCCAGTTCAGGACGGGTACTGTCACTAAAAGTTAGTACAGAAGTAAAGCTTGGAGATTCCGAAAGTTCGATAGTGTATGGCATTGCCGCATCGGTTCGCAAATACATACGAGCAGTATTTGCAGTTAATCCTCCTGTTACCGGACCATGGGTGATGTGTTGTGCAAATGAAATGCAAAATGCAAAATGCAGAATGCAGAATGTGGTAAAAAGTTTTTTCATACTTGGGATTTGAAATAATTGAGGAGCACAAAGAAAAGCAAATTCAGCCTCAGAAAAACGCTCTCACCTGCACATTGCCCGTGTGCACAGTTTTTGAACCTTCTGATTTTCTACCGGTGTATTGAATATTCAACTGCATATTTTTATTCAGCTTGGTTTGCCCTGAAAGTGCCCATGTAAAGTTTTGTCCTGTTTTTAAACCTTCCAGCATCTCGAAGCCAAGCGGACTATTTTGTTCTCCGTTAAAATTATTGATGATGTAGTTAAAGTTGGCAAGGATACTGCCTTTGGAAAGAATGTTGAGCTTAGCCTCTGTTCCTAAATTACGAATAAATGTTTTCTGTCCACCATAATCAACATTGTTCTTTTTCTCTACGTATTTGAACTGCACACTTACACGAAATGCGGCACTCGGCTGAAACGATAGTTTCGGTTCTGTTTCATTGTAATTAATGATAAAATTATTGGCATTGAAATATTCTGATGTGCTTGTTTTTGTTCCGTTGTTGTAAGTAACATTGAGCGTAAACTTGCGCGTAATGTTCCACCTGCTGCGGATACCATGACTTTTATTGGTGCGGGATTCAAAACCGTTTGTCAACAAAGTTTTACTTCGGTTATCCTGCCGGCTGTAATCAACTCCGAATTTCGAGCTGCTGCGGTTAAAAAAGAACGTATTCCGGAACGATGAATTGAGCGTGAGCAAACTTGTATCCGACACCGCGCTGACGAAGGGATTAAATATATTCTCAATGGCATCGCGCTGTGTTTTGCGATCAATTCGATACACAAACTGGTTCGCAAAACGTGAAAGAAATTTACGTACTCCGGTTTTATTGCCCCACACCACCGAAGGATTGATATTAAACACTTCGTTAAATGCATTGGAGTGGGTTTTCACATAATCGTTGGTGGGCACAAACACACGCAGGTAAGTAGTATCAGTTGTGTTGGGAAAAGGATTTATTTCAAACTCATTCAGCTCTTTGATGTTGTTGTCGTTGTAATCAATCCAGATGTAAGGGCCTTGACCGTTAGTAACACTGATGTAAGAGAATGATTTCTTTGCTTCCAAGCCCGAACCAATTTCATAAAACGTGGTGGAAGTTATCGCACTTTTAAATAAACCAAAAGTATATTCCAGGCGACTGATAAGGCTGTTATCTGCACGTTGAGTAGTCAGCAGCGAATCAAGAATAGTTAGTTTACGATAAGTAACACTGCTTTTAAACAAACTGTTTTGTGTTTTGCCCAATTCTGTTGTGAAGGCAACATTCTCACCCAGCGTTGCACGCTCAAGGTCATTGTTCAGAGGAAGTTTCTCCATCCTGCGTCTGTAACTGATGTTGAATTTGTTTTTTGATGTGTCGGAATTCTGAACAAAAAAAGTGCGGTCGTTGAAATAGAAACTTGTTGTTAATAATGAATCGCCTGAATTTACAAAGCTTCGGTTATCCTCCAGTTCATCACGGATACCTAGCATAAACCAACGAATGGTTTTTGAAAATATGCCAATGTATTTCTTGTAAGTAAAATCCTTTTCAGTTCCTTTAGAATTAATGAGACTTCCCCGAAAATCCAGTTTAAAGCCGCGGTAAGCAAGTTTGGTTGTAAGCGTGTTCTGTAAAGCACTAAAGGTATTTCCATTGATGAATGAATTTACGCCATAAACCATCTCACCTATTCCATATTTTTTGAAACCTAGTTTTGCGCCAGTTATGTGTTGTTCGTGTACCGTTTTGTCGTCCCGTAAATTCCAATCGCGGTCAAACTCCACATTCCTGAAACGCTCTATGAATCTGAAATTCTTGTTGGTGTACTCATAACTCAAGCCTGTAAGGATTTTCCAGCGTTTGTCTGTAAGCGAATCTTTTTTGCCCAGTGGAATAACATGGTCATAAACAAGACGACCTGCATAACCCACATCATCGTTACTGTTCTTTGATGAGAAACGGTTTAAATCAGTATTGGTCATTGCGCCTTCCAATGTCAACTTTGCATTTTCAGAAAAAATGTAATCACCGCCAAACGTAAACATCTGATTAAGTTTAGGAGCAATCAGAATTTCAACTGGCTCATAATTCCCCTGCAATGCATCTGTGACAGTGTCGGGCTGAAACCATTGAAAAACCTTGCCGTTTGCACT
>CAMAVO010000029.1 GCA_945861685.1 Chitinophaga pinensis | reverse complement strand
TTTTCATCATGCCGATGTCTTCTAGAATTTGGTGAGTAGCTCCGTCTTCACCCAATGTTAAGCCTGCATGTGAAGCACAGATTTTTACATTTTTGTCTGAGTAAGCAACTGATTGACGTATTTGGTCATAAACTCTTCCTGTAGAAAAGTTTGCAAATGTTCCGGTGAACGGAATTTTTCCTCCAATGGTTAATCCCGCTGCAATACCAATCATATTGGCTTCTGCAATTCCAACTTGAAAAAAGCGGTCAGGGAATTCTTTTTTGAAGGCATCCATTTTCAGTGAACCGGTAAGGTCGGCACACAGCGCAACTACGTTTTTGTTTTTCTTTCCGAGTTCATGTAAACCCGCACCAAATCCGCTGCGTGTGTCTTTATCTTCCGATACTATTTCAATGCTCATAGGTAGTGTTTTTTCCATGTTTTTGATGCTTATAATTTGTTTTTCAAAGGTATCAAAGAGAACGCTTCGCTTAGTTAGTAGAGTTTTACAACTTCCGAACTTCCCGAAAGTATGTTAAATGATTTTTCAAGAGTGTATTCTGATTCTTTTGAGTTTTTCGGACGGAAAACAGCGCGGTATTTTCCGGGCTGAAGAACCAGATTTTCCTGAATATTTTCAGGTTTCAGATTATATACTAAGGTAAGTTTATTGTTGTCTTCAAGATAAACACCTCCGTATCCGGCAGTGTTTTTAAGGATGTTGGCTCTTCCCGGTTGAGGTATAGCAACTGTTGTCGTCTTGCTTTGCGAGATATCTACATTGTATACATACATTCGTGGGAGACATAAAATTTCCACATCATATTTGCCAATAATATATTTCTCTTTCTGATTAAATTCCTGAATATTCAGTGTCTGCATTTCACCTTGATTACGAACAATGCATTGTAATGCTTTATAATCGCTGGTTCCGTTTACTTTCAATTCAAGATCACCTTGAGGTGCATCAATAGCAATGATGGTATGTTTACCTGGTGTTAGTTTTATGTTCTCTTTTACAACTTCAGGAATAGTGTGAATTACAATTTTATAAGTAGGCAGGGGGTCAATAATCAGGGTGTCAGGGTTGCCACGGTTATTAATAGTGTGAATGAAATTGTATTTCATTTTGCCCGAGAAGCTATCGTAGAAGGTCATGTTCACGTTGGTTTCGGTGGGTTTGCTGTAAATGTCGAGCAGATTTACCTGCGCAGTTGTATTGTTCAATGCTTGCGATATAACAACATTCAGGATATTCTTAAAACTTTTTTCGTTGCTGGCATCGTAGTAATTTCCAACGCAATCAAACTGTTTCATAATGTCTGCATCCAATCCAACGCCAATTACAAACGGCTTAAGTACAATTCCGTTTTTCTGCAAGGCTGCAGAAACTGCGCATGGGTCGCCATCGCATTCTTCAATACCATCGGTGATCAGGATAATGATATTGCGGCAGTCATCACATTTTGGAAAATCATTGCCGGTTTGTTCCAGTGAATAGGCGATAGGCGTTGTTCCTTTTGGGGTTATGGAATTAATCTTGTTTTTTATTGCAGGAATATTGTTTTTATAAAAAGGGACTTCCAGTTTGGTGTCTTTGCAATCGCGTTGTGAACTTGATATATATTGACTTTGGTGACCATAGCAACGCAGCGCCAACTCAATATTTGGCACAGTTTGCAAACTGTCAAGTAACTCGCCCAATAATTTTTTTGCAATATCAATTTTCATCCCGCTTTGCCATTGTCCGAACATGCTTTGCGAGCCATCAAATACAAACAGGATGCGGGTGAGCGGCTGTGGCTTTTTCTGAGGTTCTTGTGCAAAAGAGGTAAAGGAAAAAAATATCGAATAAAGAGCAAGGAATAATGAATGACGAAGTAATTTCTTCATTTCAAAAATCGATATTCCTTGTTCGATATTCATTATTCTATTAATAATCTCCAAGTGTTTGTTCCAATTGCCCGAGTGCTTTTTCCAATTGAGCATCGTTAGGTGCTATACCATGCCATTCGTGGCTGCCCATCATAAAATCTACTCCGGCTCCCATTTCGGTTTTCATTAATATCATAACGGGTTTTCCTTTGCAGGTTAATGTTTTGGCTTTGTTCATTCCGTTTACTACATCCTGCATATCGTTTCCATTCATGTGCATTACCTCCCAACCAAAAGCCTGCCACTTTGCTTCAAGGCTGCCCATGTTAAGCACATGGTCGGTATCGCCATCTATCTGCCTTCCATTAACGTCAATAGTGGATATAATATTGTCCACCTTCTTTGCTGCAGCATACATGGCTGCTTCCCAAATTTGTCCTTCCTGCATTTCGCCATCGCCATGCAGGGTATAAACAAGTGATTTATCGTTGTTCAGTTTTTTAGCAAGCGCAGCACCTATTCCTACTGAAAGTCCCTGCCCCAATGAACCCGAAGCAACACGCACACCGGGCAAGCCTTCGTGCGTTGTGGGGTGTCCCTGTAAACGTGTATTCAGTTTGCGGAATGTTGTCAGTTCGCTTACAGGAAAATATCCGTAGTGCGCCAAAACGCTATACCAAACGGGTGAAATATGTCCGTTAGAAAGAAAGAACAGATCTTCGCCTATGCCATCCATGGTAAAATTTTTGGCATCGGGCTTCATTACTTCATGATAGAGCGCCACAAAAAAATCGGTGCAGCCAAGCGAGCCTCCCGGATGGCCTGAGTTAACGGCATGAACCATGCGCACAATGTCGCGTCTGGTTTGTGAAGCAATTCGTTTTAATTCGTCTGTTGTTGGCATAAGGCGGGTGGGATTTGTTCAGGTTTCAAAAGTAGTTTAATTGATAGGTGAGAATTGGTGTGTTAATAATTTTTGAAAAGAATTAGAGCGTCAAAATTCATATATCTTTGCGCGCTTTTTAAAAATAAATTATGGGACTTCAATGCGGAATAGTGGGTTTGCCAAATGTGGGTAAATCAACCTTGTTTAACTGTTTATCAAATGCCAAGGCACAGGCGGCTAATTTTCCGTTCTGCACCATTGAGCCTAATGTGGGTGTTATCACCGTGCCTGACGAGCGACTGAACAAACTGAGTGAGTTTGTAAAACCGGAACGTGTAGTTCCCACTGTTATTGAAATTGTGGACATTGCCGGACTTGTAAAAGGTGCCAGCAAAGGCGAAGGTTTGGGAAATAAATTTCTTGCCAACATACGCGATACCAATGCTATTATTCACGTTCTGCGCTGCTTTGACGATGGCAACGTAGTTCACGTTGACGGCTCGGTAAATCCCATCCGCGACAAAGAAACCATTGATTTTGAGTTGCAACTGAAAGACCTTGAATCAGTAGAGAAAAAGATGCAGAAGTTAGAGCGCTCGGCTAAGACGGGTGATAAAGATGCAAAGAAAGAATACGAGCTGCTTGCAATCTTTAAGAATCATCTGGAACAGGGTAAATCTGCACGCAGTGCACCTGTTGAAGGCAAGGACCGTGATGTGATTGACGATATTCATTTGCTTACCGATAAGCCTGTGCTCTACGTTTGTAATGTTGACGAAGCTTCAGTAGTGAACGGAAATAAATACTCTGAATTAGTAAAAGAAGCGGTGAAGAATGAAGGTGCCGAAGTTTTGTTGATTTCTGCCGCCATTGAATCAGAAATTGCATCAATGGATAGCCCTGACGACCGCAAGGAATTTCTTGCTGACTTAGGTTTAAGCGAACCCGGAGTAAATAAATTGATTAAAGCGGCTTACCGCCTGCTTAATCTTTCAACGTATTTCACTGCAGGGGTAAAAGAAGTGCGTGCATGGACCATTACCAAAGGCATGACTGCCCCGCAGGCTGCCGGTGTTATCCACAGCGATTTTGAAAAAGGATTTATCCGTGCCGAGACAATTAAATACAACGACTTTGTAACCTTTGGCTCAGAGGCCGCTGCCCGCGAAAACGGAAAACTTACCATTGAAGGTAAGGAGTATGTAGTAGGGGATGGGGATGTGATGCACTTCAGGTTTAATGTGTAAGTCTATTGTTTAACAAACTTATATCTTACAATTCTGTCCTCAGAAATTAACTGAATTATATAATTTCCTGAAGCAAGATTTTCAAGGTAGACTTTACGTTCATTATTATTAACTTTCTTTTTCAAAACAGCTTGCCCTGTTAAGTTACAGACGATAATTTCAGTCACGTTTTTTTCTGTGAAGTTTAGAATATTGTCAGTAGGATTTGGATATACCCCGGCTTTATTTCCATCACCGTTTTCAGCAACTGCAGTAACAATATCGCATACGCCTGTCCAGTGCTCATCCAACCATGAAATCCTGAAGCCTGTCCAATCTTTCAGCTTATCAATTTCGCCCGCATAATCAGCAGGAATAGGGCTTGGGTTGGGCCATACATACACCCCAAGTATAGGCCATTTGGTAAAGTTCCGGTCGGTAGCACCTCCCAGTATCTCAGCCAGCGAATCAATCTCACTTTTAATAGTATCAGGATTAAAAGCCGTTTGGCGCAACTCTTCCCAGCGGCAGCGCAGGCGGTTCATAAATAACGTGTCTTCAAAAAAGCGGCTCCACCAAAAAGGGCATTGGTCGGTATAGGTGGTTTGTGCTTCATAGTCCCACCCGCCCGGATACCATCCGTCCATATAATCTGCATTGCCCCACGATAAATCGTAATCCCAGGGAGGACCTGCTTTTATTTTTCCGTTTTTCTCTTTGTAGAAAAAAGTACTTAGCCGATAGCCGTCAACGTTCTTGGTAAACTCATTCAGAATAATGTAATCAATAAAACTCTGCTGACTGATGTATTTGCGGAAGCCGGTAATGGTATCGCTGAAATCAGGAGAATTCATTGCAAGTTCAAAGCTGTCAACATACGCCTTAATGTAATCAAGCTGCTGAGGCTGTACATTTTCAGGCTTAGGATAATCAAGAATGTAAGTGATTGCATTTACATTGTTAAAATCAGGAAATTCAGATTGCCAGGTCACATCGCCCCCGTCAATCCAATCCACTTTAAAAATGTAGCCGCCTGTAAGCTCAGCTCCTGTAGTGTCGGCAATAGTGTTGCTTGCAATGTCAACACGGCTGGAATCTTTCTTTATCCGCTCGCCCAGTAGGTAAATGCCCTGATACTCTCCGTCAATAAGCACCTCGCAAAATTCCATGCGCGGAGCCCAGTGTCCCATTTTACGGAAAAGACGGTAGCTGTAATAATTTCGTAACAACGTTTTGTCAGAATAGTTGGCAATCAACGTCCAGTCGTTTTCTATTGGCATACCAAGCAACGAAACATCAAGATTGCTGCTGTCAGCGTTGCGTGTTTCAAAGTTATATGATTTTTTAGGCATTCCGCCTGAGCTGTTTCCACGCTGCTCAATTCCTATTTGGCCGTTATAAATGTTTGGCAAATCGGTTGTTAAGTTTGGCGCACCGTTAGGGTTTCTGATAATCTTCATGTCAGCCATAATTTTAGGCTCATCATGAATTAAACCACCACTTGTTTGTATTAATACCAATGGCAGTTGCGTTGAACTGAAAGGAAAAGGCGTTGCAGGATTATTGCCAAACGTAAGCGACCATCCTAATAAATCTCCTGTATCGGCAAAGGGATAGGTGTCTAAAATATGCAGTTTCCAGAGGCCGTTGGCACTTTGTCCGTTGTTTACCACCGACATGGTGCCTTGAGGTTTGTAGGTTCCCGTGAAAGGAGCACCCACTTCATAAATATATTGCGCGGCACTGTAGTTAAAACAGGTATTGGTATAGTTATCACCATCGCCACCCAATCTTCCGGCCAATAAAAACTCACTGCCGTCAGGGGCTATCAATGAAATAACAATATCGTCATCCCAGGTATGGGTAAGGTTAATGCAAACAGTTTCCAGTCCGTAGTTGGCATCCATTGTTGCCGGAGCAACACCGCTTACTGTTAGCGGATAGTAATTGTGGCTGCCATCGTCCAGAATAGTTCCGGTGCTTCCGGTAAATGTTTGAGCAACCGAGTGCAATGAGCTCAACGAAATAATCACCGCAACTAAAATGACAACCTTTTTCATCCTATCTTATTTCTTTTTAGAGTCAGGCTTTTCCTCTTTCTTATCCTTGTCTTTCTTTTTCTTCTTGCTCAGTTTTACATCATAAGCATAGCCAAGACCAATGATGAAATCTGTTTTGGGATTGGCAGTGTTAAACTCATGTTGTACTCTGAAAAAACAATCAATAGTATTTCTGTTTTTTAAATCAAATGAAGAGCCGATGGTTGCACGGTAGCGGTCAAAGTTGCGTTGGCGCGGATTGTTGAGCGGAAGAAATAATTCAAACTCAGCATAAGGACTGAAGCGTTTGTTTACTTCATATTCCATTGATAGTTTGTTGCGGTTGTAAGCAGGGTAGGAGTAAGGTTCGCGATTTTCGTTGTAAACTAAATCAGTAAAACCTTTTTGAAAACGGGTGCGTAGCTTGAGTGTTAGTTTGCCGAATTTTTTTCTGCCTTCGGCATCAATGTTATAGCGGTGTGCAGTGGTGTTAATGTTGTCTGAATTATAGCGCATAGAGAAACGATACCCTACACCTAATTTCAGGTATTTATTTACTTTAAATCCAAGGTCGGGCTCAAAAAAAACGGTGCCGGGTCGCGTTGAATTGTCCTTCATCCGTAATTGACACTGAACACTTGCACTGAACTTTTTTGAAATATCGGTTTTCAATGTAACCCATGCCCAGGTTTGAAAATCGTTTGTCTGTGCAAAAGAAGTAAGCGCACCCAACAAAAAAATAAAGATGAAAGAGCCATTTCTAATCATCATCATCGCTGTCGTCAGCCGGGTTATTGTAGCCCGGGGTTTTATCTTCAAAATAGTAGATGTAGAGAAAAGCAACATCACGCAGAAAGTCAATTTTCTCCAGGCGGGTGCGGGTAATGGTAAGTCCTGTGCGTTTATTCAGGTCTTCAATCAATTTCGCTCTGTGTTCGGGTTTTATAAGTTCAATATTATCATAGATCACCAATTTCTGTGTTTCGTGGCGCAGCAGCCACATTTTTTCAAGTGCATAAGTGGCACCCAGGATTGCAGCATTAGTAAAGGCAAGTTCAGCCCAACTTATTTTTTTATTGCTCAACGAATTGATTACCGCAATACCGATTACAATAAACAGGTAGGTCATTTCCTTAATAGGCACCGCTTCTGTGCGGTAACGCAAAATGCCGAACACAGCAAATAAACCAAACGCAAAACCAAGTTCAAGTTTTACACTGCTAAGCAAAAAGCAGATGAGGAAAATAAGCACGTTAAAAATAACGTAGGTAAACAAATAGTCTTTTCTGCGTTGATTAGGATAATAGAGCAGACGCACTATTACCAACATCACGGTAATATTTAATAAAAATCTGACAAGTAATTCTAAAAAATCATTGTCGTTAAGCAGCTTGGTTCCTAAAAATTCCATTGTTTTGTAGTTTGTTTATGGTGTGAATTTTTTGTTTGAAATTGTTTTGTTTTATATCTGAATAAACAAGTGCAGTGCCGATGCAGTATTTGCTCATATTATCTTCGCGTATTTTTAATTCGCGCAGAGCAGAAATAGCTCCGCTTTTTACAGAGAATTTACTTTGTTTTATTTCTGCTACCACTATTCCGGGAAGGCCAACCTGTTTGCCGTTGTGACTAAAACGCAAATTAAAATCAATAGTAGCGCGTTCGTTTTCTTCGTTGTTTACAAAGGTGAGGCGTGAAAATTCAACCTGCAGTTTTGCTTCTAATTGTGTAGCATCAAGATTTGTTTTGCGGTTGATGTATTCAATCGATTCGGCAGAAAGCGTTTGTTCTATTTCGGTTTTTATTTTCCTTGACTTATTGGTTCGTCCTTTATTGTTCTTATGTTTTATCTCCAAAAAGAACATCTTGGTATCGTTGTAGCTGCGGAAGCGGATTTTATAACGACCCGATTTGCCTCGATGGTGCGTGAAATAAAGTTTCGAATCGGGTGTGTCGTAGTAAAGAGAGTTGTAATCTGCATAGCGCAGCGGATTGGTTTCCAGCAGGCGGTATCCGTCTTTTATTTTTTCAAGAAACGGCAAGAGTTTGTCAGCGGGAAAAACAAATTTAGTGTCCATGCGGTTTAGCAACTGAACGCTATCCATCTCGCCCAGTGTAATGGGGCGAAATGTCTGTAAAACAGGAACTATAAGTTTTGCAACGCTGTTTTCGCTCATTTCCTGATAACGATATCTTCTAGTTCTATTGTTGAGTTATTAGAAGTTATTTCAACTTCCTTAATCACGGCTATACTCCCTGATGCACAGGTGTCGCAATTGGAGTAGCAGAATACTTTGTAAGTGCCTTTGTTCAGATACTGGAATTTGTAGGATCCATCATAGCTGGTTCGGAAATCATTGTCATACGTTGTGCCATCACCATAAATAATATACACACGCTCTTCCTGCGCATAATATTCAGCCAAGAGATTACCGGCTGAAGAAAATTCTTTTGCATATACTTTTCCTGAAATGGTTGATGTTCCTCCAACACCCTCTTCTTTTGTACAAGAAGAAAAGAGGAGAACTAAACCAATAATAAGTAAGCCGCTATTTTTCATTAGTTAATGATAATTAGTTTTGAATAATTAGTTTTTTCTGAGCTAACAGAAAGTAAATACGTTCCGCTTGCAAGATTTCCTTTTTCAATTACATAATTACTGTTACTGATGTTAAGCACAGTCAGCATTTCTCTTCCTGCTAAATCATACAGGCGCAGATTGTGTTTTCCTTCGGGTAAATAAACGGTTGTAGTTTCTGAGAAAGGATTTGGAAATACAGATATGTAGTTCTTTAATTCTTCCGGTGTCTCAATTCCGGTGCTAGTATCTCCTGCAATCTTGTATGCATATATGTCAAAATCTCCTGAACGTTTATCCTGAAAAGAGAAAATTGCCCCCCCCGTTCCGTCACTTACATTTTTAGGCCCGGTTTGGTTATCTGCTGCAATACCTACTGCAACTCCACCGCTTGCCCAAACAGCAGCGCCTAATGAAGAAATGCGCTGCGCATAAACATCCCAGATTCCTGCAATGGAATCCTGCCACACAACAATTCCTCCGCCATTACCATCGCCAACAATATTAGGATTGATCTGGTTGCGTGAAGCATTTGAAAGCAATACACCGTTAGCTGTCCAAATCCTGTTTCCGCTGAAATCAACTTTCTGGCAATAGATATTTACATTAGTTGGATTTCTTGCATCTTTCCATGAAATAATAACACCGTCAGTAATATTTTCAGCTGTCATATCAATGGCACTCTGATTATTAGGCTGTGCACAAATCGCAATACCGTTTGCTGTCCATTGCACAGCACCTGATGAGTTTAAGCGTTGAGCATATACATCGTAACCCGCGCCTGTATTGAAATGTTGCCAAGCAATAACTATTGCACCCGAATTATCCAATACCATTTTTGGATTTGTCTGTGAATTGCCTGCTGTACAAACGGCAACACCATTAGCGGTCCATTGCACTGCGCCTGATGAGTTCAGTTTCTGGCAATAAACATCATAATCATTTCCGTTGCGTCTGTCTTGCCATACAATATAGGTTGAGCCTGTTGCATCTCCAACTATTTTAGGATTAACCTGATTTTGTGATGAAGTGCAAACGGCAACACCCCCTGCTGTCCATTGTGTAACGCCACTGCTATTGATGTGCTGTGCAAAAATATCCCAGTTTCCGTTTATAGAATCTTCCCAAACAATTATGGCTCCTTCTGCACCATCACTGATAATGCGAGGCCCCTGCTGCTGAAAGTTTTTTACTGCCACACCAACACCATTTGCAGTCCACAAAACATTTCCGGATGAATCAATGCGTTGTGCATAAATATCGCGGTTTCCGCTGCGCCAGTCTTGCCAGGTAATGATTGTTCCACCTACTCCGTCTTCGGTTAATACGGATGCTGTCTGATCGGCACTGTTGGTGCAAACTGCTACACCGTTGTTGGTCCACATATTAGTTCCAACAGAGTTTACGCGTTGTGCAAAAATATCGGCTACTAATTGATTGGCATCGTTACGGAAGTCAACCCAACTGATAATAGCACCACCTTTGGTATCGGTTACAATGCGCGCATCCTGCTGGTCCTGCGGTTGTGTGCAGATAAGGTTGTTAATAGAGGGGTCAGTATTCCATTGTGCAAAAGCACTTACTGCAACAAAAGGAAAAAGTAGAGAGGCGTAAAGTTTTGTCATTCGGGGTCTAAGTTAAATTAATGTTATCAAATTGTAAACGTGCTGTAAAGCTAAATGGTTGGGTGATTGGAAAAATATTTTTCGACAGAGAAATAATATCAGAAGCCGACACTATAATTAATGTCAGTTAAAGGATATTAAAAGCAGATTTAATTCAGCGTTATTTGATTGCGGTGGCCGAATCGCCTTTCAGCTTTGCTTCAAACTCGCGAATGAGTTCTTCCTCGCTTTTACCAAGGTTGGCAATAGAGTACTTGGCGTCTTCCGCTAATTTGTGGGTTGGAAAATCGCGTATGAATTTCTCATAACACCATTTTGCTTTTTCGGTATTGTTCAGTTGTGTTTCGTAAATAAAGCCCTGCATAAAAAGACTGTAAGGCGCCTTGTCGGCTTTTGGGTATTTCTCGTAGTACTGCTCAAAATATTTGATGGCAACATTGCTTTGCATGGCACCCATGCTTACCTCACCTGCTTTGAAAAGATAATCTTCTGCTTTTTCGTTCTCAGGGTATTTTTTTACAAAATCGGCATACAACGCAATCATGTCTTTGGCTTTTGCAAAGTCCATTACCATGGTTGAATCGCCATAGAGTTCTTTTTCTTTTGCATCAATGGACTGTTGTAGTTTTTGCTGTTCGCTGGTGCAGGAGGCTAAAGTAAGTAGCAGGCAGCAGGCAGTAGGTAGTAGGTATTGTTTCATTTGTTAGTTATTTGTTTTGTCATGCCGAGCGTAGTCGAGGCACTATTATTACCCTTCGACTACGCTCAGGGTGACATTAAATTATCTCTTCGGAAATTTCATTTTGTAATTTACATCCACAATACCTTTTGAAATATCATTGAGCTTGCCTTTGAGTAAACGCTTTTTCAGCGGGCTCAGATGGTCGGTAAAAAGGATGCCTTCCAGGTGGTCGTATTCATGCTGGATAACGCGGGCAATAATACCATCGAATTTTTCTTCGTGCAGTTCAAAGTTTTCGCCTTCGTATTCCAGAATTAATTCGGGTTTGCGTTCCACATCTTCGCGTATGCCGGGAATGCTCAGACAGCCTTCGTTGAAATCCCATTCTTCGCCTTCTTCTTCCAGTATGCGGGGATTGATAAATGTTTTTTTCCATCCATCCAGTTCAGGATATTCGTCAGCAAAGGGTGATGCGTCAATAATAAACAGGCGAATGGATTTGTTGATTTGCGGAGCCGCCAGTCCCACGCCTTTGCTGGAGTACATGGTCTCAAACATATCGGCAATCAGCTTTTCAAGACCGGGATAATCGCTGTCAATTTCTTCGGCTACTTTTTTAAGAACGGGGTCACCGTAGGCTACTATGGAAAGAATCATTTATTTAATTTTAAGGGTGCAAAGATAAGATTTAGAATGCTTCTCGACTACGCTTGAAGTGACACAATTTAGTGTCCTGTTCGCTCCATATAACTTTGCAGTATTATAGTTGCGCTAATGGTATCAACCAGCTCTTTATTCTGCCGTGCTTTTTTACCCAGTCCGCCATCTATCATAGTCTGGAAAGCCATTTTGGAAGTAAAGCGTTCGTCTTCACGCTCAATCTTATGATTTGGAAAATGCTTTTGCAGTTGTTTTATAAACAACTCTGTACCGGCTGCTGCCTGTGCCGGCTCATTGTTCATGCGTTTGGGTTCGCCAACAACAATGCATTCCACTTCTTCTTTTGCAAGGTACTTTTTCAGAAAATCAATTGCTTCATTTGTTGCAACAGTTGCCAGGCCGGTTGCTATAATTTTTGAAGTATCGGTAACGGCAATTCCCGTGCGTTTTGTTCCGAAATCAATTGCCAGTATTCTACCCATTTACAACCATTTTTTCTTTTTGAAATAAAACATCATTCCGATAAAAAGCACAAGGCAAATACCCCAGAAAGTGGGGTAGGCGTATTGCCATTCCAGTTCCGGAAAATATCTGAAATTCATGCCGTAAACACCGGCCAGAAAGGTGAGCGGAATAAATATGGTAGAGATAATAGTAAGCACTTTCATTACAACATTCATGCGGTAGCTGATGCTGGAAAGGTGCAGATCCATAAGGCTTGAAACCAGATCGCGGTAGGTTTCTATGGATTGAATAACGTGTATGGTATGGTCGTAAATATCAGCAAGGTATTTCAGGTTGTTATCCTGAATTACATCTGATTCTGTTTTGCTCAGTTTTGATAATGCCTCGCGCAAAGGAAAAACAGATTTACGCAGGTGTATAAGGTTTTTCTTTACGTTCAGAATTTCGCGCAGGTTGTCTTCTTCATTTTCACTCATGGTGCGCGTTTCCATTTCCTCCATCTGGTCGGCAATGTTTTCAAGCACCACAAAATAATTGTCAACCACCACGTCAATGAGCCTGAAAAAAAGAAAGTCTGAAGTTTTGTTGCGCACCTGCGCAGAAGGGTCGAGTAGGCGTTTGCGCACCGGATCAAAAAAATCACCGGGCTGTTCCTGAAACGATATAACATAGTTCTTTCCCAGTACCACGGCCACCTGTTCAAATTCAATTTTCCCTTCTTCCGTAACCGAAATCATTTTCAATGTGATGAACAGATGTTTATCAAACTCTTCGTATTTAGGAATGTGCTCGGTTTGCAGAATGTCTTCCAGCAACAGGTTATGCAGCCCGAAATGTTTGCCCACTTTTTCAAGCAGATTAAGGTCGTAAAGGCTGTTGATGTTTATCCAGTGAAATTTATCTTCGGTAATTTCTTTTGCAAGGTTGTTTACATCCACCGCATGATTTTCGTTATAAAAACCGGGTGTGTAGCTGATGTTGCTGATAAGTACCTGTTCTATTCCTGGCTTATCGCCAACGGGAACCAGTGTTCCGAAGGGAAGACTTTCGCGTTTTTTTCTTTTATTGCTTTTTCCCATCGGTTAGTTTTTAAAAACAGTGGTGCGGTGGTGAAAAGGAAATTCAATGCCTTCAGTGTCAAATCGTTTTTTTACAGATAAAAGTAAATCGCATTTCATGTCAAAACCCTTGATGGCATCATCTGCCCAAACACCTGCACGAATAATTACACCACTGTCACTAAGTTCCAGAACCTTTACTTCTACAATAGGTTCACCTGCATTTTTTTCATCCGTTTTGCGTCTGTCAACACAAGACGGATGTTTAATGCATTCGTCCTGCAAAATTAAAAGCGCTTTGTCCACATCACTTTCATAGCTTATTCCAATGTCAATAAGCATGCATACATGTTCATCTACCAGACTTGAATTTAATACCGTCTGTTCGCTGATAACCCCGTTGGGAATAACCAATCTGCGGTTTTCAAAACTGCGGATAACAGTGTGGCGCAGCGTTATGTCTTCCACTATTCCGCTGTCGAAACTGCCTACTTTAATAATATCGTTTACGCGAAAAGGACGAAATATAACAATGAATATACCGCTGATGATATTGCTGAATGCCTGCTGTGATGCAAAACCTACTACGGCAGCTATAATACCCGCACCGGCAAACAGCGTAAGACCTAAGGTGCGCAGGGCGGGTATGCTGTAAACCACCAGCATGCCGGCCAGGGTAAAAATAACAAGGTCAACCATGTTGCGGAAAAAGCGGTAGCGCGTAGGGTCAACATTCAGGTGCTCTGAGCTTTGGTCAAAAAAGCGTTTCAGCAGCCTGCGTATAATGCGCGAGGCGATGATAGCAACCAGTATTACTATAGCTGCGCTGAAAAATGATTTATGCTCCGTGATAAATTCCATGGGTTCAAACCTACGAAGAAAGTTAATGTGATGGAATGCAGATTATCTGCAATATTGCCTTACTGCTTCAACAGCATCTCTGTAGCCTGCTTTTTTAGCCTTGTTTAAATCCAGGCAACCGCTCTCGTTTTGCTTTATCTGCACTTTTGAAAGACCTCTGTTGTAGAAAGCCAATGTATTTTCAGGGTCAATTTCAATTACCTTAGAGAAGTCTGATATGGCCGCTTTGTGGTTCTGAAGACTGGCTTTTGCAAGTCCTCTTTGTAAATAGGCATCCGTATGTTTAGGGTCAATATCTATTGCCTTGCTGAAGTCTGCAATGGCCCCTTTCATTTCCTGGAGAATAATTTTTGTAAGACCTCTGTTGGTATAACTTACTGCAGCCTGCTCAGGGCTTATTTCAATTGCCTGTGTAAAGTCTTCCATGGCTGCTTTATAGTTCTGCATACTTTTTAGTGAAGTACCTCTGTTGTTATAGGCCACAGCGTTATAGGGGTCCAGTTCTATTGCCTTAGTCAGGTCTGCTATGGCTCCCTTGTAATCCTTAAGCAGGTGTTTTGAAGCACCGCGGTTTGAATAGGCTTTTGCATAGTTCGGCTCCATTTCAATTGCACTGTTGTAGTCTGTTATTGCCCCTGCAGGGTTGTTGAGTTCGTCTTTTGATGCGCCCCTGTTATAATACGGTTTTGCCAGATTGGGATTTAGTTCTATTGCCTTATTGAAGTCTGCAATAGCCTCGTTGTAGTTATGCAGCATATGCCGCGCTATACCTCTGTTGTTGTAAGCCTCGGCATTGGCAGGGTCAAATTCAATTACCTTGTTGTAGCTGGCTATAGCACCTCTGTAATCCTTAAGTGAATCTTTTTCAAGGCCGCGTTTAAAATACTCTTCTGCTGTTTGGCCTATGCCTGTAAAAGGCAGAAGGGCTATGAGCAGAATAATCAGGGCTTTCATGTTATATCAAAAGAATAATACTGCAAGTGTAGGTTGCAATCAGGTAGCAGCAAATGATTTTGCTCATACCGGTATTATTAAAAGTAAAATGGTGTTCTGTTTTTTTATTAAGCCTTTTGTGCAGTCTTAATTAAGACCTGCCCGATAACTTGTAAGAACATCTTTTACCGTTGTCCATTTCATTTGCGGATAACGGTCATTATCCAGCTTTTCAATTTTCGAGCGTTCGTCAATCATATTGTGCATGTATTGCATGCCCTGCCATGCTGGGTAAAGTTCATTCTCAGCCGGTGACAGTTTGCGGGCAATTTTTATGATTACTCCCAGCAAACCTTTTCCACCGGGGCTGAACATGCGGAATTTTTCGCCCGTTACTTCACTTGCCACTGCTTTTACTTCGTTGGGATTTATAAGGTCACCTGCTATTCTTAAATAGCGGGGTGTTGCTGCGTCAAGAGCAACATTGGCTGTATATTCTGCTGTGTTGTCCATGGTGGTAAAGCCCCAGCGGTAGTCAGCTTTTCCCCAGTAAAGAATAAGTATCTGTTTAAAGAGTATCAGCGGCATTTCATTGGTAAGCATATCAGTAAAAGCACCGTTAAATATTGTAGTTGCTGCAATGGAGGTTTTATCAAGGTAGTGATGAAACTCGCGTCTTAAATCCAGATTACGGTTATCACCATCGTTAAACTTTGTAAAATCCAGTGAATAGTCTGAAGGTATAAATCTGGGCACACCGGCTGCTATGGCTGCATCCAGCAACACTTTTTGGGCATCAATAATTACGTTGCGCAAACCGGCTAATGATGATACTACGCAGGTAACGTCATCACAGGCACTTGTTAATTCCTGACTATTCCAGTTATGTATGGTATACACTTTTGCTCCAAGCTGTTCCAGCGTTTTTACAGTTTCGGGATTGCTGCCCGGACACGCTGTTACACGTATTTCAGCGCCTCTGTTTACCAGTGCTTTTACTATTCTTAATCCCACGTTGCCGTTAGCACCTGCCACTAAAATTACTTTCTCCATATCATTAGTTGATTTGAAGCATAACCATTGAGGTGTTGTCTTGTTCAGAGATAGTAGTGCTAACGGTTTGGGATTTAATCAATAAACCGCAAAACTTTTTCAGGACGGGTCAACCTGCCTCCAAGTGTGTCGGGTAAAAAAGAAATCAACTGTCCGAGAAGGAACTGTCCGAAAAAAGATATACTTTTATCCATCTCTTTTTTATTTCTAAAAAACCAAATTACACTTTAAGAGCCGAATTGCCTAAGTCAACTGCTTTTTTTATTTTTAACTCGGACAACAGTAATTGTAATAATTTATTTTTTGTTCAGAATATATTTCTACATTTGCAGCCCCAAATAAAAAACGAAAGGAAATCATGGCAAACGTTTGCGAATTAACAGGTAAGAAGGCTATTACAGGACATAAAGTTTCTCACTCTAATGTAAAAACTAAGAAGAAATTCTATCCTAACCTGCTGAAAAAGACATTCTTCATCGCTGAAGAAAAAAAGTCAGTAACGCTTAAAATCTCTACTTCTGCATTGAAAAATGTTACTAAAAACGGCATTTATGCTTGTTTGAAAGAAGCAAGAGAAAAAGGTTTTACTACAAAGTAGTAGTAGTTAACCTATAATATCCAAGCGTTGCTATCTTTGCATGGCAACGCTTTTTTTATTTATGAAAATCAAACTCTCCTTTTTCCTTGTTCTTTCGGTAGTAATTTCGGTTACTGCACAGGAAACTGTTTCGCCTAAGGTTATAAGCGAGAAGCAGCCTAGTCGCTATGACGAGGATTTACTGAATAAAGACTTTCATAAGGGCAGGAGAGAAGCACTTCGTGCTATGATGCCCGAAGGCTCTGTTGCAGTTTTCTTTGCAGCTCCCGTGCGCAACCGAGCCAATGATGTGGATTTCGAATACCATCAGGATCCTGACTTTTATTACCTGACTGGACTGACCGAGCCCAATGCAGTTCTGGTTGTTTTTAAGGACAAACAGAAGTTTGCCGATGGCAACACCGAAATGATTTTTGTACAAAACCGAAACCCCTCCAGCGAGGTATGGACAGGTCGCAGACTGGGAACTGATGGTGTTGAAACTCAATTAGGCATTAAACCCGCTTTGGTGAATGATGATTTTCAAAAATCAGGGATTGACTTTGGTAAGTTTGAAAAGGTTTTTAACAGCAAAATTTATAACGATGTGCGTGACGAAACCACTGAGAATGGTGATTTGTATGACCTGATACAGACATTTCAGAAAAGCACACAGCGCGCCTCTCCCGATGTTTCAGGATTAGAAGTGATGATGGCAAGTCTGCGTGAAATAAAGTTGCAGGAAGAACTTGTATTGCTCCGCAAAGCCATAACCATGACCTGTGAGGCCGAGATTGAACTGATGAAAGCCCTTGAACCAGGCATGACCGAATACCAGAGCGAAGCCATTGTTGAGTTCTTCTTTAAAGTTAAAGGTGCCGAAGATGTAGGCTTTCCTTCTATTCTTGGAAGCGGTGAAAACTCATGTGTGCTGCATTATACCACTAATCGCAAGCATTTAGACAGCCCCGAACTACTGGTTTCGGATATTGGTGCCGAATACCACGGCTACACAGCCGATGTTACCCGCACCATTCCCATTAACGGCAAGTTCTCGCCCGAGCAAAGGGCTATTTACGAGATTGTTTATGATGCGCAGGCGGCAGGAATAGAAAAATGTCTGAAAGGCAAACCTTTTATGGCTCCCCATAAAGCTGCAGTGGAGGTGGTGCAGGCCCGCCTTCTGGAACTGGGAATTATTAAAGAAGCTGCCGAATACCGCAAGTATTTTATGCACGGTACTTCACACTATTTGGGCTTGGATGTGCACGATGCAGGGCTGTATGACATGCTTAAGGCAAATAGTGTAATTACCGTAGAACCTGGCATTTATATTGCCGAAGGAAGTGACTGCAACCCCAGGTGGTGGAACATTGGTGTGCGCATTGAAGACGATATTCTTATTACCGATGGTCAGCCCGAAGTTCTTTCGGCATTGGCTCCCCGCAAGGCTGACGAAATTGAAGCACTGATGAAACAGGAAGGGGTGTTTAATAAGATAAAGTAGGTAAAATACTTCCTTCTTTTCAAAACAAGGTTCCGCCCTTTCCAAAGCAGTTTCCTTTCTTTCCACAATTCTTTCATCCTTTTCATTAAGCATTTCCGCTCTTTCAATGTTCCGTTCCACTCTTTCCGAGGTTGTTTCCGCCATTTCCATACAGGTTTCCGCCAGCGGAAATGCTCACGGAAACAACGGAAACTGTTATGAAAATCAAGTTTCCAAGCTTTTAGATCAGAAAAGGGTAAATCGAATTCAATTATATCAGTTCAATATTCATTATTCTTAACTTTGCCTCTCTCATCACCCAACTGTGCACCTCCAAACCCTTTCCCTCATTAACTTCCGCAACATAGCCCAGGCCGACCTTGAGTTTTCGCCACAGGTAAACTGCTTTACGGGCAATAACGGAGCCGGCAAAACAGGTCTGCTGGATGCCATGCACTACCTGGCCATGTGCAAAAGCTACTTTAACCCTGTTGACAGCCAGAACATCCGTCATGAGGAAGCCTTTTTTGTAGTAGAAGGCAAATTTCTGATAAACGGAGATGAAGAAAACATCTATTGTGGACAAAAGCGTAACACCAAAAAACAATTCAAGCGCAACAAAAAAGAATACCCCCGCCTTGCCGAGCACATAGGGCTTATCCCCATTGTAATGGTTTCGCCTGCCGATACCGAACTGGTAACCGGTGGCAGCGAGGTACGCAGAAAATTTATTGACAGTGTGGTTTCGCAATACAACCGCGAATACCTATACAACCTCATTAACTACAACAACGCCCTTAGTCAGCGCAACGCCTTGTTAAAAACAACTGCAGGACAAAGCAACATAGACTACGAGCAGTTCGAGATTTGGGACAACCAACTCGTTAACTACGGACAACAGATATTTGATAAGCGAAAAGAATTTATTCTCAATACCCTTCCTTCGTTTATTGCCTATTATAGCCATATATCTGGTGATACCGAGGCCGTAAACATTACCTATGAATCGCAATTGGAAAAAGCTAACTTTGCTGAACAGTTGCGTAACGCATTTAACCGCGACCGCATGCTGCAATACACCACTGTGGGCATACACAAAGACGATTTGAATTTTGAAATAAATACCTATCCCGTAAAACGATTTGGTTCGCAGGGACAGCAGAAATCATTTCTGGTAGCCCTGAAACTGGCCGAGTTCGATTTTATGAAAACAGTAAAAGGCTATGCTCCCCTGTTACTGCTCGATGATATCTTCGACAAGCTAGACGAAACCCGCATCACACGACTGATTGAAAAAGTAAGCAACGAAAACTTCGGACAAGTATTAATCACCGACACTCACACTGACCGCCTCAAAAACATATTTAAAAACAGCGACAGGAATGTGAAGATATTTGAGGTGGATAAAGGAGAAATAATTAATAGCCACATAGTGAAATAGCCAAGTAGCCAAATAGTAGGAAGCCAAACAGTAAATGAAAATTGTATTAGAAACTATACACCTAATTAGCTACTTGGCTTGTGGCTACTTCCCTAAATAAATGAAACGCAGCAACCAACAAACCCTCGGACAAGCCATCAACGAAATGTTGCGTGTCTTTGGTCTGCAACAAAAGCTGGACGAAACAAAACTCATCTCCTCCTGGGAAAAGGTGATGGGCAAAACAATAGCCAAACACACCACCCGACTTTACATCAGCAAAAAGAAACTCTTCGTACACCTCAATTCCTCCGCAGCCCGCGAAACCCTCAGCTTTGAAAAAGAAAAAATCATAAACCTGATGAACGAAGAGGCAGGCAAGAAAGTGATTGAGGAAGTTGTACTGCTTTAAAAACAATTTAAGATGTAAAATGTAATATGTAATATTGGCTCGGCTGTCATTATCTGTTACCTCTTAATTAATTACATAAAACTATGCGTACCATCCTCACATCTTGTCTCCTACTACTTACTTCTTGCTTTGCTTTCGCTCAACCTTTCGTCAACGGTCAGCTACTTGTTCAGCTCAAACAGGGCACAAGCATAGAAGCTGTAACCCGCAGTTTTCAAACCTTTGAAGGCAGCAACATCAACCTCAGCGCAAAGAAATTTATTTCGCCTCCCATGAATATCTGGCTCGTGGAATACAACTACGAAGGAGTAAATCAGGAACGTGTGTTGAATGCTGTAAAATTTCATCCCGCAGTAAACGAAGCACAATTAAATCACCATATCTATTACCGTTCCACCGTTCCCAACGACCCTCAGTTCAACCAGCAATGGCAATACATCAACACCGGTCAAAGCGGTGGCACAGCCGGTGCCGATATTGATGCCGACCTTGCCTGGGACATTACCACAGGCGGAATAACCGCTTTCGGAGATACGATTGTTGTATGCATAGTTGATGACGGTCTAAGCGGAACACATCCCGACTTTGCGGGTAACAAATGGTTCAACTATGATGAAATACCAAATAACAATATTGATGATGACGGCAACGGCTATGAAGATGATTACCGCGGCTGGAATGCTGACGATAATAGCGATGACATTACAGGAGGTCAATTTGGTGGAGGTCACGGAAGTTGTGTAGCCGGTATTGTAGGTGCTAAAGGAAATAACGGAGTTGGTGTAACCGGTGTAAACTGGAATGTGAAACTGATGATAGTTGTGGGCGGAGGAAATGAAGCACAGGCGGTGGAAGCCTACACTTATCCTTTAGTAATGCGCAAACGCTACAACCAAAGTGGAGGAATAGAAGGCGCTTTTGTGGTAGCCACAAATGCATCCTGGGGTATTGATGGCGGTCAGCCTGCTGATGCACCGCTGTGGTGCGCCATGTATGATTCGCTAGGCGCTTATGGTGTGCTGAATGCAGGAGCAACAATCAATGGAAACCAGAACGTAGATAACTTCGGTGATTTGCCGACTGCATGTCCCAGCGACTGGCTTATATCCGTTACCAATACCAATGACGATGATAATAAAGTAACACAGGCAGGATATGGCCTTACAACCATTGACCTAGGTGCACCGGGCGAAGGAACGCACACTGTTTCCTATCCAAATGGTTATGCAGGTTTTGGCGGAACATCAGGCGCAACACCCCATGTAGCAGGTACAATTGGATTGCTGTATTCTGTTCAATGTTCCTCCTTTATGGCATTAGCTTATGCCGACCCGGCAGCAGCAGCCTTGCAGATAAAACAATACATATTAGATGGTGTTGACCCTAACGCAAGTCTTAATAACATTACCGTAACAGGCGGAAGACTGAATGTTTTTAATGCTGTTAATGAATTGCTTAATAATTGCAGCGCAGGCGGCTGCGTTACACCGTTTGGATTAACTACAAATACTATAAGTGATACAAGTGCTACATTCACCTGGAATAGTGCACCCGGCACCGTAGGTTTTGATTTGATTTACCGCCCGACAGGCAGCAATATCTGGACAGATGTTGCAGGAGTATCATCGCCTTTTTTAGTTACTGATTTGGTTGCATGCACCGAATATGAGTTTCAGGTTCTTTCCATCTGCGATACCGACAGCAGCAACTGGTCGCAAAGCCACTTATTCACTACCGATGGTTGCTGCTTGCCGCCTTCAAATTTAAGCGTTACCTCCATTACAGATAGTTCTGTAACACTAAATTGGGGCGATTTACTTGCAGCCAATTCGTATAACGTAGATTTACGTGTGGCCGGCTCTAACATATGGACAAACAATTTTACAGGAATAGCAGCTGATTCATTAATAATGTTGGATTTAGAACCTTGCAAAGAATATGAGTTTCGTCTGCAAACCCTTTGTGATACAGGATTAACCGATTTCTCTGATATTTTTACCTTTACTACAAAAGGTTGCGGAGCCTGCACCGACCTTGCTTACTGTGAATCCATAGGAGAAGATGCCAGTGAAGAATGGATTGCAGGTGTGGAATTAAATCAGATTGATAACACATCAGGCACCGATGGGGGTTATGGTGATTACACAGCAGAATCAACAATACTCGGGCGCAGTCAGAACTACGCTGTTACGCTAACTCCCGGTTTTCCGGGCGGTGGTTTCAATGAAGTTTTTCGTGTTTGGATTGACTACAACCAGAACGGAAATTTTGGGGATGCTGGTGAAAATGTGTATGCTTCAGGAACTACAACGGCAGCC
>CAMAVO010000028.1 GCA_945861685.1 Chitinophaga pinensis | reverse complement strand
CCGCAATACCATTTTGCGGGGCCGCGAACTCAAAGGCGAGCCACGCAATTTTGATTTCTGAAGGAGTATAACAACGTATTATTTTCTCCTTTTTCAACCTGCTTGATTTCTCGGTTTTTATCAAAATACACTACCTTGCACTGCCCACTACTATAAAAACACTAAATTTATTCTAATTGTTTTTCAATTAGTTACAATGTATTTTACAATTATTATGGTACTATGTGTTGCATAGTACTAAAATATGTCTTTATCTTTGTGCCGTCAGAAATAAAGAAAAAAGTTACACGTTATCAGGAACACGAAAAAAGTAAAGCAAACCGAATAACAACTAACTTATAACAACTAACATTTAACACATAACATACAATGGCAACCAATACAGAAAATATTAAAGCCCAAATGAGAAAAGGAGTGCTGGAATATTGCATCCTCTCCATTCTGGCGCAACACGATGCCTATGCCAGCGATATCATCGAAAAACTAAAACAGGCAAAACTTATTGTAGTGGAAGGTACCCTCTATCCCCTGCTCACCCGTTTAAAAAATGACGGGCTGCTGGGATACCGCTGGGAAGAATCAACCTCAGGTCCACCTCGCAAGTATTACCGCCTTACACCCGTTGGTCAGGCGTTCTTAAATGAAATGAATACAACGTGGGAAGAACTGGTACACGCAGTAAATACTACAACCGGTAAACAGGCAAACTAAGTTTTTTACAAACTATAAAGAAACAAACCAAAACAAGAAATCATGAATAAGACAGTAACAACAAACATTGGCGGCTTTATCTTCCACATCGATGATATAGCATACGAAAAACTGAGCCAATACCTTAATACTATCAAAGGCTACTTCAAGCAAAGCGAAGGCCGTGATGAAATCATTGGCGATATAGAAGCCCGCATAGCCGAAATGTTCCGCGAAAAAACCGGCAACACCAAACAGGTGGTAACCATGAAAGATGTGGACGAAGTAATAGCCGTAATGGGCCAGCCCGAAGCCTTTGCAGGCGAAGGTGATGCTTCAGGAACTTATACCGAAAGCGCTGCTACAGCGACTGAAACTTCTTCGGCACGCAAAGGAAGACGCAGAATTTTCCGTGACCCCGATGAAAAAATTCTGGGTGGTGTGTGCTCTGGTATCAGCTCTTACTTTGATATTGACCCTATCATTTTACGCGGAGCTTTTGCCATCTCCTTCTTTGTATTCGGAAGTGGTTTTCTGCTCTACTTAATCCTGTGGATCATCATTCCAAAAGCACGCACCACAGCCGAAAAGCTGGAAATGCGTGGCGAAAGAGTAAACGTTCACAACATTGAAAAAACAGTTCGTGAAGAAATGGACGAACTGAAAGACCGTTTAAACAACCTTAAAGGCGAAGCCAAAGACTTAGGCCGCAAAGACGGAAAAATACGCACCGGCATCCACGAAGTGCTTGACTTCATTGCCACCCTTTTCAGAATGATGTTCAAAGTCATAGGCAAAGTATTCGGAGTATTGTTTCTGATTATAGGCATCATATTACTGGTGGTGGTAATTGCATCACTGGTTGGCCTTCCGGGCTTTGTAAGCATTAATGGTCAGGGTGACGAAATACGTTTAACACTTAATGAAATCATGTACACCTTTCTGGGCAGTCAGCAACTGATTAACTGGGCTACTATTGGGGCAGCATTGGTGTTGTGTATTCCTTTGCTGGGTATGGTATTCGCAGGGGTTAAAATCATCTTTGGTATCAAAACCCGCAACAGAGCTTTCCGCTGGATTTTCTCACTGTTATGGACTGCTGGTGTGATAATAAGCATCATTGTAGCGGTATCGGTTGCAAAAGATTTTAAAGTGTTGAACACACAGCGCGCAAAATTCAACCTTTCAAAACCCGCTACCTCAGAAGTATTATACCTTGAAGTGAATAATAACTTTAAAGACCTGGAAGAGCAGAGTGCAGAGTTGGGCGAATGGAATGTGTATATGGATGAACACGGAAAACAAATGTTCCGCACCCCTGAACTGGATATTGAAAAAAGCAGCACCGACAGCATTGAGCTGGAAGTTGTCCGCTACTCAAGAGGACTTACCCGCAAAGAAGCCGTTGGCAATGCAGAAAAAGTGAGCTATAAATTTTCTCAGAAAGATTCAGTATTGCAACTGGATAAATACATGAGCCTTGACAAGAAAGATAAATGGCGCATGCAGGATGTGAAAATGATTTTGCGCATACCGGTTGGACAAACCATTTACCTGAACAAAGCTATGAAGCACATCATTTACGATATCGGAAATACCAGTAATACCTGGGACAGCGATATGGTAAACCGCAGATGGAAAATGACACAAAATGGTTTAACCTGTGTAGATTGTGATAACCTGAAGAACATCAGTTCTGATGATGAGGAAGACAGCGAAGACTGGAACACCGAAGCACCGGAAGCACCCGAACTGACAACGCCTCCGGTACCTCCTGCCCCACCTGAACCTGTAAAAAAGGAAAAGAAAAAGGTAGAAGCCGCAGCTGCTGACATCGGAATATCACGAGAGCAGTATGAGCAACTGAGCAAACTCAACCGCATGTATCTGGAACTAAAATATCCCGATACCAACCTGGTTCTCTAAAATTTAACTAAACATAAAACAATTAAAAACCCGGAAAAACACCCCGGACAGCCAAAGGTGTGTCTAAGCAAAAACAAAACGTCATGCTGAACTTGTTTCAGCATCTAAAAAAAAACATGAAAACTATAGCAATCATCATCACCCTCTTTACAAGCCTGCTTTTAAGCACCGGCAAAGTAGAAGCAAAAAATACCACTAGCAAAACAACCGCATCAGCAGTACGCGAACAGGTTGTTAAAAAAATTGGCATGCCCGAACTAAGCAGAGAAAAAATAGAACCTGCAACTGTATCAGTAACATTCACCATCAATGAAAACAACCTCATCATTGTGAAAGAAGTTTCGGGCACAAACAGTTTCCTCAACGAGTATGTAGGCAACAAATTGCATCATTCCAAAATAGCAAACACTCCCGAATCATCCGGACAGGAGTTTGAGATAGAGTTCAGCTTCGGTAAATAATAACAACTTAAAAACACAGTAAAAACAAGGATTTCAGCAAGGCTGACAGCCAATAGTGTGTCCTGTTTTTAACATTAATTAGGATTTTTTAAGAGTATTTAACAATTGAATGACGGTCCTTTGCAGTACAAATTTTTAATCAACAGAAATAAAATAATAACCCTAATAAATAATAACATGAAAACAAAAATCATCCTCTTGTGCAGTGTGCTGCTGATAAGCCTCACCGATGCCACCAATGCCCAAACATCAGATTGGGAAGTTTACAACACCAACAATTCACCGCTTGCAGGTAATTCCGTACTGGCTGTTACAACTACAGGCAACAGCGCCTGGATAGGAACAACAGCTGGTCTCAACTATTTCAACGGCACATCCTGGACAACCCTAACAACAGAAAACTCTGATCTTCCCCATAATCATGTAAATGACATAGCACGTGAAGAAAACGGAGCATTGTGGGTTGCCACTGAAAACGGATTGGCAAAATTATATGACCATGAGTGGACGGTATATAACACCGGAAATTCTTCATTGCCAGTAAACATTATCCGCTGCATCACTATTGACAGGGATGGCAACAAATGGATAGGAACCTGGGGCGGTGGGCTTGTAAAATTTGACAACAGCAACTGGACTGTTTACAATACTTCCAACTCTCAAATTCCGGCAAACGGCATCAACTCCGTAACTATCAATAGTAACGATATAATATGGGTAGGCACATTCAGTAATGGAATTGGTTTACTAGAAAATGGCAACTGGATAACTTACAACACCTCTAACTCAGCCCTGCAAAGCAACGAAGTAAAAGCAATTGCCTTTGATAAAGATGATAACACATGGATAGGAACAGCAAACGGAATTGTAAGAATTATTGGAAACAACTGGAGCAATATCAACTACTCTATCACCGGTTTTTCTTTTCAGTCAGTGAATGATATCAGTTGCGGTAAAGATATCTGGTTTGCAACCGATAACGGAGTAATACAATATGACGGCACACATTGGATCAGTCACCGTACTAACAACTCATCTCTGCCTGTGAATGATGTAAGATCTCTGGCAACAGATGACAATATGAATGTGTGGATAGCAACTGCCGGTGGCGGCTTGGTTATCTATAATGCAGAAGGCGTTGCATTGTCTGTTGAAAGCACAACGGAAGCTGTAAATACACTGAATGTATTTCCAAATCCTGCAAACGCTGAAGTGAAATTCAACTTCACTACCACCGAATCAGGTCTGGCTGAAATTGCTTTGTATGACATACAAGGAAGAAAAGTGTGTAGCTTGTTGAATGAAGAAGTTGGTGCCGGCAAACACGAGGTGAAATTTGACACCAATACTCTTCCTGCCGGTGTTTACATCTGGTGGGTTAGATTTAAAGACAGGATTGATACTATGCGTCTTGCAGTTATATAGTCTTCAGAACATAACCGAATCTAAGTATCTTATGAAAAACATTCAGGATTAAATCCTGAATGTTTTTCATTTTATATTTGCTCCATGTCAAACAAAAACAAGAACAAAGACGGGTTTGTTTACTCTACCAATCCAAACTTCAGTATCAGCAACTCCTCTGATGATGAGGCTCAATCCACATTACCAAATCAGAAACAAAATCTGAGAGTAGAGTTAGACAAGAAGAACCGCGCAGGAAAATCAGTGACACTAATCACAGGCTTTATTGGTAGCGAAGATGATTTGGAAGCACTGGGAAAACTGCTGAAAACAAAGTGCGGAGTTGGTGGCAGTGCAAAAGACGGAGAGATTCTTTTGCAGGGCGATTTCAGAAAAAAGGTTGGAGAGATTCTATTGAAAGAAGGATATCGTGTTCGGGTGATTGTATGAGTTAATTAAGTCTCTTTTTCTTTAATTGTTTCATAAATACTCACGCTCATCCCCAGCATCAGCATTCCGTAAAAAACATCCTCAACAGGGATGGTGAGAAAACGGATAGCAATATTTTCTTCGTTGTTATACCAAACCACCGGTTCGCCAATCCAGCTGCCGGTGAGCAAACCGTTTACAATGGTGAAGGGAATTAGAATTACTAAGTAAGCAGCATAAAACCTGCCCATGTATTCTCCTTTAAACCAAACCAATTGCAAAAGAAGAAAAATACCGAGGAACAAGCAGGTATAAAATGTGTAGGCTTTGTCGTGAAAGAGAATAACGCCAATAGTACATACAACTAGGAGCAAGACTGAAATAAACTTTGAACTTTGAACTTTAAACTTTGAACTTAATCCCAACGCCTCATAAGCAAATATACTTGAGTAAGGAATACAAAAGAAAAACAGGATTTCCTCCAACGGCAGACTAAACACACTTATTCCAGTTACAAATTTTGGATTAAAACCCCACACGCCATTGGCTGTAAAAATGCTGTCCCAAATAATAAAGAATACAGCTGTTGCAGTCATTGCCGGGAAAAGGTATTTCCACTTTTTGTAATAGGCTATGCGGCTTTCAAAGCTGAGTATAAAGGGAACTAAAAGCGAGCAAAGATTAATGAGCAGATAAGTATATTGCTCCATCAGGCATTATCAAAAAGTATTTTCTCTTTCCTAGCTGCTTCAAAATATTTCTTGGGAACCAGCAACATACCGAAACATTCACCGTCTTCTTTAGTGATATGCTTGTGATGGGCACGGTGTGCTTTGCGCAAGGCAATAAAGTAAGTAATGCCGGTGCGCTTAAACAGTTTTATCCGTTGGTGAATCAGTATCTCATGGACCAACGTATAAGCTACTCCGTAAACAGCAATACCAATACCCACCCACATTCGCCAGTCGCAACCCGCCATAATACCGAACATCATAAACAACCAACTTGGTATGGCAAAAATGAGAAAGAACCAATCGTTTTTCTGAAAGAACCTGCCTGTCATTACATGATGATCCTGGTGAACATTCCAGAAAAAGCCGTGCATTACATATTTATGTGCAAGCCATGCTGTAGCTTCCATCAACCAGAAACTTGCGGTCATAATCAATATTCCTGTAATCCAAAACATCAGTTCTGATATTTCTTTAAACTGGCTTTCTCTTTATCATCAGTCTTATCCGACTTAATTAGATAGTTTGCAATTGCTTTGCGCAACTCGCGTTTATCGAGCATAGGAAGATATTTCATAATGTAGCTTTTATCTTCTTCAAGGTTTTCGTTATAACCCAACATTGACGGCAGATTATCCTGAATGGCAAAACGAAGAAAACGCAACTCAATATCATTTTTATTATTTGAAATAGCATCTTCGAGCAGCTTCTTGCCATCTTTAAAGTACTCCATTTTTGAAAAAGGGTTGGCAGTAGATTTTGCCATCAGCATGGTAACACCACCGGCATAACCGGACAATACATCTGTGCCGTCAGCCTTGCCATTGAGAGCATTATAAAGCTCTTTGCAAACAGAATCATTCTTGGTTGCAAGAGGATATTTTTTGCGCACATCATCAAGGGTTAAATCCTGAGCAAATATTGAAACAGAGGCAAGAGATAAGAGACAATAAACAAGAAACGTTTTCATCTTCTAAATCAAATTAAGGCTATGCCTGAAATACGCTCCCGCCAGTAACGCATATTTCCTCGGATTTGAAATGCGGATGCGGCCGTTCAATATTCCTGCAGTAGGTGTATTTTTTATTTTTTTGAAAAGCGAATAGTAATAAACATATACCATGTAAACCGCAAAACGGCTTTCTTTCGGAAGCTGCATGATACCGGCATAACCTTCGCGATAATCACTTTCAATTTCCTGCTCCAGTTCCAGCTTTACCTGCTCGTTAAAATTCTCTATCTGCAACTCAGGAAAATAAATTCTACCAAGATTTTGATTGTCGGCCTTCATGTCACGAAGAAAATTCACCTTCTGAAAAGCAGCACCCAGCTTCATTGCCGGATGTTTCAATGATTGATACTGCTGTTCATTTCCTTTGCAGAAAATACGAAGACACATTAAACCAACCGCTTCTGCAGACCCCAATACATAATCATCAAAACTCTTGCGGTCGTGGTTTTTCTTTTCTAAATCCATTTCCATGCTACGCAGAAAAACATCAATCAACTCCTCTTCAATTTTATATTTATTTACTGTTTGCTGAAAACTGTTGAGAATTGGGTTTAGACTGATTCCTTCTTTAATAGCCTGTTTGGTTTCAGCAGAAAACCGTTTCAGTAATTCCGGTTTATTAAACTCGTGAAAGCTGTCTACAATCTCATCTGCAAAACGAACAAAACCATAAATAGAATGAATAGGACGGATCAGATCTTTGTGCAGCACATTGATGGCAAGCGAGAAAGAAGTGCTGTAGGCGCGTGTTACCGCCTTGCTGCATTTATAAGAAACAGTATCAAATAATTCCTTCTCTTTCATTTCTGCAAATGTAAAGGTTCTACCTGTTAATAAGCTCCATTTCTTTTTCGTGTTACCCACTCTGCTGCCATCATAAACAGTATTAAAAAGAACAGCCACTTAAAGTGAATAACATCGCGCAGTTTTTTCTGGTTGTAAATCACAGGCTTAATATCTTCACGCGAAGCAATTTCGTTGCCAAGGTTTTCCAGTTCGTTTTTATAAAACATTTTTCCGCCTGTTGATTTGGCAAGGTTGTAAAGCAACTGGTGGTCGGCAACCGTGTTCACGGTTTCAATAAACAAAGCACTTACGGTAAATCTGCCACGTGCATTCAGGGTTTTCTCGCCAACGCTCACCGTAGCTTCATAGCTGTAATTGCCGGGTGCAAGATTTCCTGCATTAAGGCGATATCCATTTCCGGTGCGGGTAAAAGTGAACGGAAACTTTTTGTTCTCGCTGTTCACGATGCTCATGTTTACTTCGGGTTCGTTAATCAACTCGTAGCTTTCGTTGTAAAGTTCGGCATCAAAAACAACCTGCTCGCTTTCGGTGAAATGGTTTTTAACATTCACACGGAAGAGGCTCTTGTCGGTCTTTACCGAAAGGTATTGTACAATTTTGCTCACAAAAGAATTGAACGCATTGTGGTTTCCGTTGATGGAGAAATCACTCAGTCTCCAATGCCACAAACCTTCGCCAGTCAACACGCCAATTTTATTTTCACCTTGTTGGGTAAAATACAGCAAAGGCATATCGGTAGCCACCATGCCGATGCGTTGTTTCAGCATTACCGAGGCAGCAGGGCTTAGCCTGTAATCACCGAAAGGCGCTTGCAAAGGAGGAAACTTCTGAATGTTCTTTCGCAGTTCATCATCCAACGTAAAGAGCGAAAAGTTTTCATCGGTAACAGCCTGCACTTCGTTTACTGAATTATTCTTCACCTGTATTTCAAGACCCAAACCTGCGGTGTTAAAGCTCTGCATTTTGGTATCTTTTCCTAAAATGTAAAAAGCAGGAATGCCTGATTTAATAACATTTTGCATCAGGTTTTGTCCTGCCGGTTTCTGTGAAGGTATCTGGTGCAGGATAACCAGATTATAACCGTTGATATTCTTGTCAAGGTTATCCAGCAGACGCACATCCACTTCATAATTCTCATTCACTTCAATGGCTTGTCTAAGGGCGGCAATATCAGGGTGGGCGTTGTTGGCAACAATCAATACTTTTTGTCTGCCATCGAGTACTTCAATGTATAGTTCGGTGCTATTGTTGCGCAGGGTTACTTCACCTTTTAATGAGGAAAGTCGCACCGTGTATTTCTGCAAGCCGGGTTTCTTTGCTTCCAGAATGACGGGAATAGTTTCGCTGTAATTATCGCTGCTTACGTTAATCTTCTTTTCAAAAACTTTTGCGCTGTCCCACAACACGGTGAGCATTACTTCAGAGCCTTTGAATTGTTTGGCTTCGGCAACTATCTCGAGCGGAAAATTATTTCCGAGATAGGCAAAGCGATTGTGGTTAACGCGGGCGAGGATTACATCTTTGCGCACATTGGTATCGCCCAGGGCAATGGTGTAAACAGGCGCCAGACTTTTCCCGGTGCTATAAACAGGATTGCTTCCTTTGTTGAATAATCCATCGGAAGCCAACACAATAGCACCCACGTTGCGGTTGCCATACACGTTGTTTATTTCATCAAACAAACCGGAGATATCGGTTTGTTTTTCAGCGTAATTAAACTCTTTGTTTTCTTCAACCTTATCACCAAACGAATAGGTTTTCACTTCATACTTATCGCCTAATTGCTTTACGAGATTATTGAAATTCTCAGCGTATTCGTTGCGGTAAAAAGCAGAGTCTTTTCCGGCAACAATGGATTCAGAATTATCCTGTGCAATCACAATAATGGGCTTTTCCACTTCGCGCAGATTTGTTTTCAGTAAAGGCGAAAGCAGCAGAATAGCAATGATGGTTACTGCAATAAAGCGCAGCACCGCCATGGTGCGTATCAGCCAAGGCGAAAGAATTTCAAATGTTTTATCCCTGCGATAGAGGAACCACGCAACCAAGGCACCTGCTGCAACGCAGAAGAGGAGAAACCAGGAAGGATATTCGAAGACTATTTGCATTCTAAGTCAGCATTCCTCCGCAAACAGAAATTACCTGTCCTGTAATGTAGGCCGACATATCAGAGGCAAGGAACAAGGCCGTGTTGGCAATGTCTTCGGGTGTGCCTCCGCGTTTCAGGGGAATAGCATCGCGCCAGCCCTGCACTGTTTTTTCGTCCAGTGCACCTGTCATTTCGGTTTCAATAAAGCCAGGAGCAATTACGTTGCTGCGGATATTGCGTGAGCCTAATTCCAGCGCAACGGATTTGGTAAAGCCGATGATGCCCGCTTTGGATGCCGAGTAGTTGGCCTGTCCTGCGTTGCCTTTTATGCCTACCACCGAACTGAGGTTGATGATGCTTCCGCTACGCTGCTTTAAAAAGGTGCGCTGCGCTGCTTTCACGGTGTTGAAAACTGATTTAAGATTGGTGTCCATTACCTCGTCCCACTGGGCCTCGGTCATGCGCATTAATAAGTTATCGCGGGTGATGCCAGCATTGTTTACCAATACATGCAGGCCACCAAATTCAGTTACCACATCGTTTACTAATTTTTCGGCAGTGGCGGTTTCGGCTGCATTGCTCTGATAGCCTTTCGCTTTAATGCCAAAGGCGGCCAGTTCTTTTTCCAGCTCCTGTGCTTTCTCCACCGAGCTTTGGAATGTGAAGGCCACATTAGCTCCATGCTCTGCAAATTTAAGGGCTATGCCCCGCCCTATTCCGCGGGTGGCGCCTGTTACTAAAGCTGTTTTTCCTTCTAATAGTTTCATTAACTAATCGTTTTTATGAAAGGCTTCAAAGGTAGAAAAAAGAAGAAAGAATGAATGTTATTTCAACTCAGACTTACAGGTAGCGCACGAAGTCTCCGTTTCAAAAATCTTAACCTCTACAGCAGAAATAGTATGCTGTTTCAAAATTTCGCTGTGCAAACGGGTAATTTCTGATGAAAGATATTTGCACAGATTTTCGGCAGTAGAATCAAAAGGCAGTAAAAAGTATTTCCACTTTTTATCATCAAACACCTGTTTCAGTTCGGTATCTTTTTCAGAGATAATGGTGGTGTGATCCAACTCATCAACTAAAGGTTGAATCATTTTTTTTAGCTCATGAAAATCAATGACAAAACCGTTGGCATCGGTTTCACCTTCAAACTCTACTTCCATTTTATACGAGTGTCCATGCAGATGCTGACACTTTCCCTTATACCAGGGAATGCGGTGTGCCGCTTCCCACTTAAATTTTTTAGATACTTTCATCAATTATTAACAAAATAATTAAAATGTTGTAAAGGCTTATTTTATTATATTTATTTTCTCAATAATTCTTCGTTCTGCTTGCCCATTGAATTCTAAAATCACATTAAAATAATATACTCCTTGAGCTAATTGCAAATCAAAATTCTTACTATAGGAGGAAACTATTAATTTTTCGGAATATGAATATACAATTTCACCCAACATATTGGTTACCTCAAATTCAACTATTGCAATTTCTTCCAGTTTTATTTCGATTAAAAACTTTCCATTATTAGGGTTAGGAAAGATTGAAAACGAATACCAGTTCCTGTCTGCTGAATCAATACTGCTTGTGCTACAAGATCTTGAAGCATCGCATAACTTTATAACCCAGAAATCATAATTCCCGTTATTTCCTGTAATATCACCATCAAAAGAAAACGAGTTCCCTGTAACAATATAACCTCCATCATATGTTTCCTGAATTGAACTTATTGCATCTGTATTTGTACCTCCCAAAGATTTTTGCCATTCAATAGTCCCCTCGTTGTCTAACTTAACTATCCAATAATCTGCACCTCCATGATTGCCTGAAATATCACCATCATTTGATAGAGAATAAACTGCAATAACATATCCACCATCATTTGTTTGCTGCATGGATCTGAACTCATCATTTTGTGAGCCCCCATATGATTTTTGCCATAAAACATCGCCATTTGTATCAAGTTTTACAATCCAAAAATCGTAATTGCCATTATTTCCTGTTACATCACCATCAACTGACCTTGAATGCCCTGCAACAACATATCCTTCATTTGCAATCTCTTGAATATACGATACAAAATCTATGCTTGTTCCTCCAAGTGATTTCTTCCACTCAATATTTCCTGAATCATTAAGTTTAATTACCCAGAAATCCGTGGAATCTGGTGAACCATGATGATCTGTTATATCTCCGTCAATTGAGTTGGAATATCCCACAAGAATATACCCTCCGTCAATTGTTTGCTGAACAGATCTTGTGGTTTCATCTCTAGTTCCTCCATAAGTTTTTTGCCATTCAATATTGCCCAACGCATTTATTTTTACCAACCAGTAATCATACAACCCATTATTTTGTGTTATATCTCCATCTATTGATTCTGTCTCGCCTCTTATCAGATAACCGCCATCTGAAGTTTGTTGAATAGACGATGCCTGATCATCATCTGAACCTCCATAAGATTTTTGCCATACAACAGAACCGGTATTATCCAGTTTCACTACCCAATAGTCCGAATCGCCATGTGCTCCTGTAATATCTTCATCATTGGAATATGAGTTTCCTGATAGTATGAAACCTCCATCATTGGTTTGCTGAGATGAATATGGAAAATCAGAATTAGTGCCGCCCAATATTTTTTTCCATTGAATATTCCCTGCAGTATCTGTTTTTAGAATCCAAAAATCAGCATAATCAGTTGTGCCATGATGACCAGAAATATCGCCATCTTCAGAAAAAGAATATCCGGCAATAAAATATCCATTGTCACTTGTTTGTGATATGGATTGAACGGCATCATAATCCGATCCTCCATAATTCTTCTGCCATTCTATGTTTCCAAGGTCATCCAACTTAACTACCCAATAATCCGTTTCTCCATAATTTGATACTAAATCGCCATCATTAGACTCGGAATTGCCTGCTAAAATATAACCGCCATCACTAGTGAAATCAATCGATCTGAAATCTTCACCTGAAGTTCCTCCAAATGATTTCTGCCAATAAATTGAGGGAGCCTGAGCAAATGTATCATCAAAACAAAAGTAAAGAATAAAAACACCTACGATAATATTACAATAGGAATTTATAGTTTTTATGAATTTTTTTTTGCTATTCATAATTTTAAATTTTTAACAATTAAAATACTGAAGGTCATTTTATTTAGTAAAAATTTACTTAATATCATTGACGTAATAATCTATTACTAGTAATTTGGAAATAGTTTAATGTTATATATATTCAAATCTTTTTACGGTGTGGATAATGAAACTGGCAAAATTTTTCCATTGAATAAATTACTGCCTTTGAGTGAGAAGTTTGAAATAAAGTTTGCCATTTGTTCTGCAGTGAGCGGGGCTTTATAGCCGGGAAATGCTTCTTCAAGCATCTTGGTTTGTGCTGCACCCAATGCAAGGCAGTTTACTTTAATGTTGTCGTTTTTAAATTCTTCAGCAAGGCATTCCGTTAATATAGCTGCTGCACCTTTTGATGAACTATATGCTGAAAGCCCTGCAAACTTAGCACTTCCCTGAAAGCCGCCCATGCTGCTAATGTTTACAATATGCGTTTGCTTCTCCCCTCCCATTTGTGGTTTCAATAGTTTTACCAATCTGAATATGGAAAACACATTTACATTATAGACACGGTAAATATCCTCTTCACTTAAATCACTTAAATTCTTCTTTACTAATAAGCCTGCATTGTTTATGAGTATATCAACATGAAGCATTTCACTTTGGAATAATGCTGAATGAGTTTGTGATAGTATAACGGATGAAATATCTGCAACAACAGGAATTACAGAAACCGAAGAATTAATTGCTCCACATTCCGTTTTCAGTTGTTCTAAGTTTTCTGCATTACGCGAAAGGGCAATAATTTTACCACTTTTAAGTTGACGGCAAAAGTCTTTAACCAACTCATAGCCTATTCCCTGGCTGGCTCCTGTTACTATTATGTTCATTTGACAAAAGTATTAATCTTAATCCAATACATCTGAATACTCCTATGTTTTCATTATTACACTTTTTGCATAAGGGCAAAGCAAAAAAGTTATTATTTCAGCTCTTCTGCTTTGCTTTGCAACCAGGTTAAATCAGCTATTTGTTTAACCTGCTCAATTTCCTGTTTTACTTTTTCTAAAGGCAACTTACTTCCCATTTTTATACGCGTGAGTTTGCGTACAAACTTAACAAGATTAGTGTAGGTTGTGCGCTGGTATTCTGAAATCAGTTTGTTTCTTTTCAGATAAATTTTGAAGGTGTTGAATAATGAAAGCAAGGGTTCCCAGTCTTCTAAGTCATAATAAATACGCAGTAATAAAGATTTGGAATCTAAATGATAATACACATCGGTAAATTCCACCGCAAGCAACAATCTCAAAGCGTCACGGTATTGTTTTTTAGAGTAGTGTAAACGCGCAAGATTATAGTTAATTGCATTTTTACGGAAGTCAGCACTTAGCATCGAGCTGTATTTTTCAATAAATTTTTCAGTCCATTTAAATTCATCTAAACGCAGTGAAATGGTTACGATGTTCTTAAAGTCGAACTGGGCAAGGCTTCCATCTTCTATTATGATTTCTTTTTCGAGTAATATCTTGTAATTCTCAAACAATTCTCGGAGGTAATTATTGTTACCCAAGTTAATTTGTCTGATACAGTAATTCTGAATAAAGCCATAGATATCGCGCAATTCAGCGTTTGGGAATTTATCAATATGCTCTTCAAGTAATGTTTTTAATTTACGATAATGGACTTCATTTTCGCTTTCACGCAACGTAAGTAAAACCTGAAAATACACCATAATAGCAGGTACATGACTAAAAGAATTCTGCTTGAGAAATTCGAGCGTATTATCAAGGAATGAAATATTGTATTGGACTTTTAGAACATTCATGCGATTGATAATTTCACACGAATACTTGAGCTTTTTAGTGAGGTAATGAATATCAATATTATCAACCAAGCTTTGCAGACTACTATCTATGGCATGGTTGTCTTTTCGTGAAGTCCAGGAGTAACTATCTTCTTCCAGCATAGCCTGCCGCTCATAAAACAAGGCATCTCTGTAAGGTGATTTTTTCTGAACTTCATACGCATCATTCATATGTTGCAGAAAATATTTATCCAAATCGCGCTGATTAAGCGATTGCATGAGCAAATGCTTTCGTAATGTTTCGTTTTCACTAAATTGCTTTTGCACCAGAAACTCTTCAAGCAGGCGCGTGAGATCAGTCATTACATATCGCAGCGTTTGCTCATTATATCGCTTTCCGGGAAACACTTTTTTATAAATAGATTTCTTCTCCGTTTGTTTTTCATCAAATTCCGGAAACAGCCTTTTCAATTCAAAAAACAATGCCGATACATCTTCATTTACATTAAAGAAAGAAGAACCAACCAATTTTTCAAAGGCATTCAGCTCCCTTGCCGAGAACGTTTTGAGGATAGAGATGAGTTTGCTACTTAACAATTGGTAATTATTTCAATACAGGTTAGTATTTACAATCCGATAAAATACAATTATTGTATTAATTTATTCTGCGTAAAAATACAGTATTTACAATATAAAATACAATTCAGTTAAGAATTACAATACAAATTTAGTGTCCGACAAACAGCTAAATTTGTTTTTGTTGTACAGAAAATACCGTTACATCTTTGTAGCGTGAAATTATACCCACACGGGAACAACAAACTGAGAAAGACAATAATTTAATACCATTGTGATATGAAAAATCCACTACAACTATCAAAAGCCAGAAGCCTGAAGGCTATTATCAGCGCTTTTATTATGGTATCAACTGCTTTAACAGCAAATGCACAGAATTATTTTGAATTTACCTTCGGAAATCCGGGAACACAATATGAGCGATTTAACTCAGGAACCTATTTTGGTGGCGACCTTGTTGGGGCAGGATATGCTACTTCACCAAGCGGTGCATATATTGTAAGGGTTGATGCAGGAACAGGGCAATATTTATGGCAAACACGTTTGGGAGATGCTACTGAAGTTAATTCAATACAAAACACAGCGGACGGGAATATGATTTTGGGAGGAACCAAACTTAATGGCTCCAACTCCAACAAAATGGCATTGACAAAAATTAATGGCAATGGTGGCTGGTTGTGGACAAAAACATTCAGCAGTGCATTTCAATGTCAGGCAGAAAAAGCCATTCAAACATCAGATGGTGGTTATGCAATTTTTGGAATACGAGATTGGGATTTAATTAATCAATTTGCTTCGGGTAAATTATATATGGTAAAAACCAATTCAAGTGGCGATTCGTTATGGGCAAAAAACTATGGTGTACCGGCAGGCTGGCAGCGAGGACATGATATGATTGAACTCTCAGGAGGCGGTTATATGCTTTGCGGTGAATCATATAACTCTGTTTCTACAATAGGCGGCAGCATTGTTATTCGCACGAACTCTGTTGGTGACACTTTATGGACACGCACTGTGGGCACAGGGTATGACGGTGCAAAAAAATTAATTCAATCAGGCAGCTATATTTATGTATTGAATCAACTGAGCATGAATTCTCAGGGACAGATACTCCGTTTTGATTTGAACGGCAATCATATCGTTTTATCAAATCTGCCAAACAATGTTGGCGTTGGAGGATTTGTGAAAAATCAGGGTGGATCTTTTTCAGTTGCGCTATCAGATTATAATAGTGACAATGTGAAAATTTACAATGTAAACACCAGTGGAGTAGCACAACTACTACATACCTTCAGTGGCGATTATCAATTAGATGCTAATCAATTAATACCAACATGGACAAGTCAGTTGGCAGTTTTTGGAAGAGATTACGACTATCAGGTCGGTGCTGAAGATGCCTGGGTGGCTTCGTTTGACACACTTGGAAATGTTCAGCAGATTACAAACTGTTCGGTTGAAATTGGTGTTTCTGATACTACAGTCTGTCAGGGCGCATATATTCCCAATCCTCAACCAACAGGACAAGCACCCTTTACTTATTACTGGACACCGCCCATTGGTATGAGCAACCCAAACATTGCCAACCCGGTAATTGAAGATGTTTTTAATCAGCAATACACACTGGTTGTTACAGATGCCAATGGCTGCACAGCTGTTGATAATGTTATTGTTACTTCTTATACCACCAGCAGCGACAGTGTTTTCATGTGCAATAACAATACAGCAACTCTTAACCTTGGTCCGGGATCTACCTATCAATGGCTTAATTTTCTGGACACACTTGGAAACTATACTCAACTTAACCAAACAACACAAAGCATTACAGTTACTCAGCCTGGAACCTACACAGCACTTGAATACACTCAAGGTTGTGGCGTTCTTACAAGCCAGTTTTTTGTTGGCCTCTGCGAAGATGCTTGCACTAATGCATGGAATCTTTTCAATTACACACATATGCCTTTTTGCGGTGGCGACAGTATTTTCTTTATAGGCACAGGTGGACAACAAATTGTTTCGTGGCAGTGGTATGCAAGTCCTGATATTTTCAGCACCACATCAACCGGATGGCTAGTACTAACTCAAAATACACCACGATTGGTTGAGTTGATAACCATTGATGCCAACAACTGTACAGCATATTCAAGCATGACAGTAACACCCATAATCAGTTACATAGATGTAGATGCAGGTCAGGATACCGTTATATGCAACGGCAGTTATACTGCTACTGCACAGGCAACAGGTGGTAGCGGAAACTATACCTACTTATGGGAGCCTCAATCTTATTTTTCAAATCCAACGCTGCAATCTCAAACATTCAGCAATGTTTATAACGAAACTTTCTGGGTATGGGCAACGGATGTAAACGGCTGCACATCGTTAGACACGATAGTTGTATCAGCATTGCAGGGTAATTCAAGCAACGATACTGTATACCTCTGCAACAGTCAGGCTTATCTTCTGTTGCCAACAGGAGCGCAATATTATAACTGGTCTAACGGTTCAACCACTGCAGGAATTGTTGTAAACGCAACCGGAACCTATTCGGGTTACGGTTATTTTCAAGGTTGCGGAACGGTAGTAAAAACCTTCCATGTTTTACCCTGCAATACCAATTGCTTTAACGTGTTCACCTACCAACACAATCCATGGGCCTGTGGTGACTCGGTATTATTTGTTGGCACAAGTGGAACACAAATTGTAAACTGGACCTGGGATTTTGGTGACGGGCATATTGAAACAAATTCACAACCTACAGTTTATCATTATTACCTGCCAGCTAATGGAGTTGCGTATCTTGTTACGCTTACCACCACTGACATTAACGGGTGCACAACTACTTCATACAACAACATTGTTATTCAAGGCGGAGTTCCTGTTACTGTTAATGCCGGCAACGATTATACTATATGTCAGCCAGGAACTTATCAGCTCAATGCAAGTGCAACCGGAGGAACAGGAATTTACACTTATCAATGGTTTCCTGCAACAGGTTTAAACGCTACAGCTATTGCTAACCCATTAGCCATTGTTCAGGGGCCTATTTGCTACACAGTAACAGCTTATAGTGAAAACGGTTGTTATGATATAGATACGATATGCCTTGATTACATCCATCCGGTAAACGACACTGTGTATCTCTGCAACTCAACTGAAGAGTTGTGTGTGCAGGAAGGTGCATTCAATTATATATGGACAACTACAGGCGAACAAACAAACTGCATTACAGTAAGTGATACAGGAACATATTTTGCTTACGCATGGTTTGGCGGTTGCCCTACTACGTCAAATTATTACACCGTGTTGCCTTGTGAGCAAACCTGTTTCAATGATTTCAACTATCAAAGCAATCCATGGGCTTGTGGCGACTCTGTTTTATTCAATGCAAATGCATCGGATCAGTGTTTTGTTTACATGTGGGATTTTGGTGATGGCAGCACATTTAATTCAAACCTTGCAACTCTTTACCACTACTATAGTGCAGGAACGTATACCGTAACGCTTACTACTATTGATGTAAACGGATGTACTTCGGTTACAACACAAACCATTACGATTTCCGATGGTTTTGAGGTAAACATAACAGCGTATTACAGCAATGTGGAAGAATGGAATATCAATAATGGCAGCAACATAACAACCTGTGGCGGCACGCTGTATGATTCAGGCGGACCAAACGGAAATTACCAGAACAATGAAAATCTGGCTTTCACCATGTATCCGGCAACACAGGGAAATGTAACAAGCCTCAATTTCTCGTACTTCAATTCTGAAACCAATTATGATTTCATTACTATTTACAATAACAACAGCACAAGCGGTACTATTCTTTATGGTCCGGCCTCGGGTTCGCTTTCAATAGGAACCATTACAGCTAACCTAACCGGAAACCCAACCGGTGCGCTCACTATCAAGTTTACTACTGATTTCAGCATAGTACTTGGTGGTTTTGAGGCAGCTGTTTCCTGTCAGGCTCCTAATGGTCAGCCACAATATCCCGACAGCATTTTTGCCTGTCAGGGAGTGGCTCATTTGAATGCAACGCCATCTGTTCCCGGAAATTATTTCTATCAATGGAGTCCTTCAACAGGATTGGATAATCCATACATAGCTAATCCGGTGGCGAGTATGGTTAACAATATGCAATACACGGTTACTGTTACCGATGTTAATACCGGCTGTTCTTCTTCAGATGATATTGTGGTTACTTCTTACACCTTTATAGTTGACACGTTTGAAGTGTGTGGCGACAGCATTACACTTGACTTTGGTCCGGGTGCTACACAATATTACTGGCAGTATTATACCGACCCGCAAGGCAACGGTTCAGGACTTAATCTTTATACCCAAACCATTAACGTAATAAATCCGGGAACCTATTTTGGTTATGCCTATTACCCGGGCTGCGGTGCTTTAACCAGCTTATTTCATGTGGTTGCCTGCGAAACAGACTCTGTTTGGCCCGGTGATGCCAATGCTGATGGTCAGGCTCACAATATGGATTTGCTGACCATAGGAATTGGTTACGGAACAAACGGATTACTGAGACCAAACGCAACCATTAACTGGCAGCCCGAGGCCTCACCGGCTTGGGGACAACAACTGGTATCGGGTGTGGATTACAAACACATTGACTGCAACGGTGATGCTGTTATTGATGTGAACGACACGTTGGCCGTTATTCAAAACTATGCGCTTACTCACAATTTTTCGGGCATAGAAACACGCGATGATAATGACCCTATGTTATATCTTACAGCCCCTGTTGATACGGTGTTAACAGGAAGTAGCGTAGTTGTTCCTGTGAACCTTGGAAGCGAAACAGTAAAGGCCAATGATGTTTACGGAATTGCATTTACTGTGCATTATAATCCTGATTTATTGCAGGCAAACAGCATGGGCATCAGTTTTAATAATTCATGGTTTGGTGTTCACGGACTGAATGCAATTTCTATCCGCAAGAATTTCCATGCACAGGGAATGATGGATGTGGCCTTAACACGCATTGACCACCAGAATATTTCAGGGCACGGAACCATAGGCGAACTTAACTTTATAACCATTGACAACCTGAGCGGAAAACAAACACTTTACCAAACACTTGATCTTTACATAACCGATGTTAAACTCATCCGCAACAATGAGGACGAAGTGCAGTTGGGGATACAGAACGATTCTATCGTTGTAACCAACCTTGGCATTTCGGTTCATGAACTTAACAGTCTTGAAGCAGGCATCAGCGTTTATCCTAATCCAACAAGAGAATTACTGACAGTTTCTGTTGATCAGAAGCTGGAAGTTGGAGGCTGGAAATTGGATATCTTAAATACCATAGGAGAACAGATTACTCCAACTTCTAACATCCAGAATCCAACATCTACAATCAATGTTTCCGATTTAGCAGCAGGCATTTATTTCTTACGAATTAATACTGAAGGAGGAACAGTAAGCAAACGATTTACCGTTATAAAATAGTGTGTGTTTAGTTGGGTGAAGCCCGTTCCCTTGTTGTGTGGGGAGCGGGCTTTTTTAATTAATTACTGCGGGTGTAATAAATAAAATCTGTTTGAGGAAGTTCCGTAACTCCTGAATTGCGCAGCATGGTTACTATCTGCCCGCGATGAAAAGTAGAATGATTAAAAATATGCTGCAACACTTCATTACGGGGGTTGCGGTATTCAGCGCCTTTCAGATTTTTGTAAACACAATCGCCTGTAAATTCTACTTCGTGCAATTGCTCAACAAATTGCTTAAACGAATTTGATGTCTCCAAAAATTTATCAATCGGGGTTTCAGCACCGTATTGTTTGCTGGGCCAATCACTCAATGAAAGCCCGTTCAATCGCTGCAACCAAATGAACTCAGCATCCCAGATATGGAAAACAGTTTTGCGGATAGAATTAAAACTGCTGGGAATTTCTTTATCAAGAATGGAATTATCCAATCCTTTCAACACAGTGGCAATTCTGTCATTTGCCCAAAGGTTGTAGTCGGCATATTTCATTAAAAGGTCTTTCATGGTTTTAAGAGTTTATGCTTACAAAGGTGAGTAAAATCTGTTTGTTTAAAACTAAGGCATCTAAAATTTCAGTGCCCGATAAATAATGTTTAATTTTAGGTTCATAAACTGTCGGCAACTTGTTAGTTAAATGTTAATAACCCAAAATTAAAAATCAAGGGCTTACCAAGACTAAGATTTTTCGACAAATAATTTTAGCCAAATAACAGGCTCGGATTTGTTTGAAAATATAAACCGTTAACACTAAAAATCAAGGCGCATTTTGCAGCTATATTTGCAGCATGGAAAAAATAGGAGATAAAATAAAAACATTGCGAAAAACCAAGTCTACAGGGCAACTCCCGAGTATTGAACTGGGAAAACTACCGCCACAGGCTATTGATTTAGAAGAAGCTGTATTAGGCGCATTGATGCTTGAAAAAGATGCACTTTCAGATGTGATTGAAATACTGAAACCAGAAAGTTTTTACAGAGATGAGCACAAGAAAATCTATGCTGCCATCATGAAACTATTCAACGAAAGCCAGCCGGTTGACATATTAACAGTTACACAACAATTAAAGAAAACAGGCGAGCTTGAATTGGTTGGCGGGCCTTATTATATCACCAAACTTACCAACCGTGTTGCCTCATCAGCCAACGCTGAATTTCATGCCAGAATTATTTCTCAAAAATTTATTCAACGGGAGCTAATTCGCGTTTCGGGCGAAATTTATAACGATGCCTTTGAGGATACTACCGATGTATTTGACTTATTAGATAAAGCAGAAAGTAATTTGTTCGGTATTGCCGAGGGCAACATCCGCAAGAATTACGATAAAATGAGTTCGTTGTTATATGAAGCCATTAAAGAAATTGAAAAAGCAAAAAATAATGACGGGCATTTAACCGGTGTTCCTTCAGGATTTTCTGCGCTAGACCGCATTACTGCAGGCTGGCAGAAATCAGATTTGGTAATTATTGCCGCCCGTCCCGGTATGGGTAAAACAGCTTTTGTATTGTCAATGGCGCGTAACATTGCTGTTGATTTCAAAAAGCCCATTGCGCTGTTTTCGTTAGAGATGTCATCCATTCAATTGGTGAACAGGCTTATCTCCAGCGAAACAGAATTGCCTGCCGATAAACTAAGACGCGGACAATTAGAAAGTCACGAATGGCAGCAACTGCAATCGAAAATAACACCGCTTTCCGATGCTCCGCTATTTATTGACGACACTCCTGCCCTCTCCATTTTTGAGCTTCGCGCCAAATGCCGCAGACTAAAAACGCAGCACAATGTTGAAATGATTATCATCGACTACCTTCAGTTGATGCAATCAGGTACCGACAGCAA